>CAYJKK010000040.1:1253-1539 GCA_964370905.1 uncultured Clostridium sp. | reverse complement strand
AAATCTGGGAAAGCAATGTTAATATACAGTATTTTAGATAGTAATAAAAATAGTTTTAAATTTTTAAATAAATCAGATGAAAATATAGATATATGTATGAATATGATAAAAGATTTAAAAAAGCATGGAGTTTTAGTAGAAAATATTAAAGAAGAGATAGAAAAGCTTGAAGATAAAGATAAATATTTTAAAACTAAATTATCAGATATTTTAATAATATATGAAAATTTTGAAAAATATTTAGAAAATAAGTATCTTGAAGAATCAGATATGCTTAATTTGTTGT
>CAYJKK010000040.1:0-1223 GCA_964370905.1 uncultured Clostridium sp. | reverse complement strand
ACAACCCAAGAATATAATGTAATAAAAGAAATTGCAAAACAGGCAAAAGAAGTAACAATAACAACTTGTGTTGATGATTTTAACTTTACAACTAACCCAGATAAAGATATATTTCATTCAAATAAGTTAACTGTATCTAGATTATTAGATATATTTAATGATGCCCAAATAGATGTAAAAGGAAATATTAATTTAGAAAAAATGCGTAGATTTAAAACAAAAGATTTAGAGCATTTGGTAAATAATATAAGTAATAATAAATCCACAAAATATGAAAAAAATGTGGAAAATGTAAATCTTTTTTTAGCTAAAAATACATATTCAGAGATAGAAAATGTTGCAAAAAAAATAGATGAATTAGTAAAAAATGATGGATATAGATATAACGAAATCGGAATAATTACCAAAAATATAGAGACCTATTCTTCACTTGTTAGAGGAATTTTTGAAAATTACAAAATACCTGTATTTATTGATGAAAAAAGAGATTTGAATCAAAATATTGTAGTTAAATATGTACTTTCAATTTTAGAAGTAGCAAATAATAATTTTTCTCATGATGCAATTTTTAATTATCTTAAAAGCGGATTTTTAGATATAGAAAAAGAAGACATATTTAAATTAGAAAACTATGTAATAAAATGGGGAATAACTTTTAGTAAATGGAAAAAGACTTTTGAACTCGGAAAAGATAAAGACGAAAAACTTGTACAACACTTAAATAGTATAAGAAAAAATATTGTAACAGATATAGAAAAATTAAGAAATGATATAAGTTTAGCGAAAAATGCTTCAAATATATCTAAAGTATTTTATGAATATATAATTAATAAAAATACAGAAAAAAAATTAACATATGAAATTAATCAATTAGAATCATCAGGTCACATAGATTTAGCACAAGAATACAAAGAAAGCTATAATATTATTATAGAACTAATAGAAGAAATATATAATATATTTAAAGAAGATAAAATCTCTATAGATAAATATATTAAGATATTTAAAATAGGGTTAAAAAACAGCGGTTTAGCTAAAATACCAGGAACGCAAGATCAAGTAATTTTAGGTGATGATCAAAGATCAAGAAGTCATAAAATGAAAGCCGTATTTATACTTGGAATTAATGATGGAGTATTTCCAAGTATCAGAAAAGATGAAGGTTTTTTAAATGATTCAGATAGAAAATATTTAAAAGAAGTAGGATTAGAAATTGCAAATGG
>CAYJKK010000039.1:0-1662 GCA_964370905.1 uncultured Clostridium sp. | reverse complement strand
AAATGATATATGAATCTTCTAATGATGCTTTAGAAAGAAAAAGAGCATTAAGAGAAATAGATGATGGGCAAGAGATATTAGAAAAGGTAGAGGTAAAAGGTGAAGTTGTAGGATATATGATAAATCTTATAATGGTATTAGCAGAAGATGAAGAATTACTAGAAAAAAGAGCAAAAAGAGTTGAGAATATAATATCAGCTATGCAATTAAAAGTAAGAAATTTAGCATATCTATTAAAAGAGAGTTATAGCACCATATCATATTTTAAATGTAGATATAGAAGATAAGGTAAAAAGAAATATATTAATGTATGATTTCATAGGTGGATTTCCATTTGGTGGAGGTGGACTTAATGATAATAAAGGTTTTGTATTTGGAAGAGATATATCAGGAGGAATAATTGTATTAGATATATGGAAAAGAGAGATGGACAGAACAAATTCAAATTTCGTAATAATGGGAACAAGTGGAGTTGGTAAATCTACAGCAACTAAACATTTATTATTAAATGAATATATGAAGAAAACAAAGTTATTAATAATAGACCCAGAGGGAGAGTATAGAAGATTATGTGAAAATCTAAATGGTGATTGGATAAATACGAAAGCAAAAATACACCAATATATTTACAAATACTATTTGCAGTACTAATGGGATTACGAAAAAGCGAAATAAACGGTTTAAAATATTCTGACATAGATTATGTTAGAAGAAAAATACATATTAAAAGACAATTAGGTAAAGTTGCCAATACTACTAAAGAAGAATTTTCACCTAAACAATATACAAAACAATAAATAACATTAAAAACATACTCTAGTAATAGAGTTCTTGATATTCCAGATATATTATTTGAAGCCATATTAGAAGAAAAGAATAGATATGAAAAGAATAAGAATAGAAGAATAAATGATAACATAAATACTTTTAGAGATTTAAATTATATTTGTTGCAGTTCATATGGAAATCCAAGAAGTAAGGATTTTGTATATAAACATTATAAATCAATTTTAAAAGAAAATAATTTGCCAAACATAAGATTCCATGATTTAAGAGCAACATATTGTACATTGTTATTGAAAAATAATTTCAATATTAAAGCAATATCTTGTCTAATGGGACATAGTACAGAAATAGTATCAGTTGATGTTTATGGTGATAAAAATGAATTGGTAAAAGATTGTGTTAAAGAAATTACACCATTCATAAATAGAGTATTACCTAATGAAAAAAAACAAATTTGTGACCTAACTAATGATACTGAAATCATAAATATAACAGAAAAAATGATAAAACACTTGATAGAATAAGAAAAAAAGAAAAACAAGGAAAGTCCACGGACTACTTGTTTTTTTATATGTGCTATGATATAATTTTTTTAGTACAAAAGGCTATAAAATTATGTAAATTGTTCATACTTTCCATATAGTCTATAAAGAAATTTGTGACCTTCATTGGTTCCGAGAGTAAAAAGACTCATATCAACCAGCTAAATATGTAAACTGGGAACCAATTTTAAAAAAAACTGTTAGACTGTTAGACTTTTTTTGGTCACATGGGAGGAAAAATGTTTAAATTAGTATCAAAATATAAGCCAGCTGGTGACCAACCACAGGCAATAGAAAAGCTAGTAGAAGGATTAAATAAAGGACTGAAACATCA
>CAYJKK010000038.1:0-4264 GCA_964370905.1 uncultured Clostridium sp. | reverse complement strand
TTTAATTCAAAAATTTCTAATAATTTTTTCGTCTATATATTTTTCAGTGTGTTAAAAAAATAAAAAATTTAATAAAACTACTTGAAAATTAATTCTAAATATAGTATAATTTCAAAGTATTAAAAAAGTTATTAATTTTCTGGTGATGATTACATTTAGGGTAATACCTGTTCCCATTCCGAACACAGAAGTCAAGCCTAAATGTGCCTAAGATACTTGCGGGTTACCCTGCTGGAAAAATAGGTGATTGCCAGATTTATATATATTCCTCTTTAGCTCAGTTGGTAGAGCGCCCGGCTGTTAACCGGTAGGTCGTTGGTTCGAGTCCAACAAGAGGAGCCAGACAAATCAACGAATTGTATTTTTCGTTGATTTTTTGCATGTTTGAAGACTTTTGAAAATTTGCAAAATTCACCTTAAATTTGACTTCGACTTGTGGAAAATTGATAAATATTTTTCTGATAGCGTTAAATCAGAAGATAGTATATTTTCCGGAAGCCAAATACCTTTTAATTTGTATTTATTCATGTTTAACCTTATTTTCTTAATATTAATTATTAGTTGTATTTTCAGATTCAAATATATGTTTAGCTATAAATAAACTATATTCATTTAAAAAATCATCTAATTCATAAATAGTTTCTGATATTATATTTGTAATTTCTAAATTCATTATTAATCTCCTTACCAACACAAAAAAACAGCAAAGATAAAATCTTTACTGCTTGTGTTAATTAAATTTATGACTATACTAATTATATCAGGTATTTTTCTAAAAAAATCTGTACTTTTATTCTGTACTTTTAATATATATTGTTATTCAATATATATTAAAGATTTAGAGGCTCAGAGTGTTTGTGTTATTAGTCCAACTTGGACAAGTCGTATGAAATAAAAAAATAATTAAAAATTTATAAATTAAGGAGATATTAAAAATGGGGGACAAAGGAATACAATTAAATAAACCGTCCTACTTGTTAAAAGGTCTGCTTTTAAGCCGATATTTGGTGAGTGTAGGACACTTATTCTTGCTTTACAAGATATAAAGAAAGAAAAATGAAAGTAATATATTGGGTTGAAAGTTAAAAGTAAATATGAAACAAATAAATTTATAAAAAGTGCAAAATAGCTTTATTTTTGGAAGATTTTGCAATATAATAGAGACATTAATAGAAGTTAAAAGAATGGAGAGACAAATGGCAAAAATAAATAAAGAATAGGAGCGTGCATGAAGTCAAATATAGAAAAATTAATCGAAAAATCAGTAGCTTCTGCTGTTTCAGCAATAGAAATATATAACAAACCTAATTTTGAATATAGAGAAGAAACGTTTAGTATTTTAATTATTAATGCTTGGGAATTAATTTTAAAAGCTAAAAAAATAAAAGATAATAAGGGGAGTTTTAGGTGTTTGTATATAAAAGAGTTTATTAGGGATAAAAGCAATAAAAAAACAAAAAAATGGAAATACAGGAAAAATAAAGAGAATAATCAATATAATACTATATCATTAAGTAATATATTAAACAATTTAGAAAGTAATAATTTATTGGATATTAGATGTATTAAAAATATTAGACTTTTAGAAGAAATTAGAAATAATGCAATACATTTATTAAATAAAGATTCAGACTTATCTATTATTATATATGAGTTAGGGACAGCTACTCTAAAAAATTATATAACATTTATAAAGAAAGAATTTAATAAAGATCTAAGAAAGTATAATTTTTATCTTATGCCATTATCTTTTTATAATGATAATAAAATTATAAATAGTGTCAAAATAAATGTGGATGATTATATTGTAAATATTAGTAATAGAATTAATAACTTTCAAAAATTGTATAAAAATGAAAATAATGATGATTATAATATTTTATTACTGACAGAAGTATTATTTTGTAATAGAAATGATAAATTTAATTCTGTAAAATTGGTTAAAAATGGAGAAAAAAGTGATTTTAATATTGATTTATCTGAAGATCAACAAGAGAAAAGGTACCCATGGTCATATAAAGATTTAGTTAAAAATATAGAAAAAGTATATGGCAAAATAAATAGAAAAGATTTGAATAGAATAAATGCTGAAATAAGAAAAGAAAAAATATATGCCTATCAAAGATTTTTAGATAATAAGAATAAAAAGGGAAATAGTAAGTGGATTTATAGTCCTGAAATTCTGCAGGTGTTTGGTAAATATTTTGACAAATGATAAGGAGTTATTTATGAGAAAAAACATATTTGATATAGAAAGAAGAATAGATATAGAAATAGAATTTACAAAGATATATTGTGAATTACACTTTAATGTATTTTATACTGATGATTATAATGAAGAATATACTTTTATAGAATATATAAATAAAAATATATTTCTTAATTGGAAATATAGAAGAACGGCACTAACAGTAGAACAATTAATGGATGAATATGGAATAAATGTACAAATCTGCGATAATACATTAAGTCGATATAAACATAATGGATTTGAAAAAATTCCAAATTCAAATATAATTAAGTTAAAGTTAGGTCAAGAGCTAATATTAAATTATTTAGAAATAATTTTAAATTTAATAGATAAATTTATAGAAAAAGGAGAAAAGTTAAGAGGAATTTCAAAATCATTTTTACCTATTATTCAAAATATTAATATTTTATTAGAAAATATCAATTATAAAAAGGAAAGAATAGATGATAAAATAATAATTGTTAAAAGAGATGTTGATATAGATTCTGTATTGGATACAGTATCAGAAAACTTACAGCATGCAATATTAGAATATCGAGATTTTAGAAATGAAAATGATATGACAAGAAAAAAACATATATTAAAAGTTATGGATTTACATATTGAATCAAATAAAAATGAGTTAAAAAGATTAGACGATAAGCTATATAATAATATTGGATATATAGTTAACAATTTCGGAGTAAACCATATTATAAAAAATGAAAAAATTAAAGCATATACAGAAGAACAATTAATAAAATGGTATGATAAATGCTTTTTATTGATGTTACATGCTATAAGAAATACAGAGATTAATAGTATAAAGAGAGAATGTGAAAAATTTAAAACAAAAGGAAGTGATAATAATGGATGATACAGTAAAAGATATTTTATCTTTTCTAGCTCCATCAATAACAGCGATAATAGCAGGTGTAAGTAGTTATATTGTTACCAGCAAAAAAGCTAAAAATGAATTAGATATAATAAAAGAAAAAAACAAGCAAGAGCTAGGAACTATAAAACAAAAATATGATCAAGAAAAAGAAAAATTAGTAATAGAGCATAAGCATGCAATAGAATTATTAGAAGTGAAAAATACAAATGATATAACCTTAAATCAGAAAGTAACAGAAAGTAATGCTATACTTGGAATGGTAAGTAGTATTTTTACAGACTATTTTAAGAGTTCAGAAGTACAAAAACTGGTGAATGATAAGATTAATGAATCATTAAAGAATAAAAATAAAAAGTAAATATAGAAAAGAATGAAAATAATTCGTTGTATTTGCAACAGCATAAAAAATATAAGGAGATATAATAAAAATATGAATTGCATAAAATTTAAATAGAAAGTGATAAAATGGATATATATAAGAGAAATAAAAGCTTTTAAGTCTAAGATTAAATTAAATTTAGTAAATCATAAAAAAATTAATATAACAAACTTTTTAAATTATAATTACTTAATACCAGAAAGTTGTAAGTGTTGTATATCTTATTTTGAATAGGCATAAGGGATATATTGAAAGATAAAAGTTTTGTATCCGCAATTAGTTATAATAAGGAATGGAAAAGTCAATTATTAAATTTAAAAATAGGAAAGGAGAAAAAATGGAAAAAAAAATATTAAGGGTTCAACAAGAATCTGAAACAGGAATGAATGTCGGTTTCATTAATTTAGAAACTAATAGGCGTATTAGTAAAGAACAGGTAATAGACCAGATTGAGAAAGGTAATAATACGTATGATAATTACCATATAGTAGAAATGGCAAATGGAAATAAATATATAAGGTCAAATCCAGATAAGAATGGAAAAAATAACTTAGGATAACCAGTTTAAAATAAATTATCATTTTTTGTAATCAAAGATTTAAGCAAAATATATAAAGGAACAAAACAGGAAAAATCTTCCGGTATTTTTGGAATACTGGAAGATTTTTGGATTTTCTTCCGGTATTAATTTGAAACCGGAAGAAAGTTCGGGTATATTTTAAACATTATTTTTAATATATTCATTTAAATATTCTTC
>CAYJKK010000037.1:0-5851 GCA_964370905.1 uncultured Clostridium sp. | reverse complement strand
TATGTAAACCTATACTTATCAAATATACCATATTTTTTTAAATTTTCAAGATGTAGTTTTGTTGGATATCCTTTATGTTTATTAAATCCGTAGTTTGGATATTTGTCATTAAGTTCTTCCATGTATTTATCTCTTGTTACTTTTGCTATTACTGATGCGGCTGCTATACTTAGTGATTTAGCATCTCCTTTTATAATACTGGTACTTGGAATATCTAGTTCCATTGGCATTGCATCTATTAGCAAGTGTTCTGGTTTAATTTTAAGATTCTCTACTGCTCTTTGCATAGCTAATTTTGATGCTTGATAAATGTTTATTTCGTCTATTTCTTTTTCACTACATTCACCTATTGCATAATCTATACAATCTTTAATTAATATTTCATATAGTTGATTTCTTTTTTTCTCAGATAATTTTTTTGAGTCGTTTAGGCCTTCTAGTTGATAATTTTTAGGTAGTAATGCTGCGCATGCAACAACAGGACCTATTAAAGGACCTCTTCCTACTTCATCAATTCCTGCAATTAGTGTAACATTTTCTTTATATAATTCTTTTTCGTAACTTAGTAAATCCATTATTTAGTCCTATCAAATGTTATTCCTTTAATATATTCATTTTTTATATCGTTTAGGATTGTGTTGCTTACCCTATCATAATCTACTTCTCCACCACTAATAAGGGCGCCAATTTTTTTACCAATTGTATCATATACTATGCAAAAGTCTTCGTCTAGTTGATCTAGATTATATCTACTTTTTAATATTTCTGGATAATATGTTTCTAGATTTTTTAAGATGTGAATAGCTACGTCATCTACTGGTAATATTTCCATTTTAATAGCTGTCATACTCGCTAAATTAAGACCTACTTTTTCGTTATCAATTTTTGGCCATAAGATTCCTGGAGAATCTAATAGTAATATATTAGTGTTTGTTTTAATGAAATTTAATGATTTAGTAACTCCTGGTGTATTTCCTGTATTAACTGCATTTCTTCCTGATAATCTATTAATTAATGTACTTTTACCTACGTTAGGAATTCCCATTACTAGTACTCTTATTTCTTTTTCTTTTAAACCTTTATCTAATCTTTTTTGTTGTAGAGATTCCATTAACTCATTAGTTGCATTAATTACTTCTTGAGGAGCATTATTGCTTGTTAAGTTAGTTTTAACTACTTTATAACCTTGTTCTTCATAAATTTTCACCCATTTATTAGTTTCTGTTTGATCACATAGATCGTACTTGTTCATTATTAATATTCTAGGTTTATCTTTTAATAAATCATCTACATCTTTAATTTTAGATGAATAAGGTATTCTAGCATCTATTAGTTCATATACTACATCGATAAGGTTATATTTTTCTTTGATTAACCTTCTCGTTTTAGCCATATGGCCTGGATACCAGTGTATACGGACATTAGAAAAACTTTTATTATCTTCTAAATTTTGCTCTTTTTTTTCTTTTCTTAATTTTCTTTTTTGGTACATATCCATAATATGTTCACTCCTTTTTTTTCTATTTTTAATCTTTGTTTTTTTAAAAATCTCGTTTAGATTATATCATATTTTGTCTTATTTAGATAGTCGAGAGCCAAAATATATTCGTTTTCATACTTAAAAGTTACCTTAATTGTATTTTTATTATATATTATTATTTCATTTATGAATTCATCTACTATTTTTTTTGTTAGCTTTGTTATTTTTTCATTTCTAATAAAATTTTCTAACCAGCTTATATTCTCATTTGATAGCACTTCATTTTTTAATTGTTCTTCAATATTTTGAACTTTTACATTATTTCCATCTTTGTCTTCCCTAATATTTGTTTCAAATCTTCCTTTAATTGCAATAATATCACCTTTTTTACAATACTCAGCAGTATTTTCAGCAATGCCTCTCCACATTGTTACATCAACAAAATCAGTTTCTTGTTCTCCGTTTGAATTTTTATACGGTCTTGGAATAGCAACAGTTATATTACTAACCTTTAATCCATTATCAGTTTCTCTTAATTCAACATCTTTTGTTAATCTACCTACTAACGATACATTATTTAACATATAATCACCTCACTTTCTTTTTTTATAGCTATCTTTTGTTGGATAAAAATAGCTATGTAAAAAGCAGTTAGTTCTCTAACTGCTTCATTATTTTATGTTATTTTATAATTCCTATATTTTTAAAATAGGTATATGCTTCTTTGCCACCTGCAAAGAATATTTCTCTTTCATTAATTATATCTATTTCTCTTTTGATAGCAGATATTTCTATAAATGCCTTACATTCTTCTTGATTAAGTCCGTCTACTTCTTCATCATCTAAAAGTTTTTCTACTTTTGGATATTTAGAATACATATCTTTTAACTCATTTAAAAATCCTTTTACTATTTCGTTGTTTTTAGTTAGTTCAACATAAATATCTGATATATATTCCATATAACTTACACCTTTTAAGTCAAACAGTTTTATTAATTCGTTCATACTAAATCCCCTTTTATTTAATTAAATCTAATTTTTTCAACTTGATTCGGTTTTTCTTTTGAAAGTAAATCATCAATAACATCTGCATTCAGTTCTCCCTTTTGTTCTAACTTTTTCATTTGAATTGCTTGAGCTAAACTAGGAGTTGCGTCAGTATAATCTATTATATCAACTAAATCTGTTTGATTATCAATAGATAAGTACGATAATTCTACTGCTGGTCTAAATGCTATAATTTTATCATCAACTTTTTGCAATAGTTCAGGTATCAATTCAGTAAGTCTAATATATCTTCTTATTTGTTCTCTACTTTCATTTTGTTCATCTGCTATTATTTCTCTTGATGTCTTATTATCTAACTTATGCCCCAGTGGTGCAGAAGTTAAATCATTTCTTTCTCCTTGATGTTTAATGGCTTCTAATTTCATTTTATAAGCAAAAGCTTTCTCGCTTGGTAGCAATTCTTCTCTCTGTATATTGGAATCTACCATTAAAATTGTAGCTTCATCATCTGTTAAGTCTTTAACTATTGCAGGTATATTATCTTTATTTGCTAATTTACTTGCAAACTTTCTTCTGTGTCCACTTATCATTTGATATTTACCATTTTCAAGTGGTCGTACAATAATTGGATTAAGTACTCCCATTTCATTAATACTCTCAACCATTTTATTTAAGTTATCATCTTGTCTAACTTTAAACGGGTGGTCAGGAAAATCCACTATATTATCAATATCAATATTTCTTACAGTTGCAATTTTATCTCTATCTTCTTGTGATGAGAATAAATCATCTGCTGTAATCTTTGGCAGTTGCATTTTTTTGTCGTTTTTTGTCATCGTTTATCACCTCCTTTGCAAATGACATATAGGCACTAGCTACTTCACTGTTCTTTTCATATTCAAAAATACTCTTACCTTTATAAGTGGATTCTGCTACTTTAACCATTTTAGGTATTTGTGAATTATAGATTTTAACAAAATCGCCATATTGTTCTTGCAAGCCACTCATAGTATCTTTTGTAAGATTAGTTCTTGGCTCTACAATAGTAAACAATACTCCATCTATCTTTAAATCGTTATTAATATGATTTTTAACCTTACCAATAGTCTTTAATAGATAACCCATACCTTTTGCAGCAAAGAACTGTGGTTGTACTGGAATAATAACTGAATTAGCTGTTGTTAGACAATTAACTGTTAAAAGTCCTAAACTAGGCATACAATCGATTAATATATAATCATATTTATCTTTAACTTTATTCAATATTGTTTTTAATATATTTTCACGATTCATTGCATTAACCAAACTTTGCTCTACATTTGATAAATCAATACTACTTGGTATTAAATCAATATTTTCTTTGTGATTTAATATAGTATCGTCTAAATTAACTTCATCATCATTAATCATATTCATCATCAGTGTTCCAATATTGTTATCTAATTTATCTTGGTCAAGCCAACCACAATAAGCAGTTAAATCTGCTTGTGGATCTGCGTCGACTAATAATACCTTTTTACCTAGTTTAGATAATCCTACTCCTAGATTAAAAGTTGTAGTAGTTTTTCCTACTCCACCCTTTTGATTCGTAATTGCTATTACTTTTGATTCTCTCATTTTTCTCACCTCGCTTTCTTTTATAAATTAGCTATAAAATTTTACTTTCATAGCTATGTAATTGCATAAAAAAAGAACCGATATTTCTATCGGTTCATATATGTTATTTTTAAGTTATTTTTTTCAATTTTGGAGTGTTTTTTATGGTTTTTTTATTAAATGTGTAAAAACTCACTTTCCACAAACCCTTTATTTATAAGGGTTTAAGGCAATCGGAACATAAATTCGGCTATCCCAGTTTATATTAGTCGATGCACAACTTTTGTTTTCCTCAATATTTTGTTCTCTTTTTTCTTTTCTTTGTTTTCTTTTTTGATACATATCCATAGTTATTTACCTCCTTTTTTATATTCATATTTTATTACTTCAGCATTTCCTAATTTATAACTGTCATAATTATTATTTTCAGGTTCTCCTTCAAAATAACATCTTATAATTACACTAACTACAGAATGAGTAACTATTAGTATATTCTCATCATTATAATTAGCCAAAATTTCATCAAAAAAATTATATATTCTATTTTTATATACAGAAAATGGTTCAATACCATATTCATTTTCTTCAAGTAAATAAAAATTAAATTTACCTTTATATATACTTTTATCTTTACCTTCTAAAGTTCCATTATATCTTTCTTTTAATCTATCGTCTAAAATTATTTCGCCACTATTAATTATTTCAGCAGTCGTTTTTGCTCTATTTAATGGACTAGAATATATTTTATCAAATTTAATATCTTTTAGTTTTTCTTTTGTTTCTTTTGCTTGATTAATTCCCTTATCATTTATATCAATATTTGATTGGCCTTGAAATTTATTTTCAACATTCCAATCTGTCTGACCATGTCTTACAATATAAATCATATATTTCACCTCCATTTATTTACATTTATTATACCATATCAATCCTAAATATGATATTTTACCAATTATTTTAAATCTATTTTTATATTATCTTTGGTATATATAGAAATATTCTTTATTTTATCAATTAGAAATTCTAAATTAATTTCTTCTATTGTACATTTTAATTCTAGTGCTATCTTTTTCAAAACCAAATCTTTATTTATAGAATGTGAAAAGCATTCATTTTTTCTTATATAAGATGAACAGTTATAATATGTTTTGTTTTTTGCGGTTTTAACAGTCATTGTATTACCACAATCACCACACTTCAAAAAACCAACCAAATAGTCACTGCTTCCAGAATTGTTTATTTTTAAAATATCTTGCACTTTATGAAATATAGTTTCTGAAATTATCGCATCATGATGTTCATCATTTATTAGCCACTCTTCTAATGGTATTTTCACTATTGTTTTATCTTTATAACTTATCTTCTTTCTTGTATTTTGAGTTAATCTTCCAATATAAGTTGGATTCTTTAATATTCTATCTATAATTTGATTATTCCATTTACTTGGAATTTCATTATTTCTCAAATTATCCGAAGGAGTTTTAACATTATTTTGATTCAATTCATTACAAATTTCTTTTTTATTAATACCTTTTAAAGTCATAAAAAATATTTTTTCTACAATGTTTGAAGTATCTTTATCGATTATAAAACTTCCATCATCCAACACTTTGTATCCATAAGGAGCAAAACTTCCTACAAACTTACCGTTAGATTTCTTTAGTTCAATTACCTTCTTAACTTTTCTAGATATATCTTTTGCATACAAATCATTCAGCACATCCAGTAAACAAAACAACAATGATTGTGATTAACGCTAAAAATTTA
>CAYJKK010000036.1:0-6240 GCA_964370905.1 uncultured Clostridium sp. | reverse complement strand
TGCTTTTAAATTTAATGAGAACCTTTCATCATTTCCTGCTATTAAAACAAAGGAACAATCTAGGTTACGTGGAAAATTTTCCAAAGTAGACGCGAAAATCTCAAATTGAAGCTGTATATGATCACCAGCTGCTATTGAAAGTGGAGTAGCGAGTTCGCTACCAACGCGAGAAAGGTTTTTTACCTTAGAAAAGCTAACAATAGGTAGATCATAGCCTTTTATTTCAATAGGCGATCCAGTTGTATTAATAGCATATACTGTTAATATCACTGAAGGTTCACCAAAAATTATATTACCAAAATCAAGTTCGGTTGTGTTAGTTGTATCACTTAGATTCTTTTTGAAAACTATATCATCTGCCGCAGCATTTACATTTGTACTCCCTAATAGTATAAATGCAACTGCAAGTAAAGTTATTAATAGACTTATTTTTAAAATATTTTTCATTTTATTTATTATCTCCTCTTTGTAATATTATTTATTTAATTTTTTTCTTATAATAATAATTCCTGTAATACAAATGATTGAAACTAAACCAATTATAGTATAAGTAACAATATTATCTCCAGTTTCAGGGTTGTTATTTGAATTGGTATTAGCGTTTGCATTTGTGTTTGAATCATTATTATTTGAATTGTTATTAAAACTATCTATAAGATTAAATGTTGCAACAGCCAATTCGCCAGAAGCAAGTTCTATTTCAATTTTATTTTCTCCTAATGATAAAGAAGCAAGAACAGTACTATCTAATTCAAGTATAACACTACCACTTAAGAATTTGAAGCCTTTATATATGTTTTTTCCATTTATTTTCACACTTGCAGCTTCAAAATTATCAAAATCTAAATCCCATTTGATTTGCAATGTTTTATCTGTATAACGGTGACAAGTTAAACCTTCATATCCTTCCATAGGGGAAAACTTTATTTGTTCAGTTTCAGCGTTTATTACATAATCTTTATCAATATTAGTTATATTTATAGGAAATCTAGTAGCAACAGCGCCGTTTGATAGCTGTTCTATTCCATTAATTTTGATAGATGTAAACAGATAGCCAGATTCAGTTGAAAGAGTATATGTTTTTGTATCTCCTTCCATTAAGTAATCTGGATTTTGCAGTGCATCTACGGTAGAATTAGATGTTAAATTGAAAGAGATAGAATATTGATTTTTTCCATTTACTGCAATTTGTCCATTTATTGTTGCGTAATTTGGATTGTTCTCTGGGTGATTAAAAGTAGCAGCATAGCCATGCACACCAACTTTTATTTTAGTGTTAGGGGCATTCCAAACCCAACCATCTGGTAATGAGATTGTTTGTAAAGTGTTATCAACTATTCCTTCCTGCTCTCCAGGGAGAGGTGTTATAATTTGTTGCATTTCCCATTCTATACTATAGGTTTCGTTATTAGCTCCTGAAAGGTTGGCACTAAGGCTGTCATCCCATTTGTATAAAGTAGGGTTTTTAAGTGTGATTTGAGCAGTATAAGTACCGGCAGTAGTTGCTGTATTTCCTGTTATAGTATACATTGAGTCAGCAGCATTAAAATCAACTAAAGTGTAGTCTGTACCATTATATGTGTAAAAATCCATTGTTTGCTCTATACCGTTATAAGTTAGTAAATCGTTTGGGTTTATTACAGGTGTTTCAACAGCACCTAAAGATTTTTTTAGATCATCTCCTGTTATATTTAATTCAAAAGTGCCATTAGCGCGTGTAACAAAAGTGAGTTTTGTATCAAGTTTACGAGTTCCAAAGTTTGATTCAGTTGCAGTCGCAATATCAATTTTGAATATCCTAGAATAGTTAGCATTAATTTGTAAGCCACCATCTACTACCTCTGTAGAACCATCATAAGAACTTACTTTTGAAAATGTGAAATGGTCTGTATCTGATCCAAAGCTAGAATTATCTATAATGATGTTAGATCCTGTTGTATTAGTAATAGCAAAATAAATTTGTGCAGGGTTGCCAAAAATTATATTACCAAAGTTTAATTCTGTTATAGTGTCAGTGGGTGTGAAAGTTGGGCGTCCTGTTGATGCATTTTCTCCAACTGTAACCGTCTTAAACACTAGATCGTCGGCGGCAGCGTTTACATTTGTACTCCCTAATAGTATAAATGCAACTGCAAGTAAAGTTATTAATAGACTTATTTTTAAAATATTCTTCATATATCCTCCTTAAATTTGTATAATATAATTATATTATTTTAAGCAGATGAAGTCAATTAATATGAAGAATAAATGTAAATATTCTTACTTCTATAGTAGAATGCGGATTTTTATTACATTCAGAAGAAGAAAAGTTATTAGAAGATGATATTTATTGGGATAAATGAATATTTTTATAATTCAAATAGCTTCAAAACATAGTTGAAATATAATAATTGTTTTTTTCTACAATGTATGGTATAAAGAAATAAATAAGGAGGTAAGTTGCAGTGATATATGAGAAAAATAATATACAAAAATTTAATTTACACACACATACATATAGATGTGGACATTCTGATTCAGATATGCTAGATGAAGATTATATAAAAGAATATATAAAAATGGGATTTGAAAAAATAGCAATAACTGAACATTATCCTCAAAAAGATATAATAGATAGCAGAAAAAAAATAAGGCTAGATTATGAGCAAAAAGAAGAATATTTAAATAGTATAATTAATCTTAAAAACAAGTATAAAGATAAAATCGAAATATTAGTAGGATACGAGATTGAATATCTTAAAGAGCAACATGCAGATATAATGGAATTAAAAGAGGAATCTGATTGCATAATTTTAGGACAGCATTATATATATAATGAGAATGGACAGTTACAAATATTAGGAAAGTCTGATTTTTCAGAAAAAGATTTATTAGAGTATGTTAAAAATATAGAAACTTCAATACAATTTGAAATTCCAAATATGATAGCTCATCCTGATATTTATTTAATAAACAGAAAAGAATTTGGAAAAATAGAAGAAAGTATTGCACATAAGATTTGTAAATTAGCAGAAAAAAATAAAGTTCCACTTGAGATTAATTTAAATAACATATTTCAAAGAACTTATAATGAAAATAGAATATTGAATAATTCTCCAATAGCAGAACAATTAAAAAAATTGAATACAGTAAATTATCCAAGAAAAGAATTTTGGGAGATAGTATCTAAATATGATATTCCAGTAATGTATGGAATAGATGCACATTATAAAGGGCAAATATCTAAATGGAATGAGTTAGTTGAGTTAGCTAATATAATGATTGGTAAAGATATTATCAAAAAGTTAAAATTTGTAAAAAAAGTCTGAAAATTTGAAAGGAGATAGATAATATTTAAAAATATTGTCTAATAAAAATATGAAAATAAAGGATAGTGAATTAAAACAAAAGTATATTCAAATACTTTTAAATTCGGTACAACAACATTTTAAAAAATCTAAAGAAAATAGTGAAACTTTTGAAAAAATAAAAAAAATATGTAATTATTAAAAAGATAAAAAGGATATAATAAAAATGGGAATACTAAATAGAGAAAAAATTTATAAACAAGGATTTGAATTAGGAAGTATAGAAGAAAAAGTAGAAGAATATTGTATAACTACAGCTTGTGAAAATACAGAAGCATTATTAAATAAATATAAAAATTTATACAGTAGCAGAGATGGGAAATATATAAATTCAGATTTAATGAAAATGATATATCCTTTTTATGCAGAAAGTAAAGAAAATAGATTTAAATATAATAAATCTATAACAAATACAGCAGCAGTTTTGACAAATGAGCTATATAAGAGGACGTTAGAAGCTGAAGAAGTAGAAAGATGTATTTATATAGTAGGACCATATGGTGCTGGAAAATCATATTTTGCACAAGCTTTATATGAAAATGAGGGAAATGAAGGTCTATTAAAAAATAGTATAGTATATGAAGGCTCTATAACTCCACCTGCTTTTAAAGAAAAAATACAATTAGCAATTAAAAATGGTGTGGAACCATATATTATAGTAATAAATCCTACATTAGAATTATCAATAAAAAATATAAAAAATAGGGCTAAAGAAACAGGTAGAGATGTAGAAAAAGCAGAAGTAATTGATAAATTTTTTAACTTATATAGATATATGAAAGAAATAATAGATGAATTAGAAGTTACATATACAATTTATAATAAAAGTGAAAATATACCATTACAAAATACAATAGGAAGCAGTAATATTGAAGATTTAAAGCGAGTGAATAAAGAAGAAATTATTAAAGAATATGAGAAAATAATTAAAATGATAGAAGAAGAACAAGAAATTTAAAATTACTGTAATAAATAACTTTATAGAATAAAAAGCCAGATAAACATATAAGAAATATATGTTGACTTTAATAATGTGCTAGTATATAATTAGTAAAAATATAAATATATAGGAGATATTATGGCAAACAAAAGAAATGAAAAAAATGAGAAAAACAAAAAAAGTTTTAGTTTTTTAAGAAATATTGTAAAAACTAAAAAGCAAAATGTCCAAGAAATGAAAGATAATTATATAGAAAAAACTGGAAAACAACCAACAAAAGAGCAAATGCATAAATGGAATAAAAAAGCCGAAGTTATTCAAAGAAGAAAATTAATTATTGCAGGAATAACAGCCTCTCTAGGAATTGGAATAGGAGCAGCAATTACAATGCTTCCAGAAGCAAAACCTATAGAAGATCCAGACATAAATATAGAAACTGAAGAAAAATCTTCAAGAGAAGATTTTCTTGAAGGTATAAAAGTAGAAATACCAGAGACTCCAGAAGTAGAAGAATTAGATTTAGAAGAGCAAATTGTACAACAATATAAAGAAAGTACAGGAGAGCATATTAACAAGTATGAGTTAAAAATGTTTAAATCAAATGCACACTATTTATGGGAAGATCCAGAAGGCAATATAGTATATAACACTAGAAAATCAGTAAAAGATGATGGATATCAAATAATTGAAGGTGCATCTTCTATAAGCCAAATACCAGTAATTGGATATATATATGATGGTAAAGTAATAGCAGCTGTTGTAAAATTACCTAATGGAGAAATAGCTGATATTAATGTAGAATCACTTACAATAAATGGTATTGAATATGAAAGTGTAGATGCAGATATTAAGTTGATAACTGAAGAAGAAAAAGATAAAGAAGAAAAAACTGAAGAAATATTTGAGAAATTAGAATTAGAATTTGAAAAATATGTAGAAAGCAAAAATAAATCTGATGAAAATGTAATAGATTAGAATATATTAGAAAATAGTATAAAATTACCACTCTTTGTAAACAATATGTATAAAAGCATATTTTACAAGGAGTGATTTTTTTGAATAAAAATCGAAGATTAAAGATAGATGGAACTCTAATTGATAATGAACAACTAAAAATTCATTTGCAAAAAATAGCAAGTAATCATAATTTATGTAAAAAGTCATCTAAAGACACATATCCAATTTATCAATTAGAAGAAAACTATAAATTTATATTAAATGTATATAATATATTAAATGAGCATTTAAAGTTAGGAATAACTATTCATCCAGCTGGTGAGTGGTTATTAGACAATATATATATAATCGAAGAATCAGTTAAAGTAATTAAAAATGATATGACTCTAAAAAAATATAAAGAACTACCAGGAATTGAAAAAGGAAGATACAAAGGTTTTAGCAGGATATATGTATTAGCTGCAGAAATAATTGCATATACAGACAATAAGATAGAAAGTAAAGAATTAGAAGAATATATATATGCATATCAAAGTAAAAAAAGTTTAAGTATGGAAGAAATATGGAATATTGCACTGTTTTTACAAATATGTATAATACAAAAAATAAGAGAAGTTTGCGAAAAAATATATATATCACAAATTGAAAAATATAAAGCTGAAAATATTGTAGAAAGATTAGTAGAATCAAAAGAAGAAATCAAGTTTAATATAAAAGGAAAAGAAAGTGAGAAATACTTAAATATAGATATAAAATATCCATTTATTGAATATATGTCATACATTTTAAAAAGATATGGTAAAAAAGGAAATAGCTATATAGTAGCACTAGAAGATGTACTAGAAATGGTAGGTACAAACATTTCAGATATTATTAAAAAAGAACATTTTGACATAGCATTAAGAAAAGTTTCAATTGGAAATGCAATTATAAGTATAAAAAAAATACAGAGAATAAATTTTTTAAGTATTTTTGAAAGAATAAATAGTGTTGAAG
>CAYJKK010000035.1:0-7561 GCA_964370905.1 uncultured Clostridium sp. | reverse complement strand
ATATTTATATTACTATCCGCTTTCTCAAGCGTCCGTAACGTTATCTATTTTATCATACATACAAAAAGAAGTCAATAAAAAACGGCTGAATTTTTAATATTCGCCGTTTTGTATTTTCTATTTAGATTTCTGGTCCTTCTTGTTCCTCTTGCTTTTCTGGTTCTTGCTGTTGACTATTTTCTAATTGCTCTTGAATCTCTGTTACTTTAGCTTTCAAATTATCTCTATGTGTACTTAATTTTTCATTTAGTTTTGTATCAAAATCTTCTTTACCTTTAATTGCTGAATCTTTTATACCCTGAACAAATTCCTTACTTTTATTAACAGCTCCTACTGCCATTTCTGGAATTTTCTTAGTAATAAATTCTGTAATTTTGTTACCAGCTGGCTTTAAAACTTCTTCAGAGATTTTTTCATGCTTAGCTTTACTACTCATAAACATAGAACTTAATCTATTTGTTATACGTTTGAAAAATGGTGTTTTTTCATTTAATACTGCTAGTTGTGTATTTTTTTCTCCTGATAATTCCTGAGAATATTCTTCATATTGCTTTTTTGCTTCGTTCTTTTGGTTTTCTATTTCTTCTATTTGTTTTTTTATTTCTTCAATTTCTTCTTTTTTCGCATCAATATTACCATTTAATCTTACGAATTCTTCACTTTTGCTGTTTTCAAATTTTTCAATTTCAGATGTTAAACTAGAACATTCATTTGAAATTTCTGTTACTCTTTCAAAATTTCCTGCCTTCATTTCTCTTATCGCTTCTGCTTTTAATTCTTTTACTCTATCTTTATTTGATTCTATATCTTCATTAACTTCTATTGCACCATTTTTAGAGTACTCTTCTTTTTCATTTTTAATATCATTCATTTCTTGTATAGCTGTTAGCTTTTTACTTTCTAGTCCTGCAATAAGTAATTCTTTTTCTTGCATAATTTCTAAATGGTTTTCATTTAACCATTCTTGAACTTCTTTATGCTTATCGATAATTTCTGTTCTCTCTTCTTTAAATTTTCCATATTGCTCTGACCCTTCTTTTATAGTTACCCCTATTGCTGATATTTTATTATCTAAACCTGTTCTAATATTTTCCGTCATATTTTTTGTTGTCTCTTCAATTTTTTTCTTAGTTAACAGCATTTTTAATTTAGTTACCTGTAGTTTTAATCCTGCTATATCTTCTACGAGTCTATTCAAATCTTGTTTTTTCATATTTCCTCCTTAATTACTAGCTAGTACTATAGCTAGATTTTCAAGTCTTTGACGTTTAGACTCTATTCTATTTATTAATACTTCTATTTCTTCATTTTTCATATTTCCCAATTCATATTTTTGTCCTTCAAACTCTATTACTTGCATTTGGTTTTCCATATATTTACCTCCATTTTATCTTTTCTATTATTCTTATATTAACATTTATCATTTTTATTTACAAGGCTTTAACGTATTGTAATATAATATTAATATTTCTGTAACATTTCTGTAATATTTCCTAAACTTCTTTTTGCAATTTTTCCATATCTTTCTTTTTTATCTTTTATTCTATTACCTTCTAACTCTGGAAGTATTCCAAAATTAGCATTCATAGGCTGAAAATTTTTGTTTTTGGTTGATATATATTTAGATAATGCTCCAATTACTGTACATTCTGAAAAAGTTATTTCTTCTTTTTCATTCAATTTGTTCACACTATTAATTGCCGCAACTAATCCTGAAGCAATTGATTCAACATAACCTTCAACACCTGTTATTTGTCCAGCAAAATATATATTTGGATTACTTTTTAGATTATATGTTTCATTTAATAATATACTTGAATTAATGTATGTATTTCTGTGCATAACTCCATATTTTACTATTTCTGCATTTCTAAGTCCTGGAATCATTTGAATAATTCTTTTTTGTTCACCAAACTTCAAGTTAGTTTGAAAACCTACAATATTATATATGCTTGCTTCTTTATCATCTTGTCTTAACTGAATAAGTGCATATGGTCTTTTAGCTGTTCTTGGATCATCAAAACCTACTGGCTTTAAAGGCCCAAATCTAAGAGTGTCCATACCTCTTTTTGCCATTATTTCTATTGGCATACATCCTTCAAATATTTCTTTTTTTTCAAATTCATGTAGTTTTACAACTTCTGCATTCACAAGTTCATTCCAAAAAATTTCATATTCTTCTTTTGATAATGGTAAATTTATATAGTCTTTTTCTTCTTTTTTTAGTCTATCTTGCCACTCTTCAACAGTTTCTTCTTTTTTCTTTTCTTGACTATATCTATCTCCATAAAAAGCTATATCAAAGTCTATACTTTCTTTAGTTATTATTGGTGCTGCTGCATCAAAGAAATACAATTTATCTTGTCCTGTTAGTTCTTGTAATTGTTTTGCTAAGCCTTCTGATGTAAGTGGACCTGTAGCGATTATCACAATCCCTTCTTCTACCATTTTAGAAATGTCTGTTACTTCTTCATGTATTATTTCTATCAAATCATTTTTTTCTAATTCTTTAGTAACTTTCTCAGAAAATATTTCTCTATCAACTGCTAAAGCTTGTCCTGCTGGAACTGAATTTTCATCTGCTATTTTTATTAATAATGAGTCTAGCATTCTTAGCTCTTCCTTTAATAGCCCACATGCATTAGTTAATAAATTAGACTTAAACGAGTTACTACATACTACTTCTGCTAAGTTTAAATTACTATGTGCTTCTGAAAATTTAACTGGTTTCATTTCATATAGTTTTACTCTAATTCCTCTTTTAGCTATTTGATATGCTGCTTCTGCACCTGCTAATCCACCACCTATTATTGTTATATATTTGTTCACTTAATCACCATTACCTTTATTTCTTTATATTTTAAAAGTTTCCTTTAACCATATTATATTATATCATAAAAACGTCAAAACATCAAAACATCAAAACATATAGATATTTTGATGTTTCTAGTTTGTCATATGATATTTTTATTTATTATATATCTTATTCTAATTAAACAAACTCATAATTTCTTCTTTAGAAAGCTTACTAATAAATGAGACTTTTGTTGAAAGTACACTATCTGTTAGGCTTGCTTTCTTTTGTTGCAATTCATAAATTTTTTCTTCAATAGAATTTTTAGTTATAAGTTTATATACTTGCACATTGTTTTTTTGTCCTATTCTATATGCCCTATCTGTTGCTTGATTTTCTGTTGATATATTCCACCATGGATCATAATGAATAACCATATCAGCTCCTGTTAAGTTTAATCCTGTTCCACCTGCTTTTAAAGAAATCAAAAATACTTTAATATCTTTATTTTCATTAAATTCATCAACTAATTTAACTCTATCTTCTACCTTAGTAGAACCTGTTAATTTAAAATATTTAACATTTTTTTCTTTTAATCTTTCTTCTATAATTGGAAACATAGATGTATAACCTGAAAATAGTAAAATCTTATGATTCCCTTCTATCGCTTCGTCTAATATTTCCATACATTGTTCCAATTTACTACTTTCATCTTTATAGTTATCTACAAATAAAGAGGGGTGACAACAAATTTGTCTTAATCTTGTTATTGCTGCTAAAATTTGAATATGACTTTTTTCTACACCATTAACTTTTATATATTCTGCAACATCTTCTTTTATATTTGCTAAATACGATAAATATATTTTTTCTTGTTCTTCGGCCATTTGATTATATAATACAGAAATTGTTTTATCTGGCAGTTCTGTTAAAACTTCTTTTTTAGTTCTTCTTAAAACAAATGGTTCTATTAACATTTTTAGCTTTTCTAATGTTTCTTCAT
The DNA here is from genome assembly GCA_964370905.1 of uncultured Clostridium sp. Taxonomy (GTDB): domain Bacteria; phylum Bacillota; class Clostridia; order TANB77; family CAG-508; genus CAG-269. The sequence continues at coordinate 3,764 of CAYJKK010000035.1, read as the reverse complement.
CTTCATCTTTAACTATTGGCACCTCATATCCTGATTTAAACATTTTGTAAGTAAATAAATATCCTGGCATTATGAAATCAAATATCGACCATAATTCTGCTAATGAATTTTCTATTGGCGTACCTGTTAGAGCATATCTAGTTTGAGATTTTAATTGTTTTATACATTTTGCATTTTGTGTATTACTATTTTTCAAATATTGTGCTTCGTCTGCAACTATATATTTAAAACAATAATCTTTTTGTTTATATATCTCTATATCTCTTTTTAATAGATCATATGATGTTATTACTAAATCATAATCTTGTATTGCATCAATTATTTGTTTTCTTTCTGCTAATGTACCTCTTACTACCGCTACATTTAATCCTGTTGCAAATTTTTTAGACTCATTTTCCCAATTTAATGTAAGTGAACTTGGTGATATTACTAAACTTGCTCTTTTACTATTAATATCTATACTACTCTTTTTCTTAGTTTCAATATATTCAGATATTATAGATAATATTTGAATTGTTTTACCAAGTCCCATATCATCTGCAAGTATACCTCCAAAACCATAATTATCAATTGTTTTAAGCCACTTAAATCCTGTTTTTTGGTAAAATCTAAGTATATTATTTAGATTCTTTGGTATTTCTAATTCATTTAAATTTTCTTTATCTAAATCATTTACTATTTTTTTATATTCACTGTTTCTTGATATTTCTGTTTGTTTAACATTTTTTAATAGTTGCTCTAGATATAGACTTCTATTTACTGGTAAACGAATCTCACCTTCTTCAATAGTTTCATATTCAATCCCCATTCCTGTTATCATACTATTTAAAAATTCTATTTCTTTATTATTCTCTAAAGATATGAAACTTCCATCTTTTAATCTATAATATTTTTTCTTCATTTGATATTTTTCTAAAACATCTCTTATTTCAGAAGAATCTACATCTAAATTTGATAAATTAATAGCTAATAAATCATTTTCGACTCTTACTCCAACATTACCCATTTTAGGTTGCTTGATTTGTTTTTGCTTGAATTTATCTGTTGCCATAACTTCAAATTCTTTCATATATATATCTATTTCTTCACTTAAGAATTTGTATATATTTTCATCATTTGGTATTATGAATCTAAGATTTTTACTATCAAACATAAATCCTGTTTTTCTAAATATATTTAACGCTTTTGTCTCTTTAATTATATTTCTTGGAAAATCTATTTTAACTTTTTCATCAAGTGGATTAAATTCTTTTTCTCCATAAATAAATTTCACATCTGCTACTAAATAATCTTTATTATCAAAATCAAAAAACACTTTTATTATTAATTCTTTTGGTTCATATTTTTCGATTTCATCTTTCTCCATATTTTTTATTATTATAGCGTCTTTTACTTTAGGCATAATTATTGAGAAAAATTGCGATAATTCTTTTTTACTAAATACAACTTCTGTCATATAGTTTTGTCTAAATAATTCTAGTAATCGTAAATTAGTATTTTCGAATTCTTTAGTACATCTATGAAATTTATCTTCTAATAATATATATTTAAATTCTTTTCCTTTTATTATATTTACATTAAATATTTCTATATTCGGCTCTATAACATATTTATCATCACTTACTTTATTTAATATAAATTCTATTTTAGGCTGTTTGTTAGTAAATTCTACTTCTTTTGTTTTATAATCTTTTTGAAATTCTACTCTTTGTTCTTGTAATATTTCAAACAATTCATCAATACCACTATTTCCTAAAGTTATACTTGAGTCTGAACTTGTTTTACCATAATATCTATAACTACTTTCTGAATTGTTATTTATTATTTTCATCATTTCTGCATATTTTAATAATAGATCTAATAACGGTCTAGATTCTTCCTTAAATGCTTCTTTTTTATGTAAGAACTGTAACTTTTCTCCATATTTATAAAATTCTTGATTTATCATATTTGTATAAAATTCAGATAAATCTTTAATTTTATACATTTTTTTATTCCCCATTTTGAACTCTAACTTTATATCTGCTTTAAATTTATCAAATATTACTTTAGGCTCTAATTTTATGTTATTTTTTTCTTTTATATTTATATCTTTTACATCTTCAATATTTTCTATTTCTTCATTGTAAAATGTATTTATTAGTTGCTTAAAACTTTTAAAGTCATTGTTAATTGCCTTTTCTATTTTCTTACTTTCTAAACTATTTTCTTTTTTTACAGTTATATTTTTATTCTCAGCAAAATATATTATGCTTGCTAATATATGCTTACAAATACAATTTTCTCTTTGATGTTCTAAACATTGACAGTGTATATTTTCCACTTCTCCATTTTTAACATCAATATATGTATCGTAAACTTTACTTCCAATTACTTTTGATTTAATTTCAAAACTCAAATTATTTTCATAATTCAAATTCATTATTTCAACTTTTTCTTGTTCTATATATGCTTTCGCTCTTGCAACTTTGTGTTCCCCAACATCATGTAATATACCATCTAAAAATGTTTTATTTATTCTCATAACATTATCTCCTACTCGGTTAACTATTATATTATACTTAGTTAAAAAAAGCAATACGATTACCATAATATTTTTATAATTTTTTCGTGTACTTTTCCACATTTTGTAGGTAAATTGTGTATAAAAAGTTTTTTTTTGTAAAATATATTAAAGGTGATTTATATGAATACAAAATATGTTAATGGAAAACCTTTTTTTACAAATGATAAACAAAATGTTTGCAAGTATAGTTATTTATCTTCTGATATAGATGCAGACGTTTTAATAATAGGTGGTGGCGTAACTGGATGTTTGCTTGCATATTATTTTAGTACTAATAACATTCCATGTACTTTAGTTGAAAAGAATATTATTGGCTATGGGAGTACTAGTATTTCTACTGCTCTTCTTCAATATGAATTAGATAAAACAATTAACGGCTTATCTAATTATAGTACACCTAAAGAAGTTATTGATAATTATTTTATCTGTAAAAAGGCTTTAGATAAAATTGATGATTTTATAGAAATTAATGGAAACGAATGTAATTACTTGAAAAGAGATACACTTCTTTATAGTAGTAATAAATTAGATTTTAAGGATCTTGAATATGAATATATACAAAGAAAAGAGTCTGGGTTAGATGTATATTTTTTGGATCATACACAAAAGCTTTTCCCATTTTCTATGGAGGCTGGAATACTTTCTAAATCTTTAGGTGCTGAATTAAACCCTTATCTCTTTTCTCATCAATTACTTAATTCAAGTTTAAATAGCTATTTGAATATATATGAAAATACTGAAATAACAAATTTAGAATATTTAGCTGATAATGTTAAGTGTTCAACTAAATATAATAATACAATTACTGCTAAAAAAGTAATTGTTGCAACTGGATATGATACTGATTTATTTACTAATCAGCTATTAAATACAAAATCTATAACCTACAATATTGTTACAGAACCTATTAATGATATTTGCGACTACAACAATTATTTAATAAGGGATACAAATGATCCATATAACTACTATAGAAGGACTCCAGATAATAGAATGATTGCTGGTGGCGAAGATATGGATTTGTTAAATATTAATTATTCAAAAGATGTTTCTGACGAAAAATTCGAGATTCTTAAAACAAGGCTTAATTTACTTTTTCCGAATACAAGAAATGTTAAAATAGATTATAAGTATTCTGGTGTATTTGCAAGTACTAAAGATGATTTAGGTTTTATTGGGCCTGATAAAAAACATGATA
>CAYJKK010000034.1:0-8215 GCA_964370905.1 uncultured Clostridium sp. | reverse complement strand
TTTCCTTTTGATTTACTCATTTTACCATCTTTCATCATTATATGATTATGAACAAATATTGTTTTTGGAAGTGGTAAATCTAATGCCATTAAAAATATTGGCCAATATATTAAATGGAATCTTGCTATATCTTTACCTACAATATGTAAATCTGCTGGCCAGAATCTATTAAATAACTCTGGATTATCTGTAGTATAACCTAATGCTGATAAATAGTTTGTAAGTGCATCTACCCATACATACATAATATGTGATGGATCTTTTAATACTGGTATTCCCCAACTAAATGTTGTTCTTGTTACACATAAATCTTCTAAACCTGGCTTTAGAAAATTGTTTATCATTTCTTCTTTTCTGTATTCTGGTTTTATAAAGTCTGGATTTTCGTTATAGTGTTTTAAAAGTCTATCTGCATATTTTTTCATATTAAAGAAATATGATTTTTCTTTCATTAGTTTTACTTTTCTTCCGCAATCTGGACATTTTCCATCTTGTAATTGTGTTTTTGTAAAATATGATTCACATGGTACACAATACCACCCTTCATATTCTCCTTCATATATATCACCTTGTTCCATGAATCTATCAAAGATTTTTTGTGCTACTATTTTATGTCTTTCCTCTGTTGTTTGAATAAAATCGTCATAGTTAATGTCTAACTTTTTCCAAAGTTCTTTTGCACTACTTGCTATTTCATCTACATATGTTTTAGGATCTTTTCCCGCTTCTTTTGCTTTTTCTTCAATCTTTTGCCCATGTTCATCTGTTCCTGTTAACATATATGTATCTTTTCCTAACATTTTGTTATATCTTTTCAAACTATCTGCAAGTACTGTTGTATATGCTGTTCCTATATGGAATTTTCCACTTGGATAATATATTGGTGTTGTTACATAAAATTTATCGCTCATTTAAATCTCCTTTGCTTTCTTGTATTTTTTACAAGTATACCATAAAATACTTGCTTTTAAAAGTTTTTTTGTTACTTTTTATTATTAATTCTTTCATTATTAATTCTTTCATTATTAATTCTTTCATTAAATTTAAAAATAGACGCTAATTTATAACGCCTATTATTTTATATTTAATTTCAACTTTTTATTCTTCTATTTTACTTTTTTAGATTACTCATCTTTTGCTGTATTTATTTTTAATAATTTAAATATTTCTACAATTAAAATTGGTGCAAATATTAATAATATTAATGGTATTGGATTTTCTGGTAATAATGGTATACTAAATATTTCTCTTAAAGCCGGTACTAATATTATTATCATCATTAATGCAAGTGATCCAAATACTCCCCATAATAGTTTTGAATTATTAAATACTTTTGTTTTAAATATTGATAATTTATTATTTCTAACATTAAATACATGTACTAGTTCTGAAATTGCAAGTGTTAAAAATGCCATTGTTTGTCCAACTTCTATTTTCGTCTGGTCTAGTGTTAATCCTTCTGCTGCTTCTGTTGTAGTTCCAAGTCCTACAAAAAATGCTGCAAGTGTTAACAATCCTATCATAACACCTTGATATATTACTCTTCTTGTCATACCTTTTGTAAATACACCTTTACCAGGTTTTACTGGTTTTCTATTCATTATATCTTTATTTGCCGGGTCAAATGCTAATGCAAGTGCTGGCAGTGAATCTGTTACTAAATTTATCCATAATATATGAACTGGTAATAAGATTTCTATTTGTGTTGGATCTGCTATTCCAAAAGCTACTGCTATTACTGGTGCAAATAGTGTTGCAAGTAATAACACTACTACTTCACCTACATTACTAGATAATAGGAATTGAATAACTTTTAATATATTATCATATATACGTCTTCCTTCTTCTACTGCTGTTACTATTGTTGCAAAGTTATCATCTGTTAAAATTACATCTGCTGCTTCTTTTGCAACATCTGTTCCAACTATTCCCATAGCACATCCTATATTAGAAGTTTTAAGTGCCGGACTATCATTAACTCCATCACCTGTCATAGCTACAATTTCATTATTAGCTTGCCATGCTTTTACTATTCTTACTTTATGCTCTGGCGATACTCTTGCATATACAGAATATTTTCTTATATCTTTTTTTAATTCTTCATCAGTTATTTTTTCTAATTCTAATCCTGTTATTGCTTCTTGTTCATTTTTTAATATTCCTAATTTTTTAGCTATTGCTGTTGCTGTTATCTTATGATCACCTGTTATCATAACTGTTTTTATACCTGCTGTTTTACACTTAGCAACTGCCTGTTTAGCTTCTTCTCTTGGTGGATCTATCATTCCTACCATACCAACAAAAGTTAAATCTTTTTCTAAATCTTCTTTACTTGGTATATGGTCTACTATTTTATATCCTGCTGCAAGTACTCTTAATGCCGATAATGCCATTTGTTCATTATGATTTCTAATTATACATGAATACATATCTAAATTGTATTTTACTTCACCATTTTCAATATATGAATTACATCTTTTTAAGAGTTCGTCAACTCCACCTTTTGTATATACTACATATTTTCCATTTACTTCATTTACTGTTGTCATTAACTTTCTATCTGAATCAAATGGTATTTCTTCTACACGTTTAAATTCTTCATACACATTTTTACTATATTTTAATTTCAATCCCATATCAACTAATGCTGTTTCTGTTGGATCTCCTGTTAATTTTCCATCATTTGATATTTTCGTATCATTACATAACATATTTGCAAGTATTAATGTATTTAATTCTTCACTTTTTTCTGTAATATTTTCAATATCTTTTGTTTCTGTATTTACAAATATCTTTTCTACTGTCATTTTATTTTGAGTAAGTGTTCCTGTTTTGTCTGAACATATTACTGTTGCACTACCTAAAGTTTCAACAGCTGGTAATCTCTTAATTATTGCATTTTTCTTTACCATTTTTTGAACACCTATTGCCAGTACTATTGTTGATACTGCAACTAACCCTTCTGGTATTGCTGCTACTGCAAGTGATACTGCAGTCATAAACATATGCATAGGTTCTCTACCTTGTACTATTCCAATTATAAATATTACTACACATATAATAATTGCTGCAATTCCAAGAGTTTTACCTAATTTATTTAATTTTTGTTGTAATGGTGTTTCTTGTTTTTCTGCTTTATTTATCATTCCTGCTATTTTTCCTACTTCTGTGTGCATTCCTGTTTCTACAACAATTGCTTTTCCTCTACCATATGTTACTAAACTTGATGAAAATAGCATATTTTTTCTATCGCCGATACTTACTTCTTCTTCATCTATTTTCCCTACCATTTTTTCTACTGGTACAGATTCTCCTGTAAGTGATGATTCTTGTGATTTTAAATTAACCGCTTCTATTATTCTTAAATCTGCTGGAATATAGTCTCCTGTATCTAATACAACTATATCTCCTGGTACTAATTCTTTAGCAGGTATTACTGTTATTTCTCCATTTCTTAGTACTTTAGATGCATGATCTGTTAATTTTTGAAGTGCTTCTAAAGATTTTTCTGCTTTTGCTTCTTGTGTTACACCAATTATTGCATTTAATAAAACAACTATTAAAATTATTATAGTATCTGTAAGTCCTTCACCTTCCATAACACCAACTATTCCAGATACAAAAGCTGCAATTATTAATATTATTACTGAGAAATCTTTAAATTGCTCAAAAAATCTTTGTAACATAGATTTCTTTTTAGCTGCTTTTAATTCATTTAATCCATATTTTTCTACTTTTAACTTAACCTCTTCTATTGTTAACCCTTTGCTTTGATTTGTCTCTAGTATTTTTTCAACTTCAGATATATCTTTTTTAAACCAGTTTGTATTTTCCAAAATTTTATCTCCTTTGTATTATTATTTTATTTTTTTGTTTAATATACTTTATTTATTCTACCCCTCTAATATTTCTTTTAATCTTGTATATTGTTTTGTTAAATATAAATAACCTATTAATGTTTCAAATGCTGTTGCGTGCATATATTCATGTACAGATACATTTTTAGGTACATGGTGATTTTGTGCATTTCTCCCACGTCTTACTATATCTTTTTCTTCTTCGTTTAGCCTATCCATTATTTTTTCTAATAATTCTGCTTGAGCTTTTGCTTTTACAAATTTTATTGTTTCTATATGTAAACTGTGTGGCTTTAAACTTGTTTCGTTTACTAAGTTATTTCTAATGTATAACTCATAAACACAATCTCCAATGTATGCCATTGTAAGTGGTGGTAGTAAATTAGCTTCTTCTTTAGATCTTGTTATTTTTATAAAATCTTCTAATTTTTCCAAATTACTTTTGCTCTCCTTCTTTTTACTCTTTTATTTCTAATGTTATTTTACCAAATTTACCATTTTTAAATTCATCTAATATTATTCTTGATGTTTTTTCGTCATCTATTTGTCCTCCTGAAATTACACATCCTCTTATTTTTCCAATTTCTTGCATTATTTCATAAATATTAAAGTTTTCTGGTTGTTCTTGACTTAATATTTCATCTAATTTTTCATCAGAAATTTTATACCTCTCAATTATACTATAGCGATAATTTTTTAGCAAGAATTTTATTAATTGATATGCAATTTCTGTTTTTTCTAATATAGTTTCTTTAATTGTTCCAGTAAATGCTAAGTTAAGTGCTACTTCTTCACTTTCGAATTTAGGCCATAATACTCCTGGTGTATCTAATAACTCTATTTTATCATTTATTCGTACCCATTGTTTTTGTCTTGTTACACCTGGCTTGTTACCTACATTTGCTGTTGTTCTTTTTGATATTCTATTTATAAATGATGATTTCCCTACATTTGGTATTCCTAGTATCATAGCTCTAATTTTTCTTCCTGTTCTTCCTTTTGCTGCTGCTATTTCTAAATATTCTTTCATTACTTCTTCTATTTTTCTAACACATGCATCAATTCCTCTTCCTGTATGTGAATCTGTTAATACTGCTGTTATTCCTTTTTGTTCAAAATATTCTTTCCATTTTTTATTTTGTCTATCATCTGCTAAATCACATTTATTAAGTACTATTATTCTTTTTTTACCTTTTACTATATTTGCTATTTCTGGGTTTTGGCTTGCCATTGGTATACGTGCGTCTAGTAATTCTATTACAATGTCTACAAACCCTATATCTTCTGCTATTTGTCTTCTTGTTTTGCTCATATGGCCGTGGGAACCAGTTAATGTTAGTTTTGTGACAACTTTCGTTGTTTTCTATATTTTCTTCTCTTTTTTTCTTACGCATTTCACGTTTTTGTTTCATATCCATAGTTTTCACTCCTTTAAGTTTTTTTTGATTCTTTAATATATTTAATTATTCCCTTCTTCGTTTAGATATTTATTATATAATTCATCCATAGTAGATAAATATTTTTGATCTTGAATAATTCTATATTTTTCATACTCATTATGTGCTTTATTAATTGCTGTTTCGTGAGATATTTTACCACTATTACTCAAAACTTGTTTTTTTCTATATTTTAACAAGTCATCGGTAACATTAATCCAATCACCCATTTTCATAACCTTTTGTTCTTCAGCCTCAGTTTGCGCTATATTTAAAAATAATTCTGTTAAATCATTTAATTTCTTTAATTCATCCTTATTTAAATAATTTTTAGCTATACCAACATCATATTTTAATATTTTGCCATTTGGTGAGTTTTTCCAATTTGTTAAACCTAAGTTATCTACATTACTACTTACTCTTTCAAAAATAAGTTCTGCTGCTGTTTTACCAGATATAGCATAATGAAGTTTGTTCTGTACTATTTTAAAAAATGTATATGCTTCTTCTGAGTCTTTATTATAATCAGCACTTGTAATCTCAAATAAATCTGTTATTTTTTGATATAATCTTCTTTCAGACAATCTAATTTCTTTAATTTCTTCTAAAAGTTCCTCAAAATAATCTTTTCCAAACTTAGGACCATTTTTTAATTTTTCTTTATCCAGAACATATCCTTTTTTTATAAAGTCTTTTAAAACAGATGTTGCCCATATTCTAAATTTAGTTGCAGCTTTAGAGTTCACTCTATAACCAACTGCTATTATTGCATCTAAATTATAGAATTCTATAGTTCTTTTGACATTTCTTTTTCCTTCTTTTTGAACTATTTCCATTTTGGAAATAGTTGATTCCATAGTTAGTTCATTATCATTATATATATTGATTAGATGTTTATTTATTGCTGGCACTTGTACTTCAAATAATTCACACATGCTTTTTTGTGTAACCCAAATAGTTTCATCTTTTAAAATCACATCAACATCTATCTTACCATCATCAGTTTCATATATTAAAAATTTACTTTCCACTATATTATTCATTTTGACATTCATTCCTCTCTATTAAATTTATATATTTTGCCTTTAATTTATATGCATTTCAATAGTTTTTGCAACATGCAATTCCTTTCACTCCCTTATAAACATTAGCTTTTTGCCACACGGCTCATAAATCCGTTCATACCAATTTATATTAGTCTTACTTACACTTTCTTCTGTTATTTCATCTCTTTTTTCTTTGCTCTTAATTCTTTTCTTTTTTTCATATCCATAATATTATTTCTCCTTTTTAGTGTTTTCAACTCATTTGATTATACCATAATTCTAGAAAAATAGATAGCTAAATACATATCTCCCTATTTATATTAGTATTACTTACACTTTTTTTGAATTACATCTATCTTGATTCTTTTACTTTTTCATATCAACAATTATTTACCTTTACCAGTAATTATTGGCTTGTTGACTTCAACAACCCAATCTTCATTTTGAGAAACACTATTTTCTGCCGCTACAATAGCTTTCTTAATTACTTTTTCAAAATTACGCCATTCTTTATATTCTAATACTTTTTGTAGTTCTCTTGCGTACCAATATTCATTACCATATTCATCAATATGTTTTATGTCTTCAATACTTTTGTTGTTACCGCTTTTTTCTAATTGTTCCATATTAATTCTCCTTTGCTTTGTATTAATTAGTGCTATTATATCACATTTATTTACAAATAGGTTAACTTTTATAATTTTGATTAATTTTTTATCATTAATTAAATTAAACTTTTATACTGGCTCATTATCTATTAATGCTAATTCTTTGTTATATTTCACTTTTGATAAATATTTTTGAAATAAGTTATATGATAAATATGCAATCCATACACCGTAAATATTAAATCCTATTCCTACTAATACAAATACTAATATTATTTTAATAATCGAACTAATCATATTTCTTTTAGCTAAAAAATCAAATAATCTCATTCCTCGTAAGAATGTAAAATACTTTGTTGCACTAGTTATAATATAGCTTGAAGCTAAAACAAAAGGTAATATAGTATAAGCAAGTATTAGTTCTTCTTTAGTTTCAAAAGAAATTGTAATTATTACTATAGCTATACACATTGTTATAATTGGAATTATTATTTTTAATCTAGAGATCAACTTGTTTGTTATCTCTTTCATACGATTAATGTTCTTTTTGTTTTTTTCTCCACATACAATTCCTATATTAATAGTTAAACCATCACCAAATCCTTGTAAAAATGATTCTACTACATTTTTAATTTGAATTAATATAGTATGAACACCATAGGCTACAACACCAATTCTAGCAACTACTATATTGAAAATAAAATTATCTAATCTCGACATTATTCTTTCTGTATAATTCCATTTAAATAAGTTAAATAATTCTGTCATTTCTTTTTTATTATATTTAAGTGTAATTTGATTTTTAGACTTTAAAACAAGATATGTAGAAAATATGGTATCTAAAACAACTGTTACTAATGCAACTCCAAATATACCATATCCTAATTTTACAACAATGTAATCAAAAATTAAATTTAAAACTATAATTACACTTCTAAATACTAATAACTTATTTTGTTTTCCGAACGTTCTTTGTTGATGAGATAATAAAATAATATATGAATTTTGTATAAATCCAAATAGTCTTACTATTATATATACATTACATATTGAACTTACATTAAACACTACTGGAAATATAGGAACTAACAATAGTGCTATTAAAATAGTTATTATTGCAAACAGAGTTGTTAAAATAAATGAGTTTCCAGCTATTACTTTTAATTTTTCATTACTATTCTCTCCTATACATTTTGTTAAAAGTGAACTATTGCTTACACTAATAGATTGTATACTAAGTTGCATTAATGATAATACAACTGTCATTG
>CAYJKK010000033.1:0-8340 GCA_964370905.1 uncultured Clostridium sp. | reverse complement strand
AAAGAAGCAGAAGAAGAAACAAATTTAAAAATAAACTCAGCCTATGTAACAATTCCTGGTAAATACGTAACAATAGTTCAAAACAGCATAAATAAAGATGCTAAAGATAGGTTTTCAGGTATAACAATAAAAGATGTACAAAACGCAATGATGCAAATTAAAGATATTGAAATACCAGAAGGTAAAGTTTTAATTGATATAGTTACAAATGAAATAATATTAGACAATGGAACAGTAGTACTAGATCCAGTAGGACAACTTTGTTCAAGTTTTACTATTAATGCACAAGTAATATTAGCAGAAAAAGAATATGTTAAACAATTAAATAGTATATTCAAAAAAGCAGGATTAGATATAGATGGAATAGTACCAGTAACGCTTGCAGAAAGAAATTTAATCTTAGACAAGAATGAATTAAATGATAATGTAATGCTATTAGATATAGGTGCAGGAAATACAGATATTGGAGTTTTTGAAGGTTCAAATTTTGTTTATACAAATTCAATACCATTAGGTGGAGATAATATAACAAATGATATATCTTATGTTTTGAAAATTTCAGAAGAAGAAGCAGATAAATTAAAAAAACAGTATGGATTAGCATTAAGATCTTTTATAGATAATGATAATGATATTATTTTAAATACAACTAAAGATGAGAATAAAAATAAAATAATTAAAAGCTCAGAATTAATAGAAATAATAGAAGCAAGAATTGAAGAAATTTTTTCTATTATAAATAAAGACATTATGGCACAAGGAATAAAACAAAAAATAAACAATGTAGTACTTACTGGTCAAGGTATAGTAAATATAAACAAGAGTGATGTTGCAGGTAAAATAATATTAAATACACCTGTAAAAATCTCAACAGGTAGAGCAGTTAGTACAGTAAAACCAGCCTTTAGAACAAGTTATGCACTAGTTAGATACATATCAGCAAGACCATTTGCAAAAACAGTATCAAGTAGTATAGATATGCAAAATGAAAGTAATTTTTTAAAAGGTTTATTCGAAAGAGTAAAAGAATTTTTTTATTCATAAATTTTAGTTATTAATTTAAAAATATATAAAGGGAGGAAAAAGCAAGATGATGGATTACAATGACGACAATAGTAATATAATGATGGATGGAACAGCTACAATAAAAGTAATAGGTGTAGGAGGAGCTGGTAACAACGCTGTTAATAGAATGATTGAAGCAGGAATTAACGGAGTTGATTTTATAGCAGTAAATACAGATAGACAAGCATTACTTACATCAAAAGCAGCTACAAAAATTCAAATTGGAGAAAAGATAACAAGAGGACTAGGAGCTGGAGCAAACCCAGATGTTGGTGCACAATCAGCAGAAGAAAATAAAGCAGAATTAACAGAAGCCTTAAGAGGGGCAGATATGGTATTTGTAACTGCCGGTATGGGTGGTGGAACAGGTACAGGAGCAGCACCAATAGTTGCAAATGCAGCTAAAGAAATGGGTATACTAACAATTGGTGTAGTAACAAAACCATTTACTTTTGAAGGTAAAAAAAGATTATCACATGCTGAAAGAGGAATTGATAGCTTAAAAAGTAAAGTTGATACTTTAGTAGTAATTCCAAATGATAAATTATTACAAATAATCGACAGAAAAACTACAGTTAAAGAAGCATTTACTTTAGCAGATGACGTTTTAAGACAAGGTGTACAAGGGATTTCAGATTTAATTGCTATACCAGGTCTTGTAAACTTAGACTTTGCAGATGTTAAGACAATAATGGTAAATACAGGAATGGCACATATGGGTGTAGGTAAGGCATCTGGAGAAAACAGAGCAGAAGATGCAGCTAAAGAAGCTATTCAAAGTCCATTATTAGAAACATCTATTGAAGGTGCAAGAGGAGTTATTATTAATATAACGGGTGGTGAAGATTTAGGATTACACGAAGTAAATACAGCTGCAGAATTAGTTCAAAGAAGTGTTGATCCAGAAGCTAACATTATATTTGGTACAGTAACAGATCCAAATATGAATGATGAAATTCAAATAACAGTTATTGCAACAGGATTTGAAAAAAGAGAAAGTACAACATCTCCAATATCAAATATAGGTGTAGAAAACATTGTATCTAAAACATGGGAAAAGAAAATAAATTCAATTCCAGCTAATACAGAAATGAATCAAAATCAAAATGATTTAGATATTCCTTCTTTTTTAAGAAAAAATAAAAATAAAATGTAATATGAATAATATAAACATAAATAATATATAAAATCAAAATAAAACACATAAAATGATATGTGTTTTATTTTTTTTGTCTTAAAAAGTATAAAGTGTTAATAAAAAGAATTGATTAATCGAAAATAATAGATGAGTTATATATTTTTTAGGATAAGAAAAGACAAAATTCTTATTGTATATGAACTAAAATAATGTTGAAGGTGATGGGATGACAATATATATAGATATAATATTTTTAGAAAATATAATAATGAATTATATATTATTATATTCTTCATTACTATTATTTAAAAGGGGAAAGAATGGAAATATAAAAAAAGAAAAAAAGAAAGAAAAAAAAAGAGAAAAAATAAGAATATTAATTGGGGCAATAATAGGAGCTACATACACAGTATGTACATATATTTTTATGGTTGAAAATAGTTTGAGTAGTATAGTAAAGATACTAATGTCAATTTTTATAGTATACATATCATTTAATCCACAGAATATACAGCAAATGTGGAAAGGGCTAATGGTATTTTATTTGGTATCGTTTGTATTTGGAGGAGCTGCATTTGCAGTTATATATTATATTAATGATACAGGTATATCACAAATACTTAATTTGGAATTAACAATATTTATAATAACAATTTTAATTGGAATATACTTAATTAATATGTTGGTTAAAATAATGAGAAGTAGAATAAGTAAAGATGATATATATTGCGAAATAGAAGTATATTTAGAAGGGAAAAAAACAAAATGTAAAGCAATGATAGATACTGGTAATTTTTTAAAAGAGCCTATAAGCGGAACCTCAGTGGTCATTTTAGAAAAAGAAAAATTAGAAAATTGTATTTCTAGTGATATATTAAATAATTTAGTAGAAATAGTAAAAGGCGATTTTTCAAAAATAGATAAAGAAATACAACAAAAATATATAACAAAATTAAAAATAATACCATTTTCTTCTCTAGGAAATCCGAATGGAATACTATTAGGAATTAAATGTGAAAGATTAAGAATAATACAAAAAGATGAAACTAGAAATATAGAAGAAGTAATAATTGGAATTTATGATAAAGAATTAACAAAAAGTAAAAAATATTGTGCACTAATTGGTACAGAATTACTAAATTAATGAAAAGGAGAGTTTAATTATGAATTTTATAGAACTTGTAATTAATAAAATTAGAAAAATATCTGAAAAGGAAAATGGTTTAGAAGAAGAATTTCTTCCAATATTCTATATTGCAGGGAGTCAAACATTACCACCACCATTACCACCAGAAGAAGAAGCTGAATATATAGAAAAATTGAGTTTAGAAGATAATTTAGAAGCTAGACAAATTTTAGTAGAAAGAAACTTAAGACTAGTAGTGTACATTGCTAAAAAGTTTGAAAATACAGGAATAGGAATTGAAGACCTTATATCTATAGGAACAATAGGTCTTATGAAAGGTGTAAATTCTTTCAATTCAGATAAAAACATAAAGCTTGCAACATATGCATCTAGGTGTATAGAAAATGAAATATTAATGTATTTAAGGAAAAGTAATAAAATAAAAGGAGAAGTATCTATTGATGAACCATTAAATAAAGATGGTGATGGTAATGAACTATTATTATCAGATATACTTGGTACAGAACCTGATATAATTTCAAGAAATATAGAAGACGAAGTAGATAAAAAACTATTAAGAATAGCTATTTCAAATTTGAATAAAAGAGAAAAAAATATCATGGAAATGAGGTTTGGATTTATAACTGGTGAAGAAAAAACACAAAAAGAAGTTGCAGATGAACTTGGTATATCGCAAAGTTATATATCAAGACTTGAAAAAAAGATAATAGGTAAAATGAAAAAAGAGATAAATAGTAAAATTGGGTGATTAAATTAACTAGCAATATATATAAGTAATATTTTAAGCACTGTGTGACCAATGAGGTTGAGTGGATATAAAAAGTATAATATAATTTAAACATAATATTAAAAGGAGTTTATATGAAAAAATTATATGATATTGAAAAAGAATATACAGAAGAATTAAAAGAAATTTATGGAATTGAAAATTCTATAAATCAAATAATAGACTATATTAGAAATGTAGCAATAGCTAAAAAAGAAAACTTCATAAAGTATAATATAGTTATTACAAATAATTCAAATTATCCAAATCAAACAAAAGATAAATTAATAAAATTTATATATCAAATATTAGTTAAGTATAAAATTATTAAAAAAGGAATTGAATATATAGGAGAAAAAACAATTGAAAATTATATAGACATTAATAAAGGAACTAAAAAAAATAAAACAGAAAAGTTGAATATCGAGAATGACTTAGTAGTGATAAATAATGATGATGGATTTAGACATATAGAAGATTATGTTAAAGAAATTGAAGAATTAATAAAAATGTATCCCAATAAGGTATTCGTACTAATAGAACAAGATAACAGATATGATAAAGAAAATTTTAAAACTTTACTTTGTAGTCAAATAGATTGGTTTTTTGAAGTAGATAGAATTTCAGAAACAGACAAAAAAGAATATATAACTAAATATTTAGAAAAAGAAAAAATTGTAATTAATGAAAATAGTTTGAAAGAATTATCAGAAGAGCCATTTTATATGGTTAAAAATGTAACAAATAGAATAATTTTAAATTCTAAAGAAAGATCTTGTTTTCAAGTTGGTAAAAAAGATCTAGAAATTTATCTAGAAAAATCTAATAAAAATAAAAAACAAAATAGAGATAATATAATAGTAAAGAATAATAAAATAAATGACTTAGTCGGATTAGGCGATATAAAGAAAGAAATAAATAAGATTACTAATTATTTAAAATTATGTAAAAAAAGAAATAGTCCAATTCCTATGCTTCATATGTGTTTTACAGGAAACCCAGGTACAGGAAAAACAACAGTTGCAAGGATGGTAGGTGATATGTTAAAAGAAGAAGGCTTATTATCAGGAGGAGATTTTGTAGAAGTACATGCAAGAGATTTAGTAGGCAAATATGTAGGCTGGACAGCAAAGACTGTTAAAGAACAAGTAGAAAAAGCAAAAGGTGGAATACTTTTTATAGATGAAGCATACAGTCTAAATGCAGATAGGCAGGGGTCGTTTGAAGATGAAGCAATAAATACTTTGATAAAAGAAATGGAAGATAATAGAGATGACCTTTGTGTCATTTTAGCAGGATATGAAGAAGAAACAATGGAACTAATCAAAAGAAATCCAGGTTTTGAAAGCAGAATTCAATTTTATTTGGATTTTAAAGATTATGGAAATGAAGATTTATATCAAATATTTAAAAATCTAAGCAAAAAAGAAAAATATAAGTTAACTTCAAACTTGAAAGGAATATTAACAAATATATTTGAAAAATATAAAATAGAAAGTAATTTTTCTAATGCTAGATTTGTAAGAAATTTATATGAAAAAGTAAAAATTGAACAAGCAAATAGAGTTGGTCATGAAGATGAGGAAGATTTTGAAGTAATTAAGAAATGTGATGTAGAAAATGTGATAGAACAGATGGAATCTAAAAAATATAAAGTAGTAAATGGACAAAAATGTGAAATTGGTTTTAGAGTTTAAAATAAAAGTAGGATGAGAAAGGTTTTGTATCATAATATGGAAAAACTAAAAATAGTAATAGGTAGAACTAAAAAAGGAGCATTGATCACTGTATGTGATTCTTGTGAGTGCTTTGGAAGACCTCATTTTAACTATTATAGCAAAGAAGTGGTTGGAGCTATTGATATGTTAAATCCAGAGTTTATAGATTCTTTTGGAAATTTAAAATTAGAACAAAGAAGAGATTTAGAAATTTTTCTAAATTCCAGTGTAGATATAAAAAATATAAAAATTAAGAAAAGAAAAATATTGAAATATGAAAGCAAGTATGAATTAGTAGAAGAAATAGATATTGAGAAAGATATGACTTATTGGGAATTATTAATTAAAATGTGGAATAAAAACAATAAATATAAGATGCCCAAAAATACGTTAAAACCATATTATAGAAATTTTATTGAATATGTAGATGGAGCAAGGTTTAGCAATAAATACGAATTAGAAGGAAGTATATGTTATATAAAACAAACTAGGAGAAAGAAATCCACATTTTGTATATGAGTTAACAACAGGGGAAGAATTTTATATTTCTTTTAAAGAAGCAGAATATTTGCAACCAATTAATAGAATATTAAAGGAAAAAGAGTTGAAAATATTAGTAGAGTTTCTTAATGGAAATAGAGAAGATGCTAACGGAAAAAAATCTAACTGGCAGTGTGGAATAGCACTATGGAATAATCAAAATTATGGTATTGCAACAGAAAGCAAAAGAAAATGGAGTGCTAAATATAAATATATGGATGGAAATTTAATAATACCGGATTATACAAAGTTAAATGAAAATTATAAAAAAAGTAATTATAAGTATTATGTTGAGTGAATATAGAATTAATATAACAGGTTTATATCATTAAGCATAAAAAAACTAAATTTGGAAATAATAATATAAAGTATTTCCAAAGGAGGTTTTTTCTTTTGATTAACAAAGTAGAAATATGTGGTGTAAATACTGCAAAATTACCATTATTAAATAAAGATGAAAAAGAAAAATTAATGAAAAGAATAAAAGAAGGTGATTTAGAAGCAAAAGAAATATTTATAAATGGAAATTTAAGATTAGTTTTAAGTGTAATACAAAGGTTTTATGGTAGAGGAGAATCGGCAGATGACTTGTTTCAAATAGGTTGTATTGGATTAATAAAATCAATAGATAATTTTGATATGAGTCAAAATGTACAATTTAGCACATATGCAGTTCCAATGATAATTGGAGAAATTAGAAGATATTTAAGAGATAATAATAGTATAAGAGTTAGTAGATCAATTAGAGACTTAGCTTACAAAGTTTTACAATATAAAGAAAGAAGTATAAGAGAAACAGGAAAAGAACCTTCTATAGAAGAAATTGCAAAAGAATTAGATGTAACTAAAGAAGATGTTTCCTTTAGTATAGAAGCAATACAAGATCCAGTATCATTGTATGAACCTATATATAATGATGGTAATGAAAGTATATATCTTATGGATCAAGTAAAAGACCCTAAAAATATAGATGATTTTTGGGCGGAAAGAATGACAATAGAATCAGCATTAACAAAATTAAATGGGAAAGAAAAAGAAATAGTAATGAAAAGATTTTTTAATGGAAAGACACAAATGGAAGTAGCAAATGAAATAGGTATATCTCAAGCTCAAGTTTCAAGATTAGAAAAAAATGCAATAAAAAACATAAAAAGAAATTATAAATAAGAAAGTAAAAAAAATTATATAATGAAGTAGGATACAAAAGTCCTGCTTTTTTAGATAGTATAAATAGTATAATGTAGAATAATAAAAAATAGTAATATAATTATAAAGGAAGAATATAATATTATATATTAGAAGAAAGGAAAAAAGAAATGTCAGAAAAAGGATTAGATTTTAAGAAAAAAGAAGTTATAAATATAGTAAATGCAAAAAGATTAGGACTAGTACAAGATGTTTGTGCAGATTTAGAAACTGGAAAAATAACTTCTATTATAGTACCAGGAACTAGTAAGTTGTTAAATTTGTTTACACAAGGAGATGAATATATAATACCTTGGGAAAACATAAAAGCAATAGGTGAAGATTTAATATTAGTAGAGATATAAAATTACAATAAAAGTGGTATAAAAAAAGTAAAAAGATAGGTTAATTAAAAAAACTAAAAAAAAAGTTAAAAAAAGTTAAAAAAATTAGAAAAATGTATTGACATTATTTTTTGATTGTGCTAATATAAGTGAGTACCCAACAACAGACAAAATAAATATTAAATTGAATACAATTTAAGAATTAGTAAATCAAACAAAACAGCTAAGGAAATAACATAAAGAAGAATTGCTAGTCTTATCTTTTTTTACCTCATAAATGGTTTGAAAAGTAAATTCGAAAAAAATAAAAAAAATGTCGAAAAAGTGTTGACAAAAAGAAAATGGTATAGTATAATTCAAAACGTTCCGCAAGAGCAGAACAAAAAGTACATTGAAAAGTAAACAATAAAATCCTTTAGAGAATAAACCGAAGCGGT
>CAYJKK010000032.1:8142-9670 GCA_964370905.1 uncultured Clostridium sp. | reverse complement strand
CCAAAAGCGAATTTTTATCATTTTTCGCCTGTAGTTCTAATTTGTCTATATATTCTTCTTTAATATTATCTCTAGCAATTCTTAGGTTTAACATATCGTTATAGAAATTAAATTCTTCTGCATAGTAATTTATTGATAGTGCTTTCTTTTCATTTGAATATATATTACACACTCCGATTAAATCTTCAAATAGATACTTTCTATAATCAGAATTCAATTTAAATAATCTTAAATCTTCTTTGCTTCTATATCTTCCATAAGGTGTTAATTGGTTCTCTTTAGGACCTCCTGGACCTTCCCAGAATTTTCTCTTGGCTAATATTGTATTTATAATTTCTTCAATAAATGGTTCTGTTATATTCTCATAGTATTTCGATTGTTCTTTTAATATTTCTTTTAGTTCTTTTATATAGTCTTTCACTAGTATTCTATAATTTGTTCCCCTATATTTTCCATGATATTCGAGAATTGCTTTTTCTATATAACATGGCAATATTTTTTCTTCTTTTATTAACTTAGATATATTACTATCTAAGTTTTCTACTGCTTTTTCTTTATCTTCTCCATCTTCTTTAAATGGTATATATCCTCTATGCTTAGCTCGGTACATTATAATATTAACAATATCCTGAATTTCTATTTTTCCTTCTAGACCTTTTATCCTTTTTTCTAATAAATTATTATCTACTATTTCTTCACATATAATATTATATTTTTTTAATATCTCTATTAATCTTTCTATTCTATGCTTTCTTCTTTTTAACCTTCTTCTTACAGCTCTTTGATTTCTTCTATCTTCTGCTTTTTTCGCTTCTTCAAACAAATACACTCCTTTATCTACTATTTGTTCTTCCCTTAAGTTATATACGGCCCAACCTACTGAAGTAATCCCTAGATCAACTCCTATTGAAATTTCATTATTATATTTTATTTCTTTCATATAATGCCTCCTCAAATATTAATTTACTACCTACATATTACTCCTTTTCTTTACAAATTTCAATATATTTTATTTAATTATTAGTTTTTGTTTAATTTATAACTTTCATTTGAATGTTTAAAGTTCGTTTCAAAATAAAAAAGCTGAATTATTTATTTCAACTTTTTTATTTTTTCATATAATTATTCTAAATATTTCATTTAGTATTAATACATTTTTAAATCATTTTTTTACACTGAATTAATCTTAATCGCTTCATTCCACTTTTAGAACTATCAAAATGGAGTTTACCTACTAAATCAACAATATTTATTTCTTTGCTTAAATAATCTTATTATTGTTAATATAACTTTTCATTCCTATCAAATTTTTGTTTTATATTATTCTATTTTACATATTTAAAACACTCTTTATCATGTGAATTAATAACTCCTATTGCTTGTAAATATGAATAAATTATTATTGTTCCTACAAATTTCATTCCACGTCTTTTTAAATCATTAGATATTGCATCTGATAATTCTGAACTTACTTCTCCTATTTCATAATACGTTTTATCTTTTGTAAAAGTTTTTAAATAGTTATAGA
>CAYJKK010000032.1:0-8132 GCA_964370905.1 uncultured Clostridium sp. | reverse complement strand
TTTTACTGTTTGTAACTGTTGCTTTTATTTTTAACTTATTTCTAATTATACCTTCATTTTGTCTTAATTCTTCTAACTTTTTTTCATCATAATTTATTATTTTATCTATATCAAATTTATCAAAAGCTTTTCTAAATTCTTCTCTTTTATTTAGTACACATTCCCAAGATAAACCTGCCTGAAATGTTTCTAAAATCAGCATTTCATATAGGTTGTGTTCTTCAAAATTTGGTGTTCCCCATTCTTCATCATGATACTTAATATATTTTATGTTTTTAGGATTACACCAATTACATCTATTTACTCCATCATCAAATATCATAAAGCTGTTCCTTTCTTAGGTATTGTATATTTATTAATATCTATTCCTTCTAATTTAAGTAGTTTTACTTTATTTTGTATTCCTCCACCATATCCTGTTAAACTTTTATTAGTTCCAACTACTCTATGGCATGGAATTATTATTGATATTGGATTATGACCTACACTTCCACCTACTGCTTGTCCTGACATAGTTTTTATTCCTTTTTTATTTGCTATCTTTTTT
The DNA here is from genome assembly GCA_964370905.1 of uncultured Clostridium sp. Classification (GTDB taxonomy): domain Bacteria; phylum Bacillota; class Clostridia; order TANB77; family CAG-508; genus CAG-269. Next base: position 7,585 of record CAYJKK010000032.1, on the reverse strand, counting down.
GCAATATCTCCATATGTAGTTACTTCTCCATATGGTACCTCACATAATATTTTCCATACTTCTTTTCTAAATTCTGTTCCTTCTACTTCTATTTCTAATTCTGATATTTTAGGGTTTTCTCCTTTAAAATATCTATCTAACCATTTCTTAGTTTTTATAAATATTTCTAAATTATTGTTTTCTTGTTCTCCATCACAAAATTTTTCAAAATATCTATGTGATTTAGGTTTTAATACATTTAACTTTTCTCCACTACTTACCATTATTAATTCACCTATTGGTGAATTGTATTTACTATAATATTTCATATTTTGCTCCTAACTTTTATATTTTATTTTATCATAATTATAATTACTTTCTAATTCTTCATCTGTGAGTCTTTCTTCATAAAAAGTAAATCTATATACTTCTCCAGATATTCCGTTTGATGCTGTATTATGTCTAGTATTAGACCAAGTTACTAATTGTTCTCCTGATAAATTCCCTTGAATAGACTCTTCCTTATTTAATTTTCCATTTACATACTGTTTTACTTTTCCTTCTTCTACATCATATACTAATGCAAGTGTTATTAATACATGGTCTAATATTAATGGTGAAGGTGTTAATCCATCAGTAATATTTCTATTACCATTTAATAGTCCATTTACTTGTGAATACATAGAAAACGGCTTAGTACTACTATATGAATATGTATAAAAAAGTATATGTTCAAATGCAGGATTTACTCCTTGTATAGACATCATTTGAATATCACCTACATTTGTTCCTAAATTATTCATTTTAAAAGAATATTCAATTGTAAAACTTTCATCATAATTAATGTAAAATGGATCTGTTTGTAAATATTTCGATGTTCCTACTCCTGCAGTTTGTTCTATTACTTGCTTTTCTTCATTATATTTTGAATTATCTCCAAGACTTATTTCTATTCCATTTGTTTCCCATTTCCCATCTTCTGGTGGAATGTTTGTATCTACTCCAACTTTTATAGTTTCCTTATACTTATATTGATACTCTATATCTAAAAACTCTTCTTCTGTATATCTTTTTATATCTAACTCTTCTAATATATTACTTAGCTCTTCTGATGTTTCTCCTACAAATATCATTTCATTATCTAGTACATATATATTATCTATATATTCTTCATTCATATTTTGAATATATTTTTTAACTTCTGCTTGCTTTAATATTCCACTTAATTTCACTCCATCTTCAATTGTGTAATCAGCTAACATGCCTACTGATATTTGTTCTTTATATGTAGCAAATTCATTTATTATTGTTGCTCTATTTGTTTGTGAAATTATCCCATTTTCACTAAAAAGTAGACCAATACTTACACCTGCTAAAATTAATAATATGATTATAGTTATTACTAAAGATATTAGTGTTATACCATTATTTTTGTTCATGTTTTCTCCTTTGTTCTCTTTTTAATTTTTTCTATTTTTCTTTTTTATTTTACCATATTATTCTTTTTTTATCCATTATAAAAAGCTAAAAAGATAAATTTATTTCTACCTCTTTAGCTTTATATTTTTTAAATTTCTCTTTTAATATATTATAACCGCTTCTGTATAATATTCATTATTATATATATCTGTTATTTTATAATATACATAAAACTCACCATCACCAACTTCTGAATATTCAATTAGAATATTATTTGGATCTTCTACAATCATAGGATCCCCTATTATATAACTATCTTCATATTCTCCGCTATACGTATAGTAATCAAATAAGAATTCTATACTATCTCCTTCTTGTAACTCTATTAGTCTTCTTGTCTCAATTGTTGTATCTCCATAATCAGTAACTGGTCTTGCACCTATTACTGCACCATTTGGATTTTTTTCATCCCATACTACAATTAAGTCTACTAATTCATCATTTAAATATGCAGGTACTCTTGCTTTTGTGTGATATTCATTTGATTCTGTAACATAAAATGGTACTATATTTCCATCTAATGAAATCCATGTTCCATCAAAACTAACTATTAAATTTCCATCTTCTGTTGTTTCGAAATAGTCATCACTTCCTAAATCTATATATCCTTCTTCGTCATCATATAAAACTTCGCATGTTATAGAGTTTATAACTTCCCAGTCTTCATCTGTTAATTCTAAAGCATAATAATCTCCATAATCAACTATTTCTAAATCTTCATATTCATTTTCTGCATAATACGCTTCATTTTCATTAATATATTCTTGATCATACCATGATTCATCTGCATAGTATTCTTCTTCTACAGTTTGACCTCCTACATTTTGTGTTGAAACTTGCCCCCCTGCCACAGTATTTGCTATTTTAGATAATACATCTATATATTCTTGAGATATACCAATATTTTGATATATACCAATCATTTTAGAATAATATTCTAAATCAGTATATGGTATATATATTGATAAACCATTTGAATTTTCCATTACTGACGTTGTTGTATTATATTCAATTACATTACTTAAATCTGTTTGTAACTCTGTACTTACTGAAGTTTGTAGATTCTCTGCTAAATGATATAAATCTATTGTGTCAACTTCACCTTCACCAAAAGCTTTTGTTTTATCTATTGCTTTTGCTACTTGATTAAAATTTTGTGCTTGTAACATATTTATATCTACTTGCTTCATATATTCTGTTAATGTTGCAATTAATTTATCTATTTCATTTACATTAATTACACTTAGTGTTGCTTCTTCTTCATATAAGAAGCTTTCATTTGACTCAATAAATGAATCTGCAATTATCTTACCTAATTCAAGTGTTTCCATATCTGTATTTCCAGATAATCCATTTAATATTGATGTATAATCCCACCCTGTTCCTGGTTCTAATTCTTCTGATGCAATTAAATAGTCACTATTATCTTTTAGCATATATGCTGTTTCTACTGTTGCCATTAAGCATGCATCAAATCCTACAAAATCGAATTTCACACCTGCATTATTTAATGCTACATTCATCTCATCAATTGATAATGTATCATCATCTGGTTGTGTTTCATCATAACCAAATCCACTTATTGCTCCTCCACCATGATCCCACATAATTAATCCATATCTATCTGCTGGGTAATTTTCTTTTGAGAAGTTTATAAAGTCTGTTAATGTATCTGATTCTAACATATCAATTACACCTAATGTATCATCTAATAATACTAATTCACCCTCTTCTATAGTGTATCTTTCATTTTCTCCATCTGCTATTCCAAAATCTTGCCACTCAGATGTTCCTCCTGTTTGTATAACTACATTTATTTTTTCGTCTACCCTACTGTCTAACATTTCTTGAATGTCTGTTGTTGCATATCCACCATCTGTTTCTAAATCTGACCCACATATATACATCATAAGTGTATATGTTTGTTCTCCTTCATTTATTATTTCATCTTCTGAAAATAGTAAACCAAAGAACATTATTATAAATATTAGTCCTACAACTATTCCAATTCCTTTTTTCATATTTTTCCTCCTATATTTAAACTTTTTTAATCTTTTGCTATTATATCATTAAATGCAAAAAAAACCTATAGTGTTAATATAGGTTTTTTTTATTTGTTTTACTTTTTGTTTTTTATTTATTCTTAATTTTATATTTTAGATTTCAACAACTTGATTTTCTGCACTTATAGCACACTTAATCATTTCTACTGATCTTTTTATTCCTATTTTAGATATATCTATTACAATATCATAATTTGTACTATTTTCTAAATCATCTCCTGTATAATATTTGTAATATTTTTTCCTATTGTCGTTTATATCATGAACTAATTTTTTTAATTCTTCGTCTGTTTTAACTTCTTTATTTTTATCTTTATCTTTTTCATATAGTCTATCAATTATATATTTTTCATCTGAAGCATATATAAATATCCTAAATGGATTTTTATTTCTTAAAACATAGTTTGCACATACTCCTACAAATATACCATCACCTTTTTCGGATAATTTTTCTACTGCATCTGCTTTTTTCTCAAATATATCTGCTGATGTATTTTCTTTATATTTTGTAAATGTTGTTGCAAAATTAAATTCATATTTTTTAGAAAAGTTTATATCACTATATTTTTCTAAATATTCATCTGTTAAACCTTCTTCATTTAAAACATCATTTATTATGTCTTCATCATAATATGAAATATTTAACTCTTCTGCTATTCGTTTTCCAACTTCTCTTCCACCAGATCCAAACATTCTATTAATTGTTATTATTACATTTTCAGATTTTAACTTTTCTTCTTTTTCCTTATTCTCTATTTGATGAGTAATTTCTACATTTGATCCATACATATATTTTTCTTTATATTTATTAAAGAATATTGCTGATACAAATATTGTTAAAAATTCTGCTATTGGAACAGCTATCCATACTCCATTTACACCAAGGAAATTTGGTAAAACTATTAATAACGAACTAATTAATACTAATGTTCTAATTACTGAAATTAAAGCTGATATTTTACCATTTGAATATGCTGTAAATAGTCCTGATGCAAATATATTTATTCCAATAAATAGGAATGCTATACTAAATATTCTAAGACCATTTGATGCTAAGTTATATATATCTGTTCCCGCTTCTGAAAACAGACTTGCTAAGTTATTTGAAAATACAATTCCAATTATCGAACTTACTACTGAAATTATTACTAACATCTTTAAACTACTTCTAAATATTTTTTTAAGATTTTCTGCACTTTTTCTTCCGTAACTAAATCCAATTAGTGGCGCTATTCCTATTGAATATCCTAAGAATATAGAGCTTAGTAAAAACTGGATATATAGTATTACTGTTACTGCTGATACACCGCTATCTCCTACTAATTTAATCATCGCTGAATTAAATAGAAATGTTGTTACTGCTGTTGCTAAGTTTGTTACCATTTCAGATGATCCATTTGTACATGTATTTAATATTACCTTTTTATCAAACACTGGTTTTACAAGTGATATTCCTTCTGGATTTTTCTTAAATAATGTTATGAATGATATTAAAACTGGTATTGAATATCCTATTGCAGCAGATATTGCAAGCCCTACTGTTTCTAATCCTAATACTGCTACAAATAAGTAACTTAGTGATATTTTTATAACTCCACTTGTCATCATTGCTTTAAAATATGTAACTGCTTTTCCTGATACTACCATTACACTTTGAAAAATTGTTTGTATCATTAATATTGATGAAAAACATGATAATATTCTTAAATACTTATATGCATAATCATATGTTTCTTCACTAGTACCTAAAAAGCTTAAAATATTATCTATATTAAATTGTATTAATATACTACATATTCCCCCAAGTACAAGTGCTACTACTAAAACAGCTGAAACTGTTTCTTTAGCTTTTTGTATTTTTCCTTCTCCTAGCATTTTACTTGCAATTGCACTAGTTCCTGATCCAAACATAAGACCTATTGCTAAAAATAGTGATGTTACTGGAAATACTAAGTTTATTGCTGCTAATGCTGTTTCATTTATAAAGTTAGATACAATTATACCATCTGACATTACAAATATTGATGTAAATACCATTGTTATTATACATGGTAATGTAAATTTTAATATGTTTTTTATATTAATTTCAAAATTCATTTTTGACTCCTTTTATTTTATATTTAAATTTTTCTTTATTATTTTTAGAACCTATCTACTATATCATATCTCATAACTAAAGACTATACATTGATATTGCCTTTTTATCGATATTTTGTTGCTATTTATTTTATTTATCTAACAAGCAATCTAATACATTTATTTTTATACTTTATTTCATCAATTGAATTTTTCAAATAACTTTCTATATTAATATCCCTAAATATTTATATTACTTAATTTAATTATTTCTTATTCTTTTTAAGATATTATCATAAATTTATAAATGAAGATACTTTTATCAGAATAATCCAATAAAAGTATCTTCATTATTATTTTCTTCTTGTATAATTTGGGTCTACTTCATTTAAAACTAATTTTAAATACTCATATGCTTTATCTTTTCCCCAAGCATGAATATAGTATTTATTATTAGTTCTTCCTTTTGTTACATCTTCAGTTTTAAAAAGTTCTTCAAAATCAATGTTTTTAAAGTCTTCTTGCCATTCTATTGATATAACTCTTTTTCTCCATCCAATTTGTATCATGCCGTGAATTGTTTTAATTTCAAACCATGGTATTATACTGTAATGTAAATCACGACTACAATATCCATTTGGAATAATTTCATACTCATAATCAGCTTCAGAATATATTAAACTCATTAAATTGTCTGTAAATTCAGTTATTTCTAGAATTTTTCTATATTCTTGAAAACAAGTTCTATGGTAATATTCACCTTTTTCAATTGTACATGGATTTTCTGTTAAATCATCAATTGTAAATTCCTTTCCACAACACTTGCATCTTTCTCCTGATGGAGGAATTATACACTCTTTGCTCATAGCAATCCATTTGTCTTCATCTACATATTCTATATCTTCCATATACTCTACCGGTTTTTTTACCTTAATATTTGTAGATGTTTTATCACTTATGTATTGTACATCTCCATACATATCAAAGTAGTATTTACCAAATACTATAAATGCTCTTAATGGTGTAGATTTTGACATTTGATATCTTCTTCTACTTTGAATTACTTTATTCAAAGATTCTAAACTTCTGAGTTCTCGTCTGATTCCATCTACTGTATCAAATGTAGTTTTTTCTTCTTCAAATATATCCTCTTCATATGTTATTTCACATACAATTCTGCTAATAACATTTAATTCTTTAGCCTTTTCTTTTTCCTTAAATTTATATATTGTAAATTGTTCTTTACTAAAAATAGGATGGCCATAAATATTAAATGACATTGGAATTATCGTTTCATTTAAAAACCGCACTTTTACTGTTTCTGGTTTTGCTAGTTTTTCTAAAATTATTCTTCCGTATGATTCTTTACTATTCCCACATAAGTCCATTGTTTTTCTTTCGATTCGTAATCTTTTCATAATGCTTTCTCCTTAATTATTTAATTATTTTTGTTGCTCTACTTCTAAATTTTTAGCTAGTATTCTACATTAATTACATCATCTATTATATCACAGTTTTACATAATATGCTAGTTTTAATTTTTAGTTTCTTATAGACTTTTATTATTCTTTTATTAATTAATTTTCTATACAAATTCAACTTTTAGTCTTTATTTTTTATATTAAATATTATATACTATACACATATTATTTAGGAGGTTTTTACAAATGAAATGTTATGACAATATAACAAAGAAAAATACAGGTATTACTTTAATAGCTCTAGTAATTACGATACTAATTCTATTAATTTTAGCTACAGTGAGTATAAGTCTGCTATTAGGAGAAAATGGAATACTTACAAGAGCAAATGAAGCTAGTGAGGAAACTAAGATTTCCACTTTAAAAGAATCTATATATTTATGGGAACTTTCTAAAGATATAGATTCATATACTGATACTGTGTCTGAACTTAATGAGTTAAAAGATATTCTTAATCAAAATGGATATAATGTAAGTGATGAAGATACAATTACTTATGATAATAAT
>CAYJKK010000031.1:0-10270 GCA_964370905.1 uncultured Clostridium sp. | reverse complement strand
TTTAATTCAAAAATTTCTAATAATTTTTTCGTCTATATATTTTTCAGTGTGTTAACACTTTATAATTTTCTAGTGATGATTACATTTAGGGCAATACCTGTTCCCATTCCGAACACAGAAGTCAAGCCTGAATGTGCCTAAGATACTTGCGGGTTACCCTGCTGGAAAAATAGGTTATTGCTAGATTTTTTTTTATATATTTTACTTGTTTTTATTTTAAAAATAGGATAAAATAATATTATAAATAAAATAAAAATGATAATATATTTATATTAGTTTAGTATAAATATATTATCATTTTTTAGTATTATTAAATTAATAAAGAAAGGAAGAAATAATGAAGAGTAAAAATTTTGTATTTATGATTTTGGGAATTAATAAAAAAGATTATCCAATAACAAAGGAATTTTTAATAAATAAAATGGAAAATAAGATAAAAAAAATTTCAAATGATCCTAAAAATGAAAAATCAAGTGAGATTAATACACAAAGAAGATTAGAATTAATTAGTATGTTACAAGAAAAAGTAGAAGAATATGTTAAACCAGCTAATCTAGCAATAATTAATAGTCAAAAATCATTTGTTATGGATATATATAATACTTCAAAGTCTGAGAATGAAGATAAGCAAATGAGCATACTAGAATTAACTGCTAAAATTATTGAAAATAAAAAAGAGAAATTTAAAAAAGAAAAATTTAGTAAAAAAGATTTGCAAAAAATAATTCTTGAAGTTCAAAATGAATCAAAATCTTTTAGAGATAGTCTTTTAAATAGTAAAGATCAAGAAAAAAATTCAAAATCGCTTATTGTATTAGATCAAACTATATCAAATATTGAGAAATTAAAAATATTTTATATGGATAATTTAAATTTTGAAATTTTAAACAAAATAAAAGATAACATAAATGAAAATATAGAAGAAAATACACATTATGAACCTACATTTAAATTAGAAAGAACAAGTATAAAGGAAATTAAGAGTATTAATGATGTTATACCAAAAGGTATAATAGAAGATGTTTTATCTGTTATTAATGGTAAAAACTTAGATTTCTTTGTCTGTGAGAATGACAAAAATCAGATATATAATAGTAGAGGAGAAAAGGCAGCAAAGAAAGACATAATCCTATCAGATGGAAATATCTCTTTTGAGAAAAAAGGTGTAGTAGAAATAGGTGCAGTAGCAGGTATTGTAAAACACTATATAGGTAAATATGATGTATCATATGTTAATATTGGAACTAATCATATACATAAAGAACATTCTAGTATATATGGAATAATTAATTTTAGTAAATATAGAGAAGATGAAAAATATAGGGGATATGTTTTAACAAGAATATTAGATGCAAGAGCAAAAGAAGAAATTAATATTGGAGAGATAACAGAAGACTATAAATCAATATATTCTACAAATAATCTAACTAGAGAAAACATTGAAAGAAAAGTGAGCTTTATTGATAGAAATAACAGAGTAGAAAAATATGACGAAGGAAGTGAAAGAGACTATGTCTAAAACAATGTGGAAACCAGGAACATTTATATATCCTTTACCAGCTGTTATGGTTAGCTCAGGAGATATGGAAAAATCGAATATCATAACTGTTGCATGGACAGGTATAATAAATACAAATCCTGCTATGGTATATATTTCCGTAAGGCCAACAAGATATTCATACAACTTAATAAAAGACTCAGGAGAATTTGTAATTAATTTAACAAATGAAAAACTAGTTAGACAAACAGATTGGTGTGGGGTAAAATCAGGAGATAAATTTGATAAATTTAAAGAAATGAAATTAACAAAAGAAAAAGCTAATTTTGTTAAATGTCCTATGATCGCTGAAGCTCCAGTTTCTGTAGAATGTAAAGTAACAGAAATAAAGGAACTCGGGTCACATCATATGTTTGTTGCAGAAGTTTTAGCTATTAATGCAAGTAATGAATATATAGATGAAAAAGGTGCATTTGATATTTCAAAATGTAATTTAATTGCATATTCAAATGGTCATTATTATAGTATGGGAAAAAAACTAGGAAAGTTTGGATATTCAGTACAAAAAAAGAAAAATAAACTAACTGAAAAAACAGTATCTAAACAAAAAGATAAAAAACATAAAAAACATAAAAAACAAAATTTAAATAGGAATAAATAATATTGAAGATATGGTTACATAAAAAAAGTTGTTAATTTGGAAGGAAAATTACGCAAATTTATTGACAATTAACTGTAAAAATGGTAAAATATCTTAGCGTATGTATATTACGGACATACGAGTCACATCGTTAAAAATAAAAAAAGTAAGGTTAAATTCGGAGGTGTATTTAAATGGCAGCAAAAGGTCCAAGAGAAAATATAACATTAGAATGTACAGAATGTAAAAGAAGAAATTATATGACATCTAAAAACAAGAGAAATAATACTGATAGATTAGAAATTGTAAAATATTGTAAATTTTGCAAAACTCGTACAACACATAAAGAAACTAAATAGTTTAAGAACTATTCTAAGGAGGAAATATAGTGGCTAAAAAAGAAGTAGTAAAAGGAAAAGAACAAAAAAAGGAAACAAAAAATAAAAAGAGCTTCTTTAAGGGGTTTAAAGCTGAACTAAAAAAAGTAAGTTGGCCAACACCAAAGCAATTAATAAATAATACAATAGCAGTAATAATTATTGTAATTGTAACAGGATTAATTGTAATTGGATTAGACATTGTTTTTGAATTCGCAAGCTCAAAAGGTGTTGAAGGTATTAAAGGATTAATTTCAGAAAATGAAAATACTGTAGAAGAACAAAATGTTGAAACAGATACTAATGTTGTAGATGAAAACAATGTTAATACTGAAAATGTTGAAGGAACAGAAAATGTTACTACAACAGAAAATGTAGACAATACTGTTCAAACAGATAATGTTACAGAATAAAGGAGGCTAAAAAAATGTCTCAAAAAGATTATGACATGGTAGAAAGATGGTATGTAGTACATACATATTCTGGATACGAAAACAAAGTAAAAAAAGATTTAGAAAAAACTATTAAAAACAGAGAATTAGAAGACTTCTTTTTTGATATTGTTGTTCCTATGGAAGAACAAATAGAAATTAAAGATGGTAAGAGAAAAACAAATCTTAAAAAAGTATTCCCAGGTTATGTTCTAATAAAAATGATTGTTACAGAACAATCATGGTATATTGTTAGAAATACAAGAGGAGTTACAAGTTTTGTTGGTGCTGGAACAGATCCTACACCTCTTACAGAAGAAGAACTAAGAAATATGGGGTTTGAAGAAGCATCTGTTAATGTTGACTATGAAATAAATGATGAAGTATCAATTGTTAACGGTGCATTTGAAAATCAAACAGCTATAGTTAAAAAAATAGATTTTGAAAAAAACAAGGTAGAAGTAATAATACCAATGTTTAATAGAGAAGTTTCAGCTACGCTAGAATTCTCACAAGTAAGAAAATTAAAATAGGGAGGTGTCATTAGATGGCAGAAAAAGAAATATCAAATTATATTAAATTACAAATCGAAGCAGGGAAAGCTACACCAGCTCCACCAGTAGGACCAGCATTAGGATCAAGTGGTGTTAACATCATGCAATTCGTTAAAGAATTTAATGATAGAACAGCTAATCAACCAGGGATGATAATTCCAGTTGTTATAACAGTATATAAAGATAAAACTTTTGAATTTATAACAAAAGTACCACCTGTTGCTGTTTTAATCAAAAAAGCAATTAAATTAAAATCAGGTTCAGCAAAACCTAACAGAGATAAAGTTGGAACAATAACTAAAGCTCAAGTTAAAGAAATAGCTGAACAAAAAATGCCAGACTTAACAGCAGCAAATATAGATACTGCTATGAGTATGGTTGCAGGAACAGCTAGAGCAATGGGTGTTGTAGTTGTTGACTAATTAAAGATATACTAGTTAGTTTTTAAAACTAATTATATATATATTATGTGGGAGAGCGTAGCTCGTTTGTACCAAGGGAGGAAATATAAAATGAAAATCGCAAAAAGATATGCAGAAAGCGAAAAATTAGTAGATAGAACTAAAGAATATTCAATAGATGAAGCTTTAGAAGTTATCGAAAAAATGCCAAAAACAAAATTTGATTCAACTGTAGAATTACATGTAAAATTAGGGGTAGACTCTAAACATGCTGATCAACAAGTTAGAGGTACAGTAGTACTTCCAAATGGAACTGGTAAAACACAAAAAGTATTAGTGTTTGCTAAAGGACCTAAAGCTGAAGAAGCTGAAAAAGCAGGAGCAGATTATGTTGGAGCAGAAGAATTAATACCAAAAATCCAAAATGATAACTGGTTTGACTATGATGTAATAGTTGCTACACCAGACATGATGGGTGTTGTTGGTAGATTAGGTAAAGTATTAGGACCAAAAGGTTTAATGCCAAACCCTAAATCAGGAACAGTTACTATGGATGTAACAAAAGCAATTAATGAAATTAAATCAGGTAAAGTTGAATATAGATTAGATAAAACTAATATAATTCACTTAGGATTTGGTAAAGTTTCATTTGGAGCTAATAAATTACAAGAAAACTACAAAGTTGTTATGGATGCAATAGTTAAAGCTAAACCAGCTGCAGCTAAAGGGCAATACATCAAAAGTGTATCAGTATCTACAACAATGGGACCTGGTATATTTATTAACGAAAAATAAAAAAATATATAGACCAAAGACAGTAGGTTAATAAATCCTACCGAGGCCAAATTTGAGTAATATATACACTCTTATTATGCCTTGTAAGTAGGATAATAAGAGTGTTATTTAGTTTGTAAATAAAATAAAAAATTATCAGGAGGTGAAAAAATACAATGGCAAGTGAAAAAATACTAAACGTAAAAAAAGAATTAGTTACTAATTTAGCTAATGAAATGAAAGAAGCAAAATTAATACTATTAACTGAATATAGAGGAATTAATGTTGTAGATGATACATCATTAAGAAAAGATTTAAGAAATGCTAATGCAACTTGTAGAATTATAAAAAATAATATAACAAGAAGAGCATTAACAGAAGCTGGAATTGAAGGTTTAGAAGAAACTTTAGTAGGACCTGTAGCAGTTATCATGAGTAATGAAGACTACTTAGAACCATCAAAAGTAATATATAACTTCACAAAAGCAAATGAGTATTACAAAATCAAAGGTGGTGTAATTGAAGGTAAAGTTATGACAGCAGAAGAAATAATAACTTTAGCAAAATTACCATCAAGAGAAACTCTATTATCTATGCTTGCAGGAGCTTTACTTGGGAATATCTCAAAAATCGCTGTTGCGCTTGATCAAGTTAGAGTTAAAAAAGAAGAATCTGGAGAAAAAGTTACAGTTGCAGTTGCAGCAGAAACAGAAGCTACAGAAACAGCTGAAGTATCAGCAGAATAATTTAAAAACATATAGGTTAGTCGCTTAATAGACTAAAAATTGTGATAACATATCACTAAAAATTTTAGGAGGATTTTAAAATGGAAAAAATTGAAAAATTAATTGAACAAATTGATAGTTTAACAGTTGTTGAATTAGCTGAATTAGTAAAAGCTATTGAAGAAAAATACGGAGTGTCTGCAGTAGCAGCAGCTGCACCTGCAGCTGGTGGAGCAGCAGCAGCTGCTGAAGAAAAAACATCTTTTGATGTTGTTTTAGCTAGCGCTGGAGATCAAAAAATCAAAGTAATCAAAGTAGTTAGAGATGCTACAGGTTTAGGTTTAAAAGAAGCTAAAGATTTAGTTGATGGAGCACCTAAAACAGTTAAAGAAGGAGTTTCTAAAGAAGAAGCTGAAGACTTAAAAGCTAAATTCGCTGAAGTTGGAGCTACAATCGAATTAAAATAATTCAATTTAGAGATATATTAAGAAAGCAGAAATGCTTTCTTTTTTTGCGTGAAAAAATATATTTTAAATAGTCTTTTTTTATTGAATAAAAGTTAATTTTATGATAAATTTGTTATATAAATATATGATATTAGTTATAGATATAAGCTAATAATAAGGAGAGAAAAAATGATAAATCATAAAAGCGCTAAAACCCTTGCAGGAGTACACACACACACACACACACACACACACACACACACGGTATAAATTTAAATAATAAAACAAAACAAGAAAAAGGAATAAAATTAAGAGAAGAAAAAGGTATAACTTTAATAGCACTAGTTATAACTATTATTGTGCTTATCATAATTGCAGCAATATCAATAAGTTTAGCTACAGAAGGTGGCTTAATTAATCAAGCAATAACAGCAGAACAAGAAAGTACAGTTGCAGAAGAAAAAGAAAAGATCTTATTAGCATATCAAACAAGAGAATTAGAATATCAATATGATAATTCTGTAGGAATTATGGAGGAAGATTTTGAAAGAGAACTAAAGTTATTAATGGAAAATTCAGAAGACGTAACTGTAGAGGTTTTTGATGGAGAATTAACAGATGAAGAGAAAAAGAATCTGTTAGTAGATAGAGAAGTAGACCCAAAAGAATATGCAAAGATAACATACAAAGCAACAGGTAATATATATTTTGTAGTATTAGTACCAGAAAATGCAGCACCACCAGAACCAGTAGTGTATAACAAAATAACATACAATAAAAACGATGGAACAAACATAAATCAAGAAATATTAAAAGAAGAAAATGCAGTACATATAGTAGTAAATATATCAGGGCTAAATGAAAATATGAGAGAACGTTCAGGATATACTTTTGTAGGGTGGAGTACTTCGCAAACAGGAACAGTAGATTATACAGTTGGAACTTCATATTCTAGTAATCAAGATTTAACTTTATATGCTATCTGGCAAGAACAAACATACACAATTTCATATGATGCAAATGGTGGAGATAATGCACCAAGTAATCAAACAAAAAACGGTAGTGAAACATTAACACTTTCTAGCCAAGAGCCAACAAGATTAGCATATATATTTAAAGGTTGGAGTGAACAAAATGACACAACAGCAGAATATCAACCAGGAGCAGAATTTATTAAAAATGAAGATACAACACTTTATGCAGTATGGGAAGAAGGAATATATCTAGTTGATGGAACAACATATGCACCCACACTTGAAGAGGCATTAGAAATAGCTGTAGAAGGTTCAACAATAGAGCTATTAAGAGATGTAACAGATACAAGTACAGAGATATTAGTTGATAAAACAATAAACTTAGAATTAGGAACAAATACACTAACAACAGATAAAACAATAAAAATAGAAACTACTGGAAGTTTAATAATAACATCTGAAGAACAAGGAGAAAAAGAAGGAACAATAAATAACACTAATGGTGTTGCAATAGAAAATAACGGGACATTACAATTAGGAGAAAATGATGGAACAATTAAAAGTTTCTCACCTAGAATATCAGGACAAACAACAGGTATAGTAACAACTGGAACATTTAAAATGTATGATGGAGAAGTTGAAGGTGATACAGCAATAGAAGGAGAAAGTATTGAAACACCAGATAATAGATATGCAATGGCAACAGTAAATGGAGAAAGAGAAGTTGTTAGATTACAACAATTAGGAGATGCAGTAGCTCGTATTGGATATAGCTATTATTCTACTATTCAAGAAGCTGTTGAAACTATTGAAACTGGTACTCAAGTGGATCTAGAAAAGAAAATAACTACAACACCTACTCTAAAAAGTGGTGATTATGGATTTATATTTGAAAATAATAAATTGGTTTCAGAGCCAATAACTGAGCTAAATAAATCTGCTAATGGCTATATTGAAATTGATCTTACTGAATATTCAAGTGATGAAGCGTATACACTAACGGTTAATGTTACAGGTGTAGCGACAAACGCAAGTGCAGATGCTAAATTTATGCATGTTACAAATGACAAACAAAAGACGTATTATAATGATTCAACAAATAGGATATATAACAGTAATGGAGTAGCAAATAACTATAATGTCACTAAAAAATTAACAGGAGGACAAGTATACTATTTACATTTTGGATATAATAATGGTTATCAAAATAGTATAGAAAATGAAGGTTTAACTATAAATAGTGTTAAATTAAATGAAGTAAATATTCCATTAAATGAAGAGTTAATACAAAAAGAAACAGTACAAAAAAATGTAGTACCTGAAAAACAAAAAACAATAACATTAGTAACAAATGTATCAACAGTAACGCAAAGTCAAGTAAGTATAGGGAATAGAAATATAGCTATAGATTTAGTAGGAAAACAATTAGATTTAAACCAAACACTTTTAAATGAAGGTAAATTGGAAATATTAGATAGTTCAGTGGAAGGTAATGGATATATACAATTTACAAATACGGGAATAAGTTCAAATTATGCGAAAGGAATACTAAATAAAGGTGAGTTAGTTATAAGTGGAGATATAAAATCAGCATCTGGATATATTTCATTAATACAAAATGAAGAGTTTTCTAAATTTGAATTAAAAAGTGGAGCAACACTACAAACAACTAACAATAATAGTTACGTAGTATATAACTGTGGAAATTCAAATGTTAAGATGATAGAAGAAAATACAAATATTACTAAAAGTGGAAATAATGCAGTATATTCAACAGGTAAAACTAATATAGAGTTTAGTAACGTAAATATATCAGCTTCAAATTATGAAATTGTGAATACAAATAATACAAATTCTAAAATATCAAATATAACTATTGATGATATATACAATGGTGGTAATGTTAATACAGAAATATCAGGCGAAAATACAATAAAATTAGTTAATAACTATAATTTAGGAGTTTTAAATATATCAGGTAATATATCAAATACAAATAGTGAAGTAATACGCAATATAGATAACGCTACATTAAATATTTTGAATGGAAATATAATAACAACTTCAACTCAAGCTATAAAAAGCTATAATGATGCAAAAGTAAATATATTAGGTGGGACAGTACAAGGAAATAATTATGGAATTAATATATATGACAATTCAGAAGTTATAATTGGTGTGAAAGATGGAACAGTAGATGTAGAAAGTCCAAAAATTATAGGAATAAATAATTACGGAATATATAATCAAGGAAATTCTAAAATATATTTTTACGATGGAACAGTTAAAGGTAAAACAGCTGCAATATATGGAGCAGTTCAAGAAGCAGAAGTAAATAACGAAGTTATAAAAGAAATAGATGCAGAAAATAACAATATTGCATATGTAGGAAGAAGAGAAGTAGCTCAAATAGGAGAAACTAAATTCTATTCATTAAAAGAAGCAATAGAAAGTATAGAAGAAAACAATACAGAATTAGTTACAATTCAAATGATTAATTCTCATACAAATATGAGTGCAATAAATACAGGAAATAGAAAGCTAATATTAGATTTAAATGGAAATAAAATAGAAAGTTTTGATACAATAATAAATAGTGGAGAGTTACAAATTATAGATACATCAGTAGATAATACAGGTAGTATAGAGTTTAATAAATTGGGAGTAGATAATAACAATTTGTTTAGTGGAATAATAAATACTGGAATTTTAGATATAGCTACAAAAGTACAGATGAAAAATAGTTATAATATAGCAATAAGAAATAAACAAAACGGAATAGTAAGAATATTGGAAGAAGGCAATATAATCAATAGGCAAAATTATAATTATGGAATATACAATTTAGAGCAAGGAAAACTAGAATTAGTAGGCGGAGTCATAAATTGTAATAACGCTATATATAACGAAAGTAGTGAAAGTGTGAAAATTTTAGGAGGAAGCATATCAGGAGATAATTATGGAATAAAAAATATAAATATCGGTACAATAGAATTAGCAAAAGGAAGAATAAATATTACAGGTTATGCTATAATAAATAGTGGCACGGGAATAATAAATATATCGGGAGAGATAGAAATGACAAGTACTTGGGGAATACAAAATACAAGTACTGGAACAATAAATATGAATGGCGGGAAAACACAGGGACATTTTGGAATACTAAATCAAGCAAAAGGAACAGTAAATATAAGTGGAGGCATAATTGAAAACGGATATTATGGAATACATAACTTTGGTGAAGGAATTATAAATATAGAAAACGGAATGGTTATAGGTAGCTCATATGGTATTGAAAATGCTTCAAAAGGTACTATAAATATAAAAGGAGGAACAATAAATTCAGGAAGTTATGGAGTATTAAATAGTAATGCAGGAATAATAAATATATTAGGAGGAGAAATAGAGGCGGCATCAATAAATAGTACAACATATGGAGTATATAATAGT
>CAYJKK010000030.1:11371-12246 GCA_964370905.1 uncultured Clostridium sp. | reverse complement strand
TATCAAGAATTAAATACCGACATCCTAGAAACATTTAATAACTTATTTAAACTTTCTACAAAGTTATTTAAAGGGTCAAAAATAGATATAGTTAATAATTTATTATTAAACCTAATTCATCTTAAAAACTTGCTTAATATTAGTGATGAAGAATGTAAATGTGCTTGTTTACAAAAAATCAAAGTAGTAAACGACCGACTAGATAGTGATTATTAATATGAATGATATTACTATAAAATTAAATCAACTAATTAAAGAATTAGATGATAAAAATATCATAAATCATAAACATATAAGAGACAAGCAACATGGAACAAAAGACAAATACTTCATAGTAGTAGCAGAACTACCTACTGGAACAATAACTAATCATTACGCCATAAAACATTGGGATTTATTCAAAATACCAGAATATGAGTATTCAATAACTCCTTATGATAATCATACACCAGAAGACTGCTTAAAAAGAATGAAAAATCTAATAGAACAAACGGAATAAAAATGGATAAAGAATTATATAACATCTTTAAAGATCTTTCAAACACAAAAACGATCATGTTTGAAATGATCAAAGAAAGCTACTATTCCAATCAAAATATTCAAGATGAAGATATAGAACATTATCTAGACTCTTTACTATCGTGTATTAATTCACAAGAAAGTATTGAATTCTACAACATGTTATGTGAAAAACTATTAGATAAAAATAGCAAAAATTATTATACAAGAAGTTTAAAAAACTTCTTGTAAAAGAAAAGGGTACAATGGAAAATATAGTAAATAAAGAAGGCTATTATAAATATATAAAATATTTTGAAAATAATAGTATTGAAACATTCTATGAAGAATACGATAATTTAGATGATGATATAAAA
>CAYJKK010000030.1:0-11361 GCA_964370905.1 uncultured Clostridium sp. | reverse complement strand
ATAGAAAAAGTATGTCAAAAACTAAAATCAATCTCATTTCTTAAAACGTTAAATGAAAATATAAAAAGTAATGAACTAACAGAAGCAACAGTTCTATTATCGAGTATTGAAAGTGAATTAAAACCAGTAGATATTGATAATCTAAGTAATCAACTAGCAATTATATTTATGACAACAAAAGAATTAGTATCAATAAGATTAAAACAAATAAAATATATAAGAAAAGTAGAACATAAACTATCAAAAAAAAAGAATGAAGATGTTTAGATAAAAAACAATCAGAAAGGCAGTAATTATGAAATATGCAATATCATTATCAACTAATATTCTAAAAGAACTAAATATATCTGAAATAACTAACATTATTGATAAATATAATCCCAACAAAATAATTAACGGAATAGAAATAAGTACATCTAATTCATATGAATTAAATAAGATAGCTGAATATACCAAAATTAAAGGAATGGATTTTCAATGTCATCTTCCCAATTTAGAAAATATGAAAGATATAAAAGAATACTTAGATAACATAAATGAAATATCAAAAACAATTAATAAAAAAATAACAATTGTTATTCATAGTATAAGTAACGAAGAAATAAACCAATCCATAAAATTAACAAAAGAATATGTATTAGAAATATTAAACTATATAAAAAATAACAACTACAATATAAATATTAGTTTAGAAAACTTAAATGTATTCCAAGGTGTTAAAAGAATCAATAATCAAGAAATAGACAACATATTAACTGATATAAATGAAATATCATTCACATATGATGTAGGACATGATTTATATGATAATAAAAAAATAAGTGAACTAAGTAAAATTCAAACAAATAAATTAAATAATATTCATATTCATGATATAAAAAATATCCAAGATCATCATGAAATTACAATCAATAGTAATTATCTCTCAGAATTAAAAAAATCTATAAATAATTTAAAAAATATTAATTATCAAAACAATATAGTATTAGAATACATCATCGACTATTTAGAAGGTGACAATACTTCTGAAAAATTTGAATATTATATTAAATCATTTAATACTATATTTAAAATACTAGAAGAGGACTAATATGAAATTAGGTATAATAAGTGATATTCATGGAAATATCTACGCATTAAAAAAAGTTTTATCATCTTTTGATAACAATCAAGTTGATAAAATAATCATAGTAGGAGACCTAATAGGTATTGGACCATGTCCAAATGAAGTAGTTGAATTAATTAATGAAATAAAAGATAAAACAATCATTGTAAAAGGAAATCACGAAGACTACTTGATCAATGGTCTTCCAGAAATAGTTCATGGAAATAGAAAAATGACGCAAATAGAAAAAGATAATCATAACTGGACAAAAGATCAATTAAATCCAGAATCAATAAAATTTATCAAAACATTAAAAAATAAAATATTATTAGAAATAAATAATATTAAAATAATGATAGAACATTATCCAACAGATGAAAATAATAATAAATTACAATTTATTAAAAAACCAACTTTAGAAGAATATCAATTACTATATAAAGACTCAAACCATGATATCTATATATCAGGTCATACTCATAAAGCAAACTACTATAAAGAACAAAAACTATATATAAATTCAGGATCATTAGGAACATTCAATAAAAATAATAAAGGAGACTATGGAATACTTGATATACAAGAAAAAAATATAACTTATACACAATGTGAACTAGATTACGATACATCAAAATTAATAAATAAAATAAATGAACTACAATATCCTATGTATCAAGATATATTAAGAATATTCTATAATAAAAATTAAAATGATTATTAGTGCTACAAGAAGAACCGATATTCCTTCATTCTATGGAGAATGGTTTTTAAATAGATTAAAAGAAGGTTATGTATTAATACCAAATCCTTATAATCCTAATAGATATTCCAAAGCACTACTAACTAAAGAATCAGTTGATATAATAGTGTTCTGGACCAAAAATCCTATTCCATTCATCAAATATTTAGATGAAATAGATAATTTAGGATATCAATATTATTTTCAATTTACAATTACACCATATAATAAACAAATAGAGAAGAATTTACCAAATAAAAAAGAAATCCTAGAATCATTTAAATACTTAAGTAAAAGACTAGGGTCAAATAAAGTTGTATGGAGATATGATCCCATAATTATAAATAATGAATTCACAATCCAATATCATGAAAAAATGTTTGAACATATGTCAAGTAAATTAAAAAACTACACAAATAGATGTATAATAAGTTTTGTAGATCCATATAAAAATGTTACTCGTAGAATGGGTGAAAACCCAGTGTATAATATGAAAGAAGATATTATTCATCAACTAGCAGAAATATTCTCCAAAATAGCAAATAAATATAATATAAAACTATATACATGTAGTGAAAAAATAGATTTAACAAAATACAATATAACTAAAAGTTCATGTATAGATAAAACCTTAATAGAAGAAATATTAAATACTAAAATAAATGTCAAACTAGATAAAAATCAAAGAGAAGAATGTAGATGTGTAGAAAGTATTGAAATAGGTACATATAACTGTTGTAATAATGGTTGCAACTATTGCTATGCATTGCAAAGCGAAGAAAGTTCAAGTAATAATATAAAAAAACATAACCCAAACTCAAAAACATTAATAGGAGAAGTACCTAATGATGCCATAATAACTTATAGAGAAACTAAAAGTATAAAAGAAGAACAAATATCATTTTTTTAAAAAATATAAAATACTAACAAAAGGATGTGATTATATGACAATCATTAACGTAAATAAAATATCAAAAAACTTTGGATATGGATCACTCTTTGAAGATGTATCTTTCAATCTTAATGAAGGAGAATCTTTATCAATCGTTGGTCCAAATGGTTGTGGGAAATCAACAATATTAAAAATAATTATGGGAATTATTAATCCAGATAGTGGAACAATAAATATCAAAAAAGGAGCTAAAGTTGCTTATTTAGATCAAACAAGTTCAGAAATAAAAGATGAAAGAACAGTATATGAAGTATTAAAAGAATCTTTTGGTGAACTAAACTTAATGGAAAACAAATTATTAGATTATCAAAAAAAATTAGAAAATAATTCAGATAATAATATATTAGAAAAATATTGTAATCTAATGGAAAAATTTTCCCTACTTGGTGGATACGATATGGACGTAAATATAAATACAGTAATTTATGGTCTAAAATATGACAAAGAGTTTCTAGAAAAAAAATACAGTAACTTATCAGGTGGAGAAAGAACAATTGTCCAATTAGCTAAAACATTAATTCTTAAACCCGACTTAATCATCCTAGATGAACCAACCAATCATTTAGATATAGAAAGAATTGAGTGGTTAGAAGAGTATATTAAATCATTTAAAGGAGCATCGATAATAGTATCTCATGATCGATACTTTTTAGATAAAATGTCTGATAAAATCCTAGCAATAGATGATAACGGATTCGGGAAAACATATTCAACAAATTATTCAGGATATCTAGTTGAAAGACAAAGAGATTTTGAAATCCAAATGTCTGAATTTAAAAACCAACAAGAAGCAATTAAACAACTGGAACAAAAAGCCAAAGAATTTATGCAACTAGGTATGGGAAGAAATAGTTCCGCACTAACAAAACAAGGTAAAACACTTTGGGAAAGAGCTCAAAAAATGCGTGCTATTGCTACAAAAAAACCAAAAATACAAAAAAAACTAGACGTAGAATTTATTGAAGAAAAAAAATCAAGTAAAAAAATAATTACCACAAAAGATTTAGAAGTAATAACTCCAAATGAAAATAAGATTTTAAAATGTATTAATTTAGATATTTATGCTGGAGAAAGAATAGCATTTTTAGGAAAAAATGGTACAGGTAAAACAACATTAATAAAAACAATAATGGGTACTCAAAATCTAGAAACAAAAGGGTATTGTATTATTGGACCTAGCGTAAAAATAGGATATATCCCTCAAATAATAGATTTCTCAAATAATGAACAAACATTATTAGAATATTTTAATAAAGCAATCGGATCTAATGAACAAGTTGTAAGAAGTATATTAGCAAACTTTGGTTTTAAAACAGAAGATACAAATAAAAGAGTTAAAAACTTATCTGGCGGAGAAAAAATGCGTATAAAACTAGCAGAACTTCTTCAACAAAAAATAAACACACTAATATTTGATGAACCAACAAACCATATCGATATTCCAACTAAAGAAGTATTAGAAGAATCACTAGAGTATTTTGATGGAACATTAATATTTATAAGTCATGACCGTTACTTTATCAATAAATTTGCTGACAAAATAATTGAATTTAAAAATGGTAATATAAATACATATTTAGGAAACTACGATGATTATAAAGAAAAAAGAAAGGATTAATAAAATGATAATACCAGAATTATTAAAAAAAGGAGACACAGTAAGAATAATAGCTCCATCAACAACAGGATCAGTACTCTCATTAGAAAATAAAGAAATAGCTATTAAAAAATTCAATGAAATGGGGTTAAATGTTACATTTAGTAAAAACTTTAATGAAACTACAGATTATCTAAATTGTGGAACAATAGAAGAAAGAGTAGAAGATTTACATGAAGCATTCAAAGATAAAGAAGTAAAAGCAATATTCACAGTTTTAGGAGGATATAACGCTAACCAATTATTAGATTATATAGACTATGACATTATAAAACAAAATCCTAAAATATTTTGTGGATTTTCAGATATAACAGTATTATCTAATGCTATCTATAAAAAAACAGGATTAGTAACATATTCAGGTCCAAACTTCTCTAACTTTGCAATGAAAACAGGATTCGATTATACATTAGAATATTTCAAAAAAATGTTCTTCACATCAGAATCATATGAAATTGAAAACTCAAAATACTGGAGTAACGATGCTTGGTATAAAGATCAATCAAATAGAAAAGAATATCAAAATGAAGGAACATTTATAATTAATAATGGGGTCTCTGAAGGTATAATAGTTGGAGGAAATCTATGTACTCTTAATTTATTACAAGGTACAGAATATATGCCAAGTCTTAAAGACTCTATCTTATTTATTGAAGATGATGCATTATCAAGAGATGACTTTGTATATGAATTCGATAGAAACTTACAATCATTAATTAACTTACCAGACTTCAAATATGTCAAAGGAATAGTACTAGGTAGAGCAGAAGTAGAAAGCAACATGACAAAAGAAAAGTGGATAGCTATTATCAAAACTAAAAAAGAACTAAATAATATTCCAGTCATTGCCAATGCAGACTTTGGTCATACAACACCAGCATTTACTTTTCCAATTGGTGGAAAAGTAAGTGTTGAAGCAAAAGAAAACATTAAAATAAAAATATTAAAATAAATTGTCATTAGTATATTCATTTGATATAATTATAATAGGTGATAAAAATGGAAAATATAATAACTGAATACGGATCAAAAATAATTATTTCTGTAATTATAATATTTATAATATATTTAATAAACTTATTAATTAATAAAATAATCAAAAAGATAATTAAAAGACATCATCAAAAAAATATTACTACAATTTTAGTATTTGTAAAAAGATTAAAAACTGTAGTTTTATATGGAATAGGAATAGGACTAGTATTATCACAGTTCAATGCCTTATCATCAATATCTATAGCAATATTATCTACATTAGGTATAAGTAGTGCAATAATAAGTTTATCTATTAAAGATACACTAAGTAACTTCCTAAGTAGTCTAGAATTATTATTAAGCAAACCCTTTGAAATAGGTGATCATATCTTTTTACCAGAAAAAAATATATGTGGTGTTGTTGAAGAAATATCTATAAGACATACAATTATAAGAACAGAAAGTAATAAAAAAGAAATTTTACCAAATAAATTATTAAACCAATTAATTATTGAAAATTCTGATCATAAAGATAGTCAAATAGTTCTACTTACAGAATTCACTATTAATAAGAATAATAATATTGATAAAGTAATAAATATTATCAAAGAAGAAATAAAAAAAGTATGCAAAGTAGAATTAAAAGGTAAAAATAAAGATGAAGAATTTCCTAAAGTAAAAGTAATTGAAATAACTCCATCAGACTTAAAAATAAGAGGTTGGATATGGGGAAATAATATTAACGAAGCGAATGAAAACTTATGGGCAATAAATTATAATTTAAAAAATAGATTTGAAAAAGAAAAAATCAAATAATTCACTAGATAATAACTAGTGTTTTTATATGAAATTAAAATATGATATAATTAAAATAATAAAGAGGTTATGTTATGAAAAAAGAAAGATTAATACTAATTGATAATACGAAAGGAATACTCATCGCTCTAACAGTGCTAGGTCATCTTCTTAGCCAATGCTTAGGAAAATACCTATCAACAGATGTCGCATATGTATTTATATATTTATTCCATATGCCAGCATTTTGTTTATTATCAGGCTTCCTATCTAAAAATCTTGATAAAGATCGAAAAAACTGTTTTAGAAATCTAATCATTCCATATATAGTTATATATGTAGCTTGGTACTTATACTACGCATTTGTTTGGGATAAAAATCCAACATTTAATTTATTCATGCCTGGTTATGCCCAGTGGTATTTATTATCCTTAATTACATGGAAATTAATATCTAAAACATTTACTAAAATAAAATATCCAATAATTATAAGTATAATAATAGCATTAGCTGTAGGATTTATAGATGGTATAGGAGCAGACTATTCATTATCAAGAACGATAGTATTTTATCCATTCTTTCTAATAGGTCATTACCTAACTAAAGAACATATAGAAAAAATTAGAACATTTAATATAGGTTATGCTATTACAGGACTCATCCTTGTATTAATAGGAGCATACTTGTATAAAACAAATGCATACCCATTATCAATGTTATATGCTAGAGCTAGTTATGAATTATCCTATGCAACATTAATAGAAGGATTTCTCTTAAGAATAGGAATATATATAGCAGCACTAATAGCAACATTCTCACTAATTAAACTTATCCCCAATAAAAAAACTATATTCACAAATATAGGTGTCAATTCATTACTAGTCCTAGTATTACATGTATATATAATTAGATATTTTACATATACAAACTTATACGATTCTTTCAACTATATAGAAACAATATTATTCATTATATGTTCATGTCCTATAATAGTATTTATTACATCACTTAATATATTTAAAATTGGATTTGATTTTATAATAAAAAATGTTAACTTAGTAATAGACACAATCATAAATATATTAAAAAAACCATTTAAAAAGAAATTGCAATAAAAAGCACTGATAAAGTGCTTTTATTATCATTCAAAATTACATGTATATATGATATACTTTAATTGAAAGAAGAACTCAAGGAGGTAAATAATAGTGGAAATATGGATTGAAAGTCTTAAACAGTATTGGTTGCATAAAGAAGTAGAAAAAATAGTTGACTTATTTGAAGAAACAGCACTATATTATGAAACTCCTTTTGATAGAATACAAAATATTGAAGAAGTATGGACTGAAATTAAAGAACAAAATATAATTAAATTAGATTATAAAATCTTGAATTTAAACGAAAGTAAAGCTACAGTTAATTATATACTGGAGTTATCAAGAAATGAAATATATGATATGGTATATTATATTGAATTAAATGAAAAAAATAAATGTACTTATTTTAAACAATGGTTTATGTCTAAAGAAGGAGATTAAAATGGATAATAAAATGCAAGAATATATCGTATTTGCGAAAGAAATAGCATATAAAGCAGGAGAGATAATGCTTAAATATTTTAATGGTAATAATGGAGAATACTATAAAGAAGATAAGACTATTGTAACTAAAGCTGACAACGAAATAAACACTTATTTAATTGAACAGGTAAAGGAAAAATTTCCAAATCATGCAGTAGATGGAGAAGAAGAAAAATTTGGGAACAGTGATTATGTTTGGGTATGTGATCCTGTCGATGGGACATGTCCCTATGCAAAAAACATTCCAGTATCTGTTTTTTCATTAGCATTAGTTGTTGAAGGAAAAAGTTTAGTAGGGGTAGTATATGATCCTTTTATGAAAAACATGTATAGTGCGATTAAAGGTCAAGGAGCATTTTTAAATGATAAAAAAATATCGGTTAATAATATTCTTTTAGATGACAAAAGAAGTATATCTAATTTTGATAATTGGCCAAATTCTCCATATAACATATATCCATTAATTACGGAATTAGGTAAAAAAACATATTTCTTAAGTATAGGAAGCGTTATTAGAGCTTGTATGTGTGTTGCAACCGGAGAATTCAACTTAGCATTATTTCCAGGTACTAAAAATAAAAATTGTGATATAGCTGCTGTAAAAGTAATTGTAGAAGAAGCTGGAGGAAAGGTTACTAATCTTTTCGGAGAAGAACAAAAATATAACACTGATATAAATGGAGCAATAGTTAGTAATAATTTAGTTCATGATGAAGTTGTGGACGCAGTAAAAAAAATAATACAAGGAGGTAAATAATTATGGATATGTATCAAAAAAGAAAACAAAGAAAAGAAAAAAGAGAAAATAAAGAACTAGATGAATCATTAAGTAAATCAAACATCAACTGGGGTATACGGATTTAAGAAAAACTCCTTGCAAACCCTTTATTTATAAGGGTTTTTCAAAACAAGTTTTTACATATTTAGCAAAAAAAATGTAAATAGGGGGGGGTTTTAATGAATGTTGTTAAGAAAATAAACGAAAATAACAAGACAATTATACATTTGAAATATTATGGTAATGAAGATTGGGCAACAAGTTATTTTATTCAAAGTTTGTTTGACTTTGAAGACTTAATTAAAAATCATTTTAAAAGCAAGACTAAAATAATAGTTAATAGTTTAGATGACTATATTGATGCATTATTTATACTAAATGTTCATAAATATGATAGCACATTAGTGAAAAGTGAATATAAAGACAAACTTGAAAAAATATTGTATTTTTTTTCGAATATAACTTTGGAAAAACGTAGTATGAGTATGTTTTTAAAATCAGATTATCAAAATATCTTAAAAAGAGAATACGAAGAATTATATATAAAACATGATGTTATTGATATAACTATTTCTCTTTTGTTAGAGTATCATTCAAAAAGTGATGAAATAATAAAATATTTAATAAAGGAATTTCCTACTAAAATAATGTATAATTTCAGTGCCTTTAAGAAAATATTTAATAGTAATTTAATTTACTATGAATTAATATTGGAAGATACTGAATTAGAGAAATATTTTTTGACACATGTTGAATCTTACTATGAAATATTTTTCGCTTTAAAAGAAAAAAATTTTGAACTATATAATAAAAAAATTAAACTTGTTGTCGACTTAATGAGAGATAAGTGTTTGAATAAAGAAATAAACGAAGTTATACAATATTACCATTTTTATGAAAAATTCATAGGTTTTTTAAAAAAATTAAATGATCCTTTTTATAATATTTTAAAACCTTCGCTAGAAGACGAAAGAAAAAAATTAGATCAATATATTTTGTCTAATGGAACAAAATTTGAGTATGAAAT
Organism: uncultured Clostridium sp.; assembly: GCA_964370905.1. GTDB lineage: Bacteria > Bacillota > Clostridia > TANB77 > CAG-508 > CAG-269. The sequence goes on along the minus strand of CAYJKK010000030.1, from coordinate 1,753 downwards.
TAATATATCTGAGTTTATGAATGTGTTAAAAGATGAATCTTTGAATTATAATTTAAGAATTTTAAGGTTAACACATATGCAACCAGATGACAGTAAAGCACCGATGAGTTATATTAAAAATACATACGAAAACCATGAAAGGGAATTGACTGATGATATTTCAACAAGCAGTGAACCTACTGATGATATATTCACAGTCAGTTTTAAAAGAAGTTTAGATATATTAATGCAACATTATATATTTTTTATTAATAAAATAGTTTTTAATAAAGATGAAATAAAAAGATTTATTTTATTACAATTCAATAATTGGTTGGCATATCTAAAATTCAATGATATATCTTACAACGAAAATGAAGTTTTATTCGACTTTAATATGTTGCTCCAATTTTTATGTGAAATGGTAGAACAAAATAATTTAAAAAACAGTGATTTAGTAAAACAATGTATGTATAAAGTCCAAACCTGTTTATGTGGTTTAATAGAAAAGATGATGAGAACTATTTATTTAAAACAAAATTTAGGTAGCAAATTCATAAATGAAAATGCAATAACATTAAGTAACTCGATTAAGGATTTATCAACAATTTTTGATGATATTGATTTAGATTTCTTGGAATATATATTTTTGCCTAGAAATGGTGTAGGTAAAAACATTCGTAATATTTTTGCTCATTATAAAGAAGAAATTTATGAAAACTTAAGTTATGAAAATATAAATATTTCATTATTTTGTTTAATGTTAATCAATAATCATTTGTTGCTAAAAAGGGTGAAAAAAGATGAGTAAAAAATATAAAGCAGGAATATATCTTAGGTTATCTAAAGAAGATGAATATAATTCAAAAGAATCTAATAGTATTCAGAATCAAAGGTTCTATATTAATGAATTTTTAAAAAAAGAAAAAGATATAGAATTAATTGAAGAATATATTGATGACGGATATACTGGTACTACATTTGATAGACCAGCTTTTTTAAAAATGATTGAAGATGTTAAAAATTTAAAAATTAATACTGTTATTGTAAAAGATTTATCTCGTTTTGGAAGAAACTATAGTAAAGCATCAGATTATATAGAGTTACTATTCCCACTAATGAATGTAAGATTTATCTCTCTGATAGATCAACTAGATAATAAAAAAGATTTAACAGAAGTAGAAGACATTGTGCCATTTAAAAACGTGATGAATAAGTAAAGGGGGCTCGATTATGAAAAACAAAAATACAATGAGCTTGAGAAGATTTGTTTGGGAAAATATTTATTGGGGCATTATTCTTATGATATGGTATCAGAATTTAATGTTTGTATGTTTTCCTGACTTGACATATAACGAATCCAAAATTTTAAGTTGGGTGATGCTGTTTGCAAGTGCGCTTATAGGGTGCATTTTGACCTTTAAAAAGAGAAGAAATTATATCAGTGTTTTGGTTAATGTGTTGTTGGCGTTAGAAATATACTCTATCTTTGGATATTATAGATACTTTAAAACTGAAATTTTGATTTTGGTAGCAGTTACCAGTGTGCTAATCATTATTTTTGCAGTTCTTGTTTTTTCAACCAAAATCAAAAACCGAAAAAACAGGATATCTATATTTAAAAACCGTGTGTCACACGTGTTTTTGGGTACTAGGACAATCTTTGCTTTTTGCATAGCAATATTATTAGTGCCTTTCGGCATTAAAACAACATTGGGTTATTCTATATTTCAACCACTAGAACCTGCAGTTAATTATTCCTATTCCGAAGAGT
>CAYJKK010000029.1:0-15608 GCA_964370905.1 uncultured Clostridium sp. | reverse complement strand
CAACATACATAATAAAACCAAATGTTAACTCAGCACATAACACAAATATCAGCACCTACTATGATAACATTAATAATGCTACGACAACCTATTCGCTGAACTCAACAAAGGATGTACATATGATGAAAAATACTGAATGGGGAGCAGTAGCATATTTATCCCAATCAAAGTATGGAATATGTGAAGATGATGTAACGTGTTCAACAAAAATAGAAAATAACAATTTTTTTACTGATTATCCGGAATCAGATATAGTAACAGGATGTGGTGGAGATGACACTTTTCAAATAGTAGCATCAACAGGATTAGAAATATGCCCAGAAAACAATAGATGGGAGACAGAAAATGGAATTAAAGCAAGTACAACTCATAATATAACAGGTGTGTATGATATGGCCGGGGGAAGGTACGAATATGTAATGGGAAATATGCAAGATGAAAGCGGAAACTTCTATTCATCATATGCGAATTTTACAATCGCCCCAGATGTAAAATACTATGATTCCTACGAATATGGAACAAACGAATATGATTATACAAGAGGGTTATATGGAGATGCAACAATAGAATTGAATCCCCAAAATGATCCTATGACATACTGGAACAACGATGACGCATATTTCGTTAGCAATGTTCACTCATGGTTTGTGCGAGGTGGCCATGCAAACAACAAGACTGGGGCAGGAATTTGGACGTTTTTTAGATATCCAGGTGTCGAATATAATACTATTACATCTCGATCAGTAATAACAAATAATTAATAATAAAACTATGAATAAAAGTTCATAGTTTTTCGTTTGATTATTCAAGTATAAAATCAAAAATGTAATTATGATGTCAAAAACTATATGGTGATGACAAAATAATAACTATTTGATATAATTACTAAGCAAAGGAAGTGTATATATGAATTTACCTAATATGAAAGAAGCAAAAAAAAGAACTAAAGATAATGTTGAATATATAAATCATGATAATAAAGAAAAACCAATCTTTGAAGGCAAAAAATATTATATAAAAACTTACGGTTGTCAAATGAATGTTCATGATTCAGAAGAAATATCAGCAAGGCTAGAATCATTAGGATTTATCAAGACAGAAATATTTAATGATAGCGATTTCATAATATTAAATACTTGCGCAATTAGAGAAAATGCTCATGATAAAGTATTTGGATTCCTAGGTAGATGTAAACACTTAAAAAAAGATAAACCAGAATTACTAGTAGGTATTTGTGGATGTATGGCTCAAGAAGAACATGTAACTAATGAAATCCTAAAAAAATATCCTTACGTTAATGTCGTATTTGGGACTCATAATATTCATGAATTACATAAATTATTAGAAGAATCAATCAATAAACAAAACATAAGTGTATATTCATATGAAGGAAAAGTATTTGAAAACATTCCATATAAAAGAGACTCTAAAATAAAAGCATATGTTAATATCCAATATGGATGCGATAAATTTTGTACATATTGTATAGTTCCTTATACAAGAGGAAAACAAAGAAGTAGAAAGTCAATTGAAATAATTAAAGAAGTAGAAAATTTATACAAAAATGGATATCAAGAAGTTACCCTTCTTGGTCAAAACGTTAATGCTTATGGTAAAGATTTAGAAAATGAATTATCATTTGCAGAACTATTAGAAAGTATTGCTAAATTAAATGTACCAAGAATAAGATTTGTAACATCTCATCCATGGGATTTCACAGATGAAACAATCAATACTATAGCGAAATATGATAATATCATGTCTCATATTCATCTACCACTCCAAAGTGGAAGTTCTAAAATATTAAAACTTATGGGAAGAAGTTATACAAAAGATGAGTATTTAACATTATTTAAAAAAATAAAAAATACTATTCCTAATGTAGCAATAACTACAGATATTATAGTTGCTTTCCCAGGAGAAACAGAGCTTGATTTCACTCATACACTAGATGTAGTAAATGAATGTAAGTTCGATAGTGCCTTTACCTTTATATTCTCACCAAGAGTAGGGACTCCAGCAGCATTAATGGAAAATAATCTAACCGAAGAAGAAAAAAATTCAAGACTTCAAGAACTAAATAAAATAATAAATAATTATAGTTTAGAAAATAATAAAAAATTATTAAATCAAGAAGTTAAAGTCTTAGTTGAAGGAATTAGTGAAAAAAATAATGATAAAGTATATGGATATACTGATACATTAAAATTAGTAAATATTCCAGGAAATAAAGACATGATTGGTGAAATAGTAACAGTAACAATAACTGATGCTAAAAGCTTTAGCTTAGAAGGAAAATAAAAATTATATCACTTAGATATAATTTTTTTTCGTATGACAAAAAAATAAATGATAAATAAACTTAACAAACCTAATAAAACTATATAAGCATAATTGTATAAAGTTAAAACCCTTATATAATTAGGATAAAAATAGTAAACAAATAATAAAGTTAAACTTATAATATAAAATATATTCCAATACTTAATTACTATCTTAGAAGAGTTAATAGATTTAACTATATCATAAACTAAATTAACTAAGAAAAAGCCTAAAATAACATTATCAAAAATAAACATAATCATTAAAATGTTTTCAATATTAACAATAAAATTAAGTATATTAATCTTCTTCATAATCATATATTCAGGATACCTAAATATTCCAGCTAATGGAAAACCTATTACCAAAGTAATTAATAATAAAGTAATAAATATTGTACCACTACCAAGTACATAGCCCCATATAGCTTTCTTCTTAATTACATTATGAGTATTCTTAAAATTAAGTAACACTATACAAGGAGCAGCAGTATATACAAAATATATCAAAGTACTCTTAACAATATCAATGAGAGGTGCATTTATATAAGGTTTTAAATTGCTCATATCAGCATGCATCCCATAACTTATAGATTTAAAAATAAATATTGCCAAAGATAAAGGAAGTAATAACTCGCAAGCTCTCATAAAAGGAATAACACCTTTCTTAGTAGCATAAAAAATAACTAAAAATAAAGTCATAGATATTAACATTATTGGAGTATTCATTAAGTAAAAAGAATTACCGAGAATAGAAATAATTAAAATAATACTAAAAAACAATATCGTAGCAATAAGAAATAAAATTACTTTTCCAATAATACCATATTTATACTTATCTAAATATTCTACAATTGTTAAATTACCTTTAATAGCATTAATTTTATATATCAGTAAACAAAATAATAAACCTAATATAAAACCTAATAAAGCACTAAAAGGAGTAGCAGTATTAGCAATCCCACATATACTAGACATACCAATGCCTAAAAATAAAGATCTTACAATATAATATTGAAGAATCATAAACTGTCTCTTGGTAATCATCTAATCACCTCAAAAATAAATCCATTCTTATTTACAGTAATATCAACATTAACTTTATAACTAATCTCATGCCCAATCTCTTCGGTATATAAGTCACTATCTTCTAAATACACAAGATGTCCAAATCCTAATGGATCAATATGATAGTCTCTTAAAGTGTTTACTAAATCAATAATATCTTTTTGAATAAAATTAGTAAACTTATTACTAAGTTCATCATAAATAGTATCTTCTCTTAAATTTTCTCTTTCATTTAATTCCTTAATTGTCGCTCCAGCTTTAAGGTTAACTTCAATAACTCCGTTATTATATTCAATGCTATTTTCTATATCATTTAAGATAACGGCATCACCATCTATTTCCATTGGTAGAGAAGTAAAACCATAATGTAATATATTTAATATTTCAGTATGCTCATCACTCAAAAAAGTAACAAACTTCTCCTCATCAAATAAACCCATATTTTTAATTGATAACTCATCTTCTTCATAAGATACACCAAGTATTGATAAATCAATACCTTTACTTAAAAATTGATTAACCAAAGTGTCAAATCTTTCATACTCGGTACCAGATATATTAACAATAAAACTAATAATACTAGCTGATACTATCGGCTCATCAGGAGTTTTCTTTTCTAGTAATTCATTAGCACTTAATTCATGAGCCATAACTGTATAAAAAGCATTATTAAGTCTATTCTCTCTAAGCATTAAATCTAAAATGTTAGCAAAATCTTTTTGAGCAACTTCTTCACTAATAATTAATAACTGAGTTTGATATAAATAAGGTATTTGATCTAATTTTCTAAGAGCACTTTCATAAGCTAAATAAAAAGTATCTCCATTACCAATATAAGTAACTGACTTATCCTCATAACTAGCTTCATCTTGAGGACTAATATTGGTATTAATAACTTCTAAAGTAACCATATACTGATTGTCTATAAAATCAATTCCAATAGCACTAATTAAAGATAACTGATCTAATTCCTTATAATCATAACATCCAGTAATTAAAAACCCACTAATTAATAAAATTAATATTTTCATTTATAAACCCTCATTCTAGTAGTATTCTTCTTAGCTAATATCTTAGCTCTATACTTGTCTTTATTATAAGGTCCTCTAAATAATATTTTTTTACTATATACTTTATCATAAGGAGCCATAGGATAAGTATAAGGTTTACCAAAAGTTTCGATACTACATACATGAATTAAACAAATAAACCCAATAGCTACTAATCCAAATAATCCTCCTATTGCAGCAGCAATTAGAAATATAAATCTAAACAATCTCAAAGAATTAATCATTTCCATATCTGTAAATATTAAAGAAGAAATAAAACTTACAGCAACAACAATAATCATTATTGGAGATACAATCCCTGCACTAACAGAAGCATTACCAAGAATTAAAGCACCAAGTATTGAAACAGAACTACCATAAGTAGAAGGGAATCTAATATCACTTTCTCTTAATATTTCACTAAGTAATAACATAATAAAACATTCAATAGCAGCAGGAAATGGAACACTACTTCTTTGTTGAGAAAAATTAACTAATAAAGAAAATGGTATCGTCTCTTGATTATAATTAATTAAAGCTATATAAATAGCAGGAGCTAATATAGTAATTAATAAACATAAAAATCTTAAAGTCTTAATAAAATTAACATTCAAATTTTTATTATAGTCATCTACTTGAGGATTTACAAAATCAAAAAAGAAAGTAGGGAGTATTATTACAAAAGGAGAATTATCTACTACAATAGCAATCTTACCAGCTAATAAATCATTAGACACTCTATCAGGTCTTTCAACTTGCATTACAGTAGGTAAAGGAGTCTTATTTTCAATAGCAATAAATTGAGAAATATTACCAGAATCCAAAACGCCATCAACATCAATGCTTTTTAATTTCTTCTTAATTCTTTCCACTAATTTTAAATCACATACATCATTTAAATACAAAACACTTACTTTAGTAACGGACTTCCTACCAATAAAAAAATCATCATTACATAACTTACTAGATTTAATTCTTCTCTTAATTAACCCAACATTCATTTGGATATTTTCAGTAAAGGCATCTTTAGGTCCTAAAATAGAAGGCTGGGTTTGAGGAGTAGAAACAGCTCTAAATAAAACAGCTCTTGTTTCTACTGCATAAATTTCATCATTCCTTATAATTAAAGTAAAACCATTAACTAAGAAAAATTCACATTGATCATAACCATCAACCACCTTAGTATTAGGTCCTGCTATCAAATCATTTAGATTTTTCTTAAAGTCCTTAACCATCAATACCTTTAATACATAGTCATTAACTTTATCACCACTATTAGCACTCTCTAAAAACACCACATAAACATTTTTAATCTTTTTAACTAATAAATCACTACTATTAGAAAATTCTTTCTTTAATCTATCTACAATCATAAATTCACCTAATAGTAGTATGTTTCATAAATAAATATTAATACTTTACAAAACATAAACAAATAATTAAAATATTTTTCCAAAATACAATAAATATAGATTATAATAAAGATAATAATTGAAAGGAGATAATTATGAAAGAAAGTAGAAAAATATTTTTTACTATTTTATTAGCAGCATTACTAATATTTTCTAATATAGTAGTAGTTAAAATAATCCATGTTCAAAACTTAACTTTCGCAGCAAGTATATTTACATATCCATTCACATTTCTTTGCGTACTAATACTTACAGAAATATATGGAATGAAGATAAGTTTTCAAAGTTTATTCTACTCAATATTAGCTCAATTAATAATGCTTACAGTAGGAACAATAATAGTTAATATTCCAACAGATCCATCATCAGTACTTGGGGCTAACGCATTGCAAACAATAATTGCACCAGAAAAAGTAAATGAAATATATATGCCTAATATAAAAATCATCATTACATCATTAGGAGCTTTTGCTATAGCACAAAGTGCAGCAATATTTGTATATAATTATTTAAGAAAAAACATAAATAAAATAGTAGCATTTTCAGTAGCTGTATTAATGGCTATAATGATCGACTCATTAATATTTATTCCTATAACTAATATCGGAATAGATAACTCAGTTATCTTACCAAGAATAATGAATCAATTAATAGTAGCAGTAGCATCTGCATTCATTATGTCAATAGTATATATGGCAATAAACAAAAAACCAGAAAATGAAATAGAATAGAGTATAAAAAACTCTTTTTTATTGGTATAATGAAAGAAGGAGAAATTATGAAAACAAAAATAGAAAAATTAGACGACTATGGAAGAGGAATATGTTTTATTGATAATAAAATTACATTCGTTAAAAATGCCTTAATAGGTGAAGAAGTAGAAATAGAAATCAAAAAAGAATATTCAAAATATAACGAAGCAATAGTTACAAACTATATCACAAAAAGTAAATCAAGAATAGAAAATGACTGCCCATATTATAATCAATGCGGAGGATGTCATCTAAGACATATGAACTCTAAAGAAGAAGAATTATTCAAAATTAATAAAGTTAAAAATGTAATTAAAAAATTCTCAAAACTAGAGATAGAACCAACATATATCTCAGTAAATGAAAGCAATTATCGAAATAAAGTGAGTCTTAAAGTTAAAAATAAAGAAATAGGTTACTTTGCAGAAAAAACTCATCATTTAATTAAAATAGATAATTGTAAATTAATAGAAGAACAATTTAATAATATAATAAAAAAACTTTATGAATTTAATATCATCAATGGTTCAATAATTATGAAAACAAATTATAATCAAGAAATAGTAATAATGATAAATACTTTAGATACTATTACAATACCAGATAATCTAGAAGAACATAAAGTACTAGGAATAGTACTTAATAAAAAAATAATTAAAGGTGAAGGAGATTTAATTGATATAGTAAATAAAACTTACTATCAAATAGGATATAATTCATTTTTTCAAATTAATAGAGATGTTACTTCAAAATTATTAGAAAACTTAAATAATGATTTCGCTCCATCTAAAAACACCCTAGACTTATACTGCGGAGTAGGTACTATAGGATTAAGTCTTCATAAAAAAATAGAAAATATCTATGGAATAGAACTTGTTAAATCAGCTATATATAATGCTTATAAAAATAGTAAAATAAACAAAATATATAATACATCATATCATTTAGGAAAAGCAGAAGAACTAACAGATAAACTCAATATAAAATTTGACACAGTAATAGTTGATCCTCCAAGAGAAGGATTAGACAAAATAACTATTCAAAAAGTACTAGATATTAATCCTAAACAATTAATATATATGTCATGTGATGTTCATACATTAGCAAGAGATTTAAACATACTAAAAGACCAATATGAAATAAAAGATATAAAATGCTATAACATGTTCCCAAGAACATATCACGTGGAGTGTTTGGTCACACTATGTCGTAAATAAACGGCTTAAACCCTTATATTATAAGGGTTTTTTTGATTTTTTGAAAAAATGCAAAATAGTGTAAAAAATCAAAAAAAATGAATATTTTTAAAAAATACCCGTTTTTATAAAAATAGGTGGTACGGATTTCATATGTTTCCACATACAACCTATAAATTAGAAAAATGTTGATTTTCCTCAAAAGTGTAGTTTAAGTAAACATATTCAAACAAACATATAAATAACATATGTGAACCGATAGAAATATCGGTTCTTTTTTATGCAATTACATAGCTATGAAAGTAAAATTTTATAGCTAATTTATAAAAGAAAGCGAGGTGAGAAAAATGAGAGAATCAAAAGTAATAGCAATTACGAATCAAAAGGGTGGAGTAGGAAAAACTACTACAACTTTTAATCTAGGAGTAGGATTATCTAAACTAGGTAAAAAGGTATTATTAGTCGACGCAGATCCACAAGCAGATTTAACTGCTTATTGTGGTTGGCTTGACCAAGATAAATTAGATAACAATATTGGAACACTGATGATGAATATGATTAATGATGATGAAGTTAATTTAGACGATACTATATTAAATCACAAAGAAAATATTGATTTAATACCAAGTAGTATTGATTTATCAAATGTAGAGCAAAGTTTGGTTAATGCAATGAATCGTGAAAATATATTAAAAACAATATTGAATAAAGTTAAAGATAAATATGATTATATATTAATCGATTGTATGCCTAGTTTAGGACTTTTAACAGTTAATTGTCTAACAACAGCTAATTCAGTTATTATTCCAGTACAACCACAGTTCTTTGCTGCAAAAGGTATGGGTTATCTATTAAAGACTATTGGTAAGGTTAAAAATCATATTAATAACGATTTAAAGATAGATGGAGTATTGTTTACTATTGTAGAGCCAAGAACTAATCTTACAAAAGATACTATGAGTGGCTTGCAAGAACAATATGGCGATTTTGTTAAAATCTATAATTCACAAATACCTAAAATGGTTAAAGTAGCAGAATCCACTTATAAAGGTAAGAGTATTTTTGAATATGAAAAGAACAGTGAAGTAGCTAGTGCCTATATGTCATTTGCAAAGGAGGTGATAAACGATGACAAAAAACGACAAAAAAATGCAACTGCCAAAGATTACAGCAGATGATTTATTCTCATCACAAGAAGATAGAGATAAAATTGCAACTGTAAGAAATATTGATATTGATAATATAGTGGATTTTCCTGACCACCCGTTTAAAGTTAGACAAGATGATAACTTAAATAAAATGGTTGAGAGTATTAATGAAATGGGAGTACTTAATCCAATTATTGTACGACCACTTGAAAATGGTAAATATCAAATGATAAGTGGACACAGAAGAAAGTTTGCAAGTAAATTAGCAAATAAAGATAATATACCTGCAATAGTTAAAGACTTAACAGATGATGAAGCTACAATTTTAATGGTAGATTCCAATATACAGAGAGAAGAATTGCTACCAAGCGAGAAAGCTTTTGCTTATAAAATGAAATTAGAAGCCATTAAACATCAAGGAGAAAGAAATGATTTAACTTCTGCACCACTGGGGCATAAGTTAGATAATAAGACATCAAGAGAAATAATAGCAGATGAACAAAATGAAAGTAGAGAACAAATAAGAAGATATATTAGACTTACTGAATTGATACCTGAACTATTGCAAAAAGTTGATGATAAAATTATAGCATTTAGACCAGCAGTAGAATTATCGTACTTATCTATTGATAATCAAACAGATTTAGTTGATATAATAGATTATACTGACGCAACTCCTAGTTTAGCTCAAGCAATTCAAATGAAAAAGTTAGAACAAAAGGGAGAACTGAATGCAGATGTTATTGATGATTTACTTTCAAAAGAAAAACCGAATCAAGTTGAAAAAATGAAATTTAACAGGGAGCGTATTAAAAGTGTACTCCCAAAAAATGTTGATGATTCAAAGGCAGAAGATTTTGTCGTTAAAGCGATTGATTTTTATGCAAAACATCTACGAAACAAAGACAAAGATTCTAGGTAATTTCGTGGGAGCAAGTCTTACGCAAAATCCCTCCTTATAATCCACCCTGAACTAACTCTTTATTACTGACTGAAAAAAGTATATAATATATTTATAGACTTGAATATATTTACATCAATGATATAATCTAATCGTAAAAAGAAAGGAAGATATTATGAAAAAGAAAATATTAATAGTTTTAAGTGTAATTGTTATTTTATTAGTTGGTATTGTGTTAAGCATAAATATTTTAAATAAAGAGGAATATAAAGAACCAATAGTGGATAATCAAGAGGAAAAAGAAAATACAGACAATTCTTTGGATACTGAAGATGAAAATGACAATATTTTTTCAGATGGTAGCGAAAAAGAAGATGACACAATAGTCGAAGAAGAACCTAGTGTAGATGATAATACATCAAATGACCCTGTGGTTAATGAAAATAATAATAATACAAAACCACCAATAGTAGAAACACAACCAGAAGTAGTACAACCACCAGCAGTAGAAAAACAACCAGATCCAGTTCCTGAATCTGAAGAACCAAAAGAAGAAATAGATTATGGTTATATAGAAGCAATGAAAGAAGTGGAATATTTAACTGAACAAGAATGTTTTGATGCAGGTTTTGAAATGTCTATGAATGACGCGTATAATATTATTGGATTTGATGTAAGAGAATTATACTATGGAGGAAAAATAATTGGATATAAGCTAATATTACGCTATGAAAATCCAATGGAATAAAATTATAAGCAAAAGCAACCTAAAAAGATAGGTTGTTTTTTTTATGTGAGAAAGGAAGAAAAAATGAAAATAAAAATAATAAGTAGTTTAATATTTCTAGTGAGTGCATTAGGAATATTTTTTATTGCTAATCCAAGTGAAGTTTTAGCAAGTACAAATGAAACATTAACACAAACTAAAGAAGAGGGGGTATATTATACAAGACGAGGTGGAGGAAAACCTTATGCTTCAGCACCATATTACAAATATGATATGAATGGTAAAGTAGTCTTTTGTATAGAACCAGGAGTAAATATTGAAACCGATAATTACACAGGTGAATTTGGATTTGTTAATTCACCTTATGATGACGCAACTAATAAGGCAATAGAATTAATTGGTCATTATGGATATTCGTATCCAGGTCATCAAACAGTGAGATTTAGAATGGCAACACAAGCACTAATTTGGGAAAGAACTGGAGGACAAATTGTTGAGTTTTGGACTGAAGCAAGTGGACACGGAGATTTTATTGATTTAAGCTATGAAAAAAATATTATTATGGGATTAGTTAATCAACACTATAATCTACCAAGTTTTGATAATACGAAATTAGAAATGACATTAGGTCAAACTACAACAGTTACTGATACAAATAATGTTTTATCAGGATATGAAGTATATAGAGCAAATGGAGCTGATGTAAGTATCAGTGGAAATACTTTAACAATAACACCAACATCAGTTGGCGATGTAGAAATATTTTTAACTAGATCTCATTATGATAATGCAACAACAATTGTATTTACTAATCACGATATCAGAACACAAATAATGGGTTATTTTAGATTTAAAGACCCAGTTATAGCAAATATTGATTTAGAAGTTGTAGGTGGCGAAATAACTATCAACAAACTAGATAATGATAATCAGAGTAAAGAACCACAAGGAGAAGCGACACTACAAGGAGCAGTTTATGGAATATATGATTTAACTGGTAATTTAATAAAAGAAATTACAACAGATGGTAATGCTACTGGAAGTAGTGGACAAATATTAAATATTGGTAGTTATTATCTACAAGAAATAACACCATCAGAGGGATATTTATTAGATACAAATAGATATTATTTTGATATAACAAATGAAAATCTAAATCCAGTATTAAATGTGTATGAAAATATAATTAAAAGAGATGTAGAGATTAATAAGTTTTATGCAAGTGGTGAAACTGGAATGTTAAAACCTGAAGTAGGTATTATTTTTGAAGTTTATAACAACAAAAATGAATTAGTAACAGAGTTTACAACAAATGAAGATGGTTATTCAAAAATTAATTTAGTTTATGGAACATATACCATTAAACAAAAAACAACAACAGCAGGACACGAGATGGTAGAGGATTTTACTATAACAATAAATAATGATTCACCTAGTATAATTAAATACTCATTATCTAATGCTCCGATTACTGCAAAATTAAAACTAGAGAAAGTAGATAGTGAAAGTGGCAAAGTAATAGCTTATGCAGGAGTTGAATTTAAAATAAAAGATTTAGCAACTGGTGAATATGTATGTCAAGAAATTAGTTACCCAAATAAAGAAACAATATGTATATTTAAAACTAATGAAAATGGTGAGTTTACAACACCATATCCATTAACTACAGGAACTTATCAATTAGAAGAAATATCATCACCTGATGGATACTTGTTAAGTGGAAATCTTGTAATATTTACTATTGATGAAAATTCTGAAATATTAGAAGATAACTTTGGAAAGTATTTAGAAGTAATATTTAAAAATGATAAAATTAAAGGACAAATAACTATAACAAAAAAAGGTGAAACACCTATATTTGAAAATAATACAATTAAGTATGATGAAATAAGTTTAAAAGGTGTAGTATTTGGTATTTATGCTAATGAAGATATCATAACACTAGATGGAGTAAAACATTATAGTAAAGATGAGTTAGTTAGTGAATTAACAACTGATGAAACTGGAACAGCTATATTAGAAAACTTAATATTAGGAAAGTACTATATTAAAGAAATATCTACTTTGCCAAACTATATATTAGATATTGAAAAATATGAGTTTGAATTAACTGAAATAGATAATTTAACAAGTATAGTTTATGAAACTATGGACTTAACTAATAAATATCAAAAAGGAACATTAGAATTTACAAAAACTGATTTCATTACAGGAGAAGCAATTCCAAATACAATTATTGAAATATATAATAGTGATGATGAATTACTATTTACAAAAACAACTGATGAGAATGGTAAAGTAATAATTGAAGAATTAGCAGTAGGGAAATACTATATTAAAGAATATGAAGCAAGTACTGGATATTTAATTACTGATGAAATAGTAGAATTTGAAGTACTTGAAAATGGCGAAATAGTTAAAGCAGAAATGACTAATAAACCTATTACTGGTATATTAGAGTTCACAAAAGTAGATTTCTCTACAAGTGAAGCATTACCAAATACTGTTATTGAGATTTATAATGATAAAGATGAATTAATCTATACTGGAACTACTGATGAAAATGGAATGATTATCATTGAAGAATTAAGATATGGTAAATACTATATTTTAGAAAAAGAAGCGCCAGAGGGCTATATTTTAAATACTGAAAGAATGTACTTTGAGATACTTGAAAATGGTGAAATAGTAAAGGCTACAATGACTAATGAAAAAGTAGTTATTGAAGTACCAGATACAGGAATTAAAGAATTACCAATGGTTGAAACAATTAGTGGATTATTAATTTTAACAGGATTAGGAGTAGTTGTTTATGGAATTAGAAAATCAAAAAATAAAAAGAAAAAATAATATGAGTCGATTTATTATAATCGGCTCTTTACTTTTTCTGATAGGAATATCATTGATTACAATTAAATATATTGTAGATATTAATGAATCTAATCTTGAAGAAGAATCATTGAATACTTTTTATGATAAACAAATTATAGAAGAAGTGATAATTGATGAAGAAACTAACGAAATTTTAGAAGAACCAGCTGAAAAAAATAATCAAAGTGTAATTAATTATATAGCAGTAATAAAAATACCAAAGATTAATTTAGAAAAAGGTTTAGTAGCAAAAGATAATTATCTTAATAATGTAAATAAAAATATAGAGATACTTGATGAATCTGATATGCCTGATACTGAAAAAGGTAATTTTATTTTAGCAAGCCATTCAGGTTATGGATCAAGTGCATATTTTAAAAATCTTCATAAGTTAAATCAAGATGATAAAATTACAATTTATTATAATCAAACACAGTATGAATATAAAGTTGTAAATATGTATCACATAGAAAAAAATGGAACAGCGCACATAGTTAGAAATCAACATAAAGATACACTTACATTAATTACTTGTGTAACTGGTGAAGAAAAACAATTAATCGTGATAGCGGAGAAAGTGGGGTAGAAAATGAAATGTAATATAACACAAATATCAAAAACATTAGATAAATTATTTAAAGCAGGATTTACTGATGAAAAGAAAATAATAAATATGTCTTTTGAAGACTTTAATTTATTACAAGATGGAACATTAACTGATATGAAAATAATAGCAGAATTTAAAAAAGCATTAAAAGAGAAAAAGATATTTCAATTCTTAATAAACGAAGTAAATATAGATAATAAATGATAAATATTTTGTGATTACTGGAAAAACAACTAAATAAATGTTATAATTTTATTATAAAGATTATTTATATACTGGATAGGAGGAATAGTTTGAAAATAACAGCGTTAGTTGAAAATAAAACAAAATGTGAATTAAAGGCAAAGCACGGATTATCACTATATATTGAAACTGAAAATCATAAGATATTATTTGACTTGGGACCTGACAGTACTCTTTTTGAAAATGCTAAATCAAGAAATATAAATCTATCTGAAGTTGATACTGTAATTATTTCACACGGTCATATTGATCACGGGGGTGCATTAAGACAATTTTTGAAGATTAATAGAATTGCTAAGATATATGTGCAAAGAAAAGCTTTTGAGGCACATTTTCTTAAAATTTTATTTATGAAAGTAGATATTGGGTTAAATAAAAAGATAGAAAACCATCCACAAATTATTTTAATTGAGGGTGATTTTCAAATAGATAATGAGTTGAGTTTATTTATTGTTGAAAGTAAAAATAAGTATTACTCTAATACTAACGATTCTCTTTATGCCAAAAATATTAAAGATGATTTTCAACACGAACAAAATTTAATTATACAAGAACAACAAACTGCTATTATTATGGGATGTGGACATACAGGTATTATAAATATTATGAAAAAAGCTGAAAAATATTCCCCAGCACTGTGTGTCGGAGGTTATCATTTATTTAACCCATTAACAAAGAAAACGGTGTCTAAAGAATTATTGATGCAAATTGCAAATGAATTAAAAAAATATTCTCAAACTCAATTTTATACTTGTCATTGCACAGGAACAGAGGCATTTAATATTTTATCACAACAAATTTCAAATTTGTCCTATTTACACTGTGGGGAAACAATAAAAATGACAAATGCGAAAGATTATGAATACAAAAAGAAAAGGTTGAAGTAAATAAAATGAGCATAACACGAAGTGAAATAAACACATTAGAGTAATCTAGTGTGTTTTTTGTATATAGAAAGGTAAAACAAAATGAATAGAGAACAATTAAAATTGATAATTACATCTTCGTTAAAGGAAAGAAAATTATCAAGAAGAAAATTAGCAAAACTTACAGGTATTTGTAATACTACATTAAATGATTTGATAAATGGTAGTATAGCAAGAATTGATATAAATAATCTAATTAAAATTATAATGGTTTTAGATTTAGATTATAAAGAAGTATTTAAAGTAGCAGGTTATGAAGACTTGCTACTTTTTATATGTGAGAAAGGAGGAAATTAAAATGTCTTTTGAAAGAAAAGCTCCAACTATAAAAGTGGAGTTATATAGAAATGTACGCAGATGAAGCTATTTCAGGTACACAAGACCACA
>CAYJKK010000028.1:0-16362 GCA_964370905.1 uncultured Clostridium sp. | reverse complement strand
TTGTTGCAACTATAACAGTATCAATTAAAGTCATTAAAACATTTAACAGATATTCAAATCCTATTGGCATAGATATTTTTGCTTGGTCTTTTACTGTTATTTTTTGTGTTAATTGTTCATCTATCACTTGTTTTCTCCTTCTTTTTTATATAAATCTTATACTATTTATCATAAATGTATAAAAACTTATTTTTCGTAATTCCTTTATTTATAAAGGCTTAATGCTCTCCGTCTTTAAATTCCTACTACACAGTTGATATTAGTTTGTTTTTATACTTATTCTCTGTTATATCTCATATAATTGATGACTTCAATAACTTTTTGCTCTCCTAGTTTTATTTCTTCTTCTGATTCCAAATACATCATTGATAACTCTCTTTTTAAGTTAAATTCAAACCATCCAAAATCTCCACTCCTTTGTACAAGCTAGTAAAATTTTCTTACCACATGTTTTTTATTGTTTTCTTTATGGCTTTATATAAAACTTTTCATTATATTTATCTATATAACCTCTAAAATCTTTTATCCAATTTTGAAATTCCAATATATTATCATATGAATATATTTTATAATTCTCTTTTGTAATATTTTTACACTTCATATTCATAAAGTTTTCTATAAACTTTTGACCATCTATTGTTTGACCTTCACTACACATATTTAAAATTTTTATATTTCTTTTTAATATTTGCTGTATTTTTATAAATAATCCTTCTAATAATAGGCTTAATATTTTTCTTTCTTCTCTGTATTTTTTATCAATTGCAATAGCTGAGAATAGTAAATAACATTCCGTTTTTTCTTTATATACTAACAAAGTATCACTATTAATTTCTGTATCTAACAAATTAGCTTCAATGAACTTAATAAAATGTTCTTCATTTATTGGTAATAAAGTTATTTCTCCAACAATCTTGTCTACTTCTAAACATCGTACAAAAATGTGAATTTCATCATTTTTCTTATCCCAACTTTGTATCTGCTTAACTGTTGATATTGACTCTATTTCTAAGTATTGTTTTTCAATATTATACACATCTTCAAAATCTTTTAATTTATGTTTAAATTCTAATACATATTTCATATCTATTGATCTATTCCTTATATTTTTATTTTACACATTATTTAAGTTTAACTGTATTTAATCTTAATGCATTCATAACTACTGATACTGATGATAAACTCATAGCAGCAGCAGCCATCATCGGATTTAAAGTTGGACCACCAAAAATATACAATATTCCACAAGCTACTGGTATACATATGATATTATATATAAATGCTAAAAATAGGTTTGTTTTTATGTTATTTAGTGTTTTTCTACTTAATTTTATTGCTGTTACTATAGCTTTGATATTATCATTTAAAATAACAATATCTGAGCATTCCATTGCTATGTCAGTACCACTTGAAACGGCTATTCCAATATCTGCTATGGTTAATGCTGGTGCATCATTAATTCCGTCTCCTACCATTATTACTTTATTACCTGTTTTTTGTAAGTTTTCAATTGCTTTTGCTTTTTGGGTTGGTAATACATTTGCTATAACATTTTTTATACCTACTTCTTTTGCTATTGCTTTTGCCGTTATTTCATTGTCTCCAGTTAATATATACACATTAAGACCTAGTTTTTCTAAGTCTTTAACTAGTTCTTTACTTTCCTCTCTTAAAGTATCTGCAACTGCTATTATTCCAACTAATTTTTCATCTATGTATATAGTAATTGGCGTTTTTCCTTGTTTTGCAAACCCTTCAACATTTAAGTTTTCTGATTTTCCAATATATACTTTTTTTCCGTTATATATAAATTGAATTCCTTTTCCTACAAGAACTTCAAAATCTTGAATTTTAACACTTCTTGTTCCCTCTAAACTTTCACAAATCGACTTTGCTATTGGATGTTCACTTAATTTTTCTCCTGAATATATAATTTCTAAAAGCTCTTCTTTTTCTATATTAAAGTTTTGTATATCTGTTATTCTAAGTTTTCCGTTTGTTATTGTACCTGTTTTATCAAACACTATTGTATTTGCTTTATGTGTTGTTTCTAAACTTTCAGAATTTTTAAACAAAATACCTAATTTTGCACTTCTTCCTGTTGCAACCATAATTGCAGTCGGTGTTGCAAGACCTAATGCACAAGGACATGCAATTACTAATACTGATATAAATATTGTAAGTGCAAATTCAAAACCTTGGAAACTCCAAATAACAGCCGCAATAATTGCTATTAAAATAACTACTTGAACAAATTTTCCAGATATTATATCTGCCAATTTTGCTATTGGTGCTTTACTTGCATTTGCATCTTCTACAAATTTTATTATTTTTGCAAGTAAAGTATCTGAACTGATTTTTGTAGTTTTTATCTTTATTGTTCCATTTTGGTTTATTGTACCTGCTGAAACACTATCTCCAATATGTTTTGTAATTGGCATACTCTCACCAGTTAGCATACTCTCATCTACATATGTTTTTCCTTCTATTATTTCTCCATCAACTGGTATTTTACTTCCCGCTTTTATAATAAGTATATCATCAATTTTTATGCTATCAGTTGCTACTTCTGCTTCAATTCCTTTTTCATCTATTTTTAATGCAGTTTCAGGTGTTAATTCCATTAATTTTTTTATTGCTGTTGATGTTTTCGATAATGCTCTAGTCTCTAACATTTTTCCTAGTAATATTAATGTTATTATTGTTGCTGAGCTTTCAAAATATAGGCTATGAACTGCATGATTATCACCATTTATAATTCTAATTATAGAATATATACTATACAAAAATGCAGATAATGTACCTATTGAAACCAATACATCCATATTAGGGTTTTTCAATTTTTTAACTGCTGAAATATAAAAGTCTTTACCTATTAATATTACTATAAATGCAAGTATTAATTGTACTATTGCAAAATTTAATGGGTTTACGTTCATATTAATAAAAGTTGGAATTGGTATATTATCAAAGATCATAGGTCCCATTGCTATATATAGTAATATTACTGTAAAAATAGCGCTTTTTATAAATTTCTTTTTATATATCTTATATTTTTCACTCTTATCATCAAATTTTAGTTCATAACTTACTTTAAATCCTAAATCTTCTATTACTTTTACTATTTGTTTCTCTATTTCATTTGCTTTTTCATTTTTCATATTATGTTCTATGTGAGCTTTTCCTGCTATTAAATTTACTGAGCAACTTGAAACTCCTTTGATTTTTGAAACTTCTCTCTCTACCGTACTACTACAACTAGCACAGCTCATACCTTCTATTTTTATATCCATAAGCCCTCCTTTTATCTTTAAATATTAGTACTTCATTATTTCTGCATTTCCTAATTTATAGCTATCATAATCATTATTTTGTGGTTCACCTTCAAAATAGCATCTTATAATAACACTAACAACCGAATGTGTTACAATTAAAATATCTTCTCCATTATATTTTTTTGTTATTTCGTCTAAAAATTCATATATTCTCTTTTTATATTTTGAAAATGGTTCTATTCCATATGAATTTTCTTCTAATAAATAAAAATTTATTTTATCTTTATATATTTTTTTATCTTTACCTTCTAATTCACCATTATATCTTTCTGCTAATCTATCATCTATTATAATATCATTTTCTGTTATTATTTTTGCTGTAGTTAATGCTCTTTTTAATGGACTAGAATATATTTTATGAAACTTAATTTTAGATAGTTTTTCTTTTGTTTCATTTGCTTGTTTTATTCCTTTTTCATTTATATCTATATTAGCTTGTCCTTGAAATCTATTTTCAAGATTCCAATTAGTTTGGCCATGTCTTACTATATATATCAATTTTATTCCTCCTTTTACATACATCTCTATTTTCTTCTAAATTATATCATAATTTTACTTAACCATATACATAACTTAATATATTTATATAAAAAACTAACTATTTCTAGTTAGTTTAAAGTTTGTATTTTTTATTGCTGCCTAATAAAATTCTTTTTATCATATTTTTCTAGAATTAATTGAGGTGTTCCTTCTTCTAGTATTTTACCATTTTCGAGTACCACTATTTTATCCATATCTCTTAATGTGCTTAACCTATGTGCAACACATATGATTGTTTTATCTTTAAAATATTTATGAATATTTTCTTGAATTTTTAATTCTGTTGTATTGTCTAAACTACTTGTAGCTTCGTCAAAAATAATAATATCTGAATTTTTTAAAAAAATTCTTGCAAGTGAAATTCTTTGTCTTTGACCTCCTGATAATTTTATTCCTCTTTCCCCTACAATAGTATTATATCCATTTTCTAATCCTATTATAAATTCATGTAATTCTGCTTTCTTAGCACTATCTATTATTTCCTCCATGGTCGCATCTGGCTTTACCACTCTAATGTTTTCTAATATACTAGTATGAAACAATATAGTTTCTTGAGATACTAATGTTATCTTATTATATAATGATTTTTGATTACATTTACTTGTATCACTTTTTCCTATTAAAACTTTTCCTGATAAAGGTTCGTAAAAATTTAATATTAAATTTATAAGTGTAGTTTTTCCACTACCACTTATCCCTATTATTCCTACATTTTCTCTATTTTCTACTTTTAAATTAAAGTTAGATAACACTTTATTTTCTCCATAAAAAAAATCTACATTTTTAAATTCTACGGAATAATCCTCAAATATTATATCCGGTTTGTTGCATTTATCTAATGAGGGAATTCTATCATATTCTATTACATCATAACAAGCTTTTATTTTAATGATTTTTTCTACTGTCCTTATGTAATTCCAACTTAATGCTGTTGTACTTTTCTTTAATAATATAATAGATGTTATAAATATTACTAATCCTCCTAAACTTATTGTTCCTATATCTAACATTATAATTGAATATATAAATAATACTATTAGTGTTATAAAATACAAAATGTTTGCTACTGCTCCATAAGAAAATTCTTTTTTATATCCTTTTGCTATATATTCTGTATACTTTTTATAACTATCACTCATATTATCTATATATTTAGTTGAAACATTATTTGTTTTTAATACAATATAGTTCATTATATTGTCATTTAATCTACCATTAAATTTAACACTTTCTTTTTGTGCATCACTTTGAATTGGTATATATTTTTTCTGAAAATACATAATTCTTGTAATTATTATTGTTAAAACCATTATTGAAGTTATACTAAATAATACTATATCTACTGAAAATATAAGTATTAGATTTGTTATTATTGCTATTACCTCTTTAAAAAATTTATCTCCCATTTCTTTATTTAGCTCAATTAACAATCCTGGTATTTGACTTATTGCAGAACTTATTGTTCCACTTAGTTTATCTGTAAAAAATGCATATTCTTTATTATTTAAATTTACCAATAGTTTTTCAAGTGTGTAATTACTTTGTTTTTTAAATACAACCATACATCTTATGATATTTGCTATATAGAAAAATATTATCTCAAATATTATTGATAATATTAAAAGTATTATGCTAGGTGTAATTTTTTCTATTATATTTGCTGATAAATCCATATTTATTATATTTTCTATTGTAATTTGTCTTATATATGTTGCAATACCTGTACTAATAATAGCTAATATAAACACTACTACCCATTTTTTTATTGGTTTATATAGTTCTAATATAAATTTTAAAAATCTTTTATTTGCTGTTTTCATTGTTATCCTTCTTTCAATTTATTCTTTCTTAATACATGGTACATATACATTGATAAATCTAAATCAACTGTATTTGCCATAAAATAGACTGGTAATACATTACCTAATACTTCTTTAGGTATTACTTTTGAAAACAGCTTAAATAGTATTCCTAGCTTTATATATCCATTTATCCTGTTTTTGTATTGGTATAAATGATTTAATATTTTAGGTTTCATATTTTCACTTATAACTATTTCAAAATTATTCTCTTTTATATATTTATCCATATTACCAATAAATTCAAACTCATTAAGGTAATATCCTTTTTCTACTAGTGATGCTCCTAACAATTCTTTTTCAGACAATAAGTTTCTTTCTTTTCCTAAATATGCATCTGATATTACAAAAATACCCTCAGCTTTAAGTACTCTATTTACTTCTTTAAAAATTTGATTCTTATTTTTAGAATAACACATTGTTTCTATTGCATATACTAAATCTATAGAATTATCTGGAATTTTACTTAAATTATGATAATCTCCTGCTATTAAATTAATCCCATATTTTTTAGTTTTTCTATCTATACATGGATATAAATCTATACCTGTTAAAGTAAGCTCTTTATTTCTTTTTGCTAAACCTTTTAGATTAGCACTTTGTCCTGATCCTATTTCTAAAATATTTTTACAGTTATTCTCTTTTATAATTTTTGTTAGTCTTTCAACTTGATAATCTTGATAGTTTTTACCTTTTTTATTTATCCCGTCATCACTAATGTCGATATGCATATATCCTTTACTAGATCCAAATAACCTATATAATAGGTATTTGGTTTTTTTATAATATCTTTTTACATCTTCATTTGTAAATTCTTTACTTTTTTCTAAAAAACTTAAATCAATTTTACTATTTAAGTATTTATAGTCTTCTATTAACTTTTCTTCTAATTGCATTTTTGAATTTTTCATATTTATTCCTCTTTATTTTTAAATTCATATTCTCGTATTTCACAGTTTTTTAATGTTTCTGTAGCTATATTACCATTTTCATCACTACCATTAAAATATGCATCAATTACTCTTGAAGTCCCACTATGTGTTACTAATAATATTTTCTTATCTATATACTTATTTTGTATATCATCAAATAAATCTGATATACGCTTAACTATCTCGTTTACTGGCTCTACGCTGTTTTCACTACTATTAATATGTATATTATACATTTTTCTTGATTTTTCTTTGTCAAATGCTGATCCACCTTCAAAATTTCCAAATCCTCTTTCTATTAAACGATTGTCTTCTATTATTTGAATATTATCTTTATTTACTAATTTTGCAGTTTGTTTGGCTCTTTTAAGTGGCGATGATATAATTAAGTCAAATTTATGATTACTTACTATATCTGCTATTTTTTTTGCCTCTCTTATTCCAATTTCATTAAGTTCTGTATCTGTTCTTCCTTGTATTATCTTTTTAACATTCCAATTAGTTTGTCCATGTCTTATTACATATATCTTAATTTTAAACACATCCTTTTTACTTTATTTTATTCTTTTATATTTTATTTTAAATATTTTTCTAAAAAGTCTTTTATCCCGTTTTCATTATTTGTAAGTGTTATGTGTTTAGCTATTTTTTTAAGTTCTGGTATAGCATTTCCCATTGCAACTCCTACTCCTGCATTTTCTATCATCTCTATATCATTTGAACTATCTCCAAAAGCTATTATATTACTATTATCTATTTTTTCTATATTTGCTACATATGATATTGCTTCATATTTATTTACGCCTTTTTTAAATAACTCAATTTGTGTTTTCCCGTATTGTGTATCATACATTATCATAATATTAATATCTGGCATTTTTTGCTGTAATTTTCCAATATCAATTTTATCTATAGCTCCTTTAATATATCTAATTACAATATGTGTAAATTTGTTTGGCTCAAATAAAAAGTCTTCAACATTTGGTATTACTTTATGAAATTTATATTCTTCCTTTTTCCTTGTTGTATATATATTTTCTTGTTTTCTTTCCACAAAATATATCCTAGTTATCTCATCACTTTGTTTTACTTCTTTATATACTTTTTCTGCTTCTATATTATCTATTGTACTTTCTTTTATAACCTTACTCTTATTTTCATCATATATAGCTGCTCCTGTAGAAGATATTATATAGTCTGGAAATATTTTCCCCTTAATTAATTCTCTTGCTCCATATTCTAATCTTCCTGTTGCTATAACTATTAAGTGTCCTTGTTCTTTTAGTTTATTTATATATTTTTTTGTTTCTTCTAATATTTCTAAATTAGTTGTTAATAAGGTTCCATCTAAATCTAATACTATCATCTTTTTGTTATGCATATCTTTCTATTCTCCTTATTTCTTTTTTTCCTTTTTTATAATCTTAAGTTTACTATATTTAAACTTTTTTGACAATATTTATTCTAAAAGAAAAATGTTAAAAAGTATAAAATACTTTTATTGTACTTTATACTTTTTTGATTTATCTTAATTCTTTTGATTATTTATATATTCTTTACATTGTTCTATAGTTATTTTTATCTGCTCTTTCATCAATTTCTCTATCAAATTGTTCATTTTTATAGAACCAGTCTGTTTTCTTGTCTTGTGGATTTGCCATTCTGCTTTTATCGAATAATAGATCTAATAGTGCTACTATTGGAATTACTAATCCTATTACAGCTACAAATGTATTTAGTGCAGCTCCTGGGTCTATTACTCCTCCACCAGCTATTGTGCTTATTCCAGATATTACTGTTGGCAAGAAATACATAAAATATGTTGCTATATAGAATATAGCTCCAAGTGTCTTTCTTTTAACTATTAATACCATTGATAATAGTGTTGCAAATAATAATACAATTTCGAATGTTTGATTAAGTGGTGTAATACCTGCTATATCTGTATTAAACTCATAAGCAAGTGCTACTGCTACCCTTAATATCCAAAATAGTCCCATAAACATTACTACTAACCATGTCGAAAAATTTTTCATTTGTTTTCCTCCTTTATTTTACTTTTGTTTTACATATTTACTGATAAAAAATAGACGGAAAAATCCGTCTTAATTTTTAATCAATGAAATCAAAATCGTCTTTGAATTTTTCTTTAAACATTTCAAATACTTTATTTAATATTTCCTCATCTTCAATACTAACATATGATTCTTCTTCTGAATCTCCTTCAGTATCTTCTATTTTAAGGATAACTACTTCTCCTTCACCTTCTTCACCTTCTACAGTTAAAGGTAATAGTACAACGTATTCTTCTTCATCTAATTCAATTAAATCTAAAAATTCAAATTTAACTTCTTCTCCATTTTCATCATTTAATATTACTATGTTATCTAATTCTTCACCTTCAAAATTTTCTTCCATTATATTCTCCTTTCAAATATATGTTTATATAAGCTTAGGTCTTTATAAACTTCATATATATAATAACCTATTTTCTAGTTTTTTTCAATCTATTTTCAACTTTTCTTTTAATTTATTTTATTTAGATTTCATTTTTCTGCTTTTTTATTTTTTATTCTTCTTTGTTCTTTAGTTTATTCATATACATTTCTAAAATGTATACTGCTGATATTGTATCTACAATATCTCTTTTTTTCTTTTTATTCACATCTAATAAATTCATAGTTTTATGTGCTTCTACAGTTGTTAGTCTTTCATCAACACTTTCTATTTTTAATTTATTATATTTGCATTTCAATTTATGTATAAATTCCTCTGTAACTTTTGTTCTTGTAGAAATATTTCCACTCATACTAATTGGCATTCCAACTACTAACGTATCTATTTCGTATTGTTCTAATATTTCATCTAATCTTCTTAATACTACTTTATCTGATCCATTTCGTTGTATTGTTTCTAACCCTTGAACGGTTATGTTAAGTAGGTCTGTTATTGAAATTCCTACTCTTGCATCTCCATAATCTATTCCTAATTTTCTCATATATTATTCTTCAATCCCTATATAACTTTTAACTATTTTTTCTAATAATTCATCTCTTTCTATAGATCTTATTTTATTTCTAGCATCATTATAGCTTGTTACATAAGTTGGGTCTCCTGATAAAATATATCCTACAATTTGATTTATTGGGTTATATCCTTTTTCACTTAAAGCTTGATATACATCTTTTAATATTTCCCTAGCTTCACTATTTTCTTCTCTAGTAACTTTAAAATTCATTGTTTTATCAAATTCCATATTACACTCTCCTATCTATATGCTTGTTATATCACTTTCATTTACATCTGCATGATCTAAATATTCTTCTGACTTTTTAAGAACTTCTTCTATACCTGTTCCTTTATAGTATGTGGTTAAAACAAAATTAAGTTTTGGTTTAACTCCTTCTGTTAATTCTTTACTACTATTTTCTCTTTTCATATCTAATTCCTTAACTTCCTCTTCTGTTAATGCAATTAGTAGTTCTTCTATCTTGTCTTTTAGGTCATTTAGAAAGTCTGCTGCTGCATTTAATTCTACTCCTGAGAATACAATTACAAATTTAGGTCCCATATATCTTACAAATACATATTCTTCTGCTATGTTTGATTTTATATAATTACTTATTTCTGTAATTACTTTATTTCCAAGTTCCCTTGAATATTGTTTATTTATTTTTTGAATATTTGTAATTTTAAACATACATACTGAAGATTTAGTATACTGGTCTATTTGTTTTTTAGCTTCTCCATATAGGTATTCTTCTGAATATAGTCCTGTAAATTCATCTTTTCTTACTATTGATTCTAATACTTTTTGATGTACTACTGTTTTTAGCACTGTTACTATATTGTCTTTTATCACTTCTAACACTGTTGTATCTACATTATCAAAGTCATGTGCCTTTTCACTTTCTATTATCCAATATCCAATATACACATTTTCAACATATAGCGGGAAAAATATTGCAGATTTAGCTCTTCCAAATTCCATTTCTTGGTATGTTAATTTTTCATCTGGTTTATTTACTGTAATATATTTTGGTGTTGCTGCTCCTATACTATCTTTAAACATCTCGTTCTCACTTAAAGAAGATAATGTTTTCCAATGTTTTTTATCAACATTAGATGCTTTTATATTATATTTAACTCCATCAAAAACAACAATTGTAGAATATTTTATTTCATATCTTTCTATTAAAATATCATTTATTTTGTTTATTTTTGTTTCTACTGTTGAAGTTTCTCCTATTGCATTGATAAAATCTTGTACTACATATAGGTTTGTTATTTTTTGATTCATATTTTTGAATTTTTGAATTTTATTATGTATATTAATATTATATATAATTAATCCAAAAACTATTAATACTAATATTACTACAACTGCTATTATCACAATTTATTCTCCTCTCAATCCAGATATTTATATTATATTACTATATCATATATATATTTCACATATATAATATTAATATCTGTTTTTCATTTGCTCTAAAGTATTATTCATTGTTGGTGTAAAACTATTTTTTGGTTCTACATTTTTAACTGATGGTGGTGTATATTTTTTTTGATTATTATCTACTGGTAATGTATATATCATATTTGCAATTTCTTTTAAAGTTTGGATAAATGTTTTTGAATATCCTTTTAAATTTATTTCACATTCAATTACAGCTTCTAAATATTTTATATACACATTTTCATCAAATGGTACTACTACATATCTTATTTTATTTCTATCAAATAGCTCTGTCATAAATGACATTGATGGATCATTATAAAATGCCATTCCACCTATTATTGTTTTATCATTAATTCCTTTTATCTTAACAGCTTTATTTAGTATTATTCTTAGTTTTGATTCATCTAAAATATTTTTAGCTTTTAATTCTCTTAAAAATGCTGTTAATGGTTGAATTGTTAATATATCATAAGTTTGTACTAAGTATATTTCTTGTACTTGTCTAAAATATTCAAGAGGAGTTGAAAAATCTGCATCTACTAATATTACTGTATGATTTTTAGCTAAAGTTTCTAATATAGCTCCTGCATTTTCAATTCCCTCTTTATCAGTTGGAAGTGATGTATATACAGTTAAATTATTATTTACTTGTACTCCTCTTGCTGTTCCATCTATTAAATTTTTAACTGTGTTTGCTGCAGTAACTCTTAATGCTTCATCATTTTTTGTATATATATAATATGAATTTCTATTTGCTGTAGTATCTAAAATTGCTACATTTACTCCTGATGCTGATAACATTTCTGCTACATTATTTAATACAAATGATGTTCCATTTTTAGTTGTTCCTAGAAATAGTGACAATTTTTTGTTGTTTAATAAATTCGATATATCTATTGTATTTTCTGGAATATAGTTAATTGTAGGATTATATTCCTCTTGTACACTATTATTTATTCTTGGAGCTGTTTCTTCATGATATGCTCTTTCTTCTTCTACTTTGGCTCTTGGTCTAACTGCTTCTCTTGCTAACATTTTTTCTATACCATGATTATCATCATCATCTTCTTCTTGACTTAGCCCTGGTAAAGTAGTTTCCTCTTCATCACTAGTATCTAATCCTGGTAATAGATTTTCTACTGGTCTTAATGAACCAAATATATCGTCGTCGTCATCATCATCTTCTTCTAATCCCGGTAGAGTGCTTACTGTATTTAATATATCATCTTCTTCTATATCGTCTATACCTGGTAGAGTAGTTTCATTAACTGGTTTTAAATCTGCAAATATATCTGTTAAGTCATCCTCTTCGTCCTCTTGTATATTTACATTTGATTTTTGTTCAGTTATTTCTGGTATTTCTACTAAAGCTTTGGGTGGTCTTCCTCTTCTTTTTTTAACTTCTACAACTGGTGCTTTTTCTAATTCAATGTCATCTGTTTTTTTAGGTCTTCCTCTTGTTTTTTTCTGAGCTATAATTTCTTCGACTTCTACATCAAAATCTTCGATTTCTTTATTGTTGCTTACTTTTTCAATTTTTTCAATATTTCCAATTTCTTCAAACAAAGTATCATCTAATATATCTTCTGTTTCTTCAGCAATTGTCTTTTTTTCTATTGTTCTTTCTTCATTTTTTTGAATTTTAGGTCTTGCTAATTTGATATTTGATTCAGTTTTCACATTAGATGGTATCACAACAGGTGAAGACATTATTTTTTTATTAGAATTTAAATTTAATAATTTTTCTGTTGCAACTTTAGTTTCTTCTTTATCTTTTCTTGTTTGTTGTGTTTGTACTGTAGAAAAAGACATTATTTGTTGATATTTAGGTGAATTCCCTTCTAACACTGCTCTTACATTAAGTGGTAAAAACTTACTTATTATTCGTAATTGTACATCATTATATTGTGCCGCGATATTATCAAAGCTTTCAATATATTTTTGTTCATTTTTTCCAATTCTTTTATAATGAGCTATTATATTTTGAATTTCTATTTCACTAACATCATTTTCGTTTTCTGATTGATAATTAACATCTTCTGCATCTATTTTATAATATTGCTTAGCTTCTTTTTTAGCTCTTGGTCTATTTATTAATCTACATACTTCTTCTATACTTCTATCAGTACCTACTATAGCATTATATATCCCTATTCCAAATAATTTAACTAATAATTGTTCACCTTTAGATCTTCTATCTGATGATATTATTATTACTGGAATATCTTCCCCATCTGAATTTGAAGCTTCATCACTTATTCTATCTAATTTATCAAATATAAATTTATCTATTTGATCATATTGATTATGTGCAAATGCTTCTAACTCTTCACTTATTACTATTCTATCATAGCTTTTATCCTTTTGTAATTCTTTAATTATTGCGTTAAAGTAATATACATTTTTATATGAAATTATCTGTTTATATTCTTTTTGATATTTTTTAACTATTGATTCTGATATTTCTTCATTACTAACAGCAAATAAAACCTTCATTCGTTACCCCCTTCCAAATTTTACAAACACAGCAAAAGCTAGTGGTAATATTTGGCATATTATTAAGATTGTTGTAAATGATACCATTAAGGCCATACCTTTTTCTAGAGTATCTAATTTTCTTACACCTATTACATATTGGTGTATTGCACCAATTACTATACCTAAAAAACATAATGGTATACTATATATTCTAACCATATTTAAAATATATGCTACTGTTCCATATACATCTGATCCATATTCAGCTTTATAGTCTTCCATTGAGTTAGATGCATTTTCTTTTAGTTCTACTAGTTTACTTTCTGTTTGGCTATCTATTGCAGCCTCATTTGCTAAACTAACATTTGGTATAAAAAGTACTCCAATTAGTATTATTAATATTATTGGAAATATTATTCTCTTTTTCATTTATTTAGTGCTCCTTCCTTGTCTTATTCTAGTTGTTTGTCCTTACTTATTATTATACTCATATATGATACAATAAAAGACCAAAAATATCAAGATTTTTTTACAATTTATTGTATAAATATTCCATATGGTTAAATACTGCATTTGCCCAATTTTTATCTGTTGCATATCTTGTATTTACACCAGATAATGTAGCTCCGTTATAATATGTGGCAACTGCTGTTTCTCCTCCATAAATACTAGTTCCTTTTGGATGTAAATAATATTTAACAAATACCCTTGATACTAAATCTATACCTTCTGCATAATTATCAAAGCTGTATGCTCCATTATATGGATCACTATCATATGCTCCATACCCAAATAAATTATTCTTGTCTAGTGATATTTTAGAAGATCCCCATCCACTTTCATGTATCCCGACTGCTGCAACAAATATCCCGTTTATTCCGTATTGCTCTTCCATATAGTAGAAATATTTTGCATTAATTTTAAATATTCCATTTATATCTTTTGAATCTGTTAAAACTTTTTCAAACTGACTAAGAGATAATCCACTTGGCTTACTTAAATCTATACTCATACTTATATTTGAATTAATATTTAAATTGTTTTCTTCTACTATTAAATCATCTACTATTTCTTGTTTTGCAGTTGTACTTTCAATTTTTACATATCCTATTCTTTGTCCTATAGATACTTTATACCAATTACTAACAATTTCTTCTATACATACTTCTTCATCTTTTCCTAGTGTAATCATTTTTTCCGATTCGTTATTGGGCTCAAATTTCAGCTCCGCTCTATCTGATGATATATATACAATATCTCCAACTTTTGCTTTTTCACTTATAAAATTTCCTGTTCCTACTTCTACTATTTTTTCTACGGATGATTTTATTATTTTAGAACTGATTTGTTCTTCTAATATTTCACCTTCTACTTCTGTAGTTTTTATAACTACTTCTTGCAAGCCTTCTCTACCTTCTTGTAGTACTTGTATACTGCCATTTGCAAGACTGCTATTATTTCTATATGTTGTTGTATATTCTAGAATTATTTCTTCTACTTTGTATTCATTTAAATTTTGTTCTTTACTATTTCCATTTATTATTTCTTCTATCTCTATTTTCTCTGCTTTACTTATCTTATATTCTAAATTTTCATTACTAGAAGCTAAAACATTATTTCTTTTTGTATAAAAATTATATAGAAGCACACATACTATAGATATAATTATTACACAAAAAACTATTATTCTTTTTTTCATTTCATCACCTGAACTAATTTTACCTTTTACACTTTTTTTTGTCAATTTATTTCCATAGTTTTTTTACTTTTTATTCTTGATTTTTCAAAACTTTTATATTATCATTACCTTTATACCAAGGAGGAACTCTTATGAAAAAAAATATTTATTTAACAATAATTGCTATACTATTTTTACTTATCTTTATATATTTATCATATATAATTTTTAATAAGTATGAATTAAAAACATCTATAGAAAAAGAAGTGCTTAATTTTTCTGAAAAAAATGATAATATAGTTTTTAATATTGAAAAGTTAACTTTTTTTAGTAGCTCTAATTCTGATCAAAATACCAGCTCTAGAAATCATTTCACTATTCAAAATCTTTATCAATATACAGATATTGCCTTTTTCATCAATTCTACTACTGAAGAAAAAACTGCAAGAAATACATTAAAATCTGTATATATTGATAATATAGTTTTTGATTCACCATCTTTAATCGGCACTCAAAACTTATTTTTTAAAAGTGTTCATAGTTTTACTAAAAATGAAATAATAGAAGAAAATCTTATCGCAGATAAATTAGAGTTTCAAATAACTTCTAATGATAGTGATCCATTATCTAGTCCTATTTTATATAATAATTTAGCTAATCCAATAACTCTAAGCTATATTAATCAAAACTTAAAAACAGACTACACTTTTACAGATACAAGTATTCCAATTACCTATGACGGTTCTCTTTTAAAAAGATGCAATATTACTTTAAATTCCTTACAAACTAATTTCTCTTTTGATGTTCATATTACAAACAACTTAGATGAGGAATTCATAACAACTGTATATGTTGATATACCTCTAAAGTCTAGCGATGATGATATTTATTCTGGTAAAGTTAATTTAGAAGAAAATGTACATTTTGATTTTTTGATGATTTAGATAGATATATAAATAAATTTTTTAAAATATTAAAAATATAAAAATAAAAGTGTAGAAATCAAATTCTACACTTTTATTTTGGCGACCCGGAACGGACTCGAACCGTCGACCTCTAGCGTGACAGGCTAGCGTTC
>CAYJKK010000027.1:10370-17922 GCA_964370905.1 uncultured Clostridium sp. | reverse complement strand
TTCGACACGTTTCGACATTTTCAGACACT
The DNA here is from genome assembly GCA_964370905.1 of uncultured Clostridium sp. Classification (GTDB taxonomy): domain Bacteria; phylum Bacillota; class Clostridia; order TANB77; family CAG-508; genus CAG-269. The sequence continues at coordinate 17,893 of CAYJKK010000027.1, read as the reverse complement.
CATATAACCACCACATATATTCCTTTTATTCTTTAATTAGTATTTTTTGTGATATTTTAACATCTTCAAAATCAGCTACAAGACTTGTACTGTCTATATTTAATAGTTTTGTTATTTCTAGCTTAGAGCTTATTATTTTAAGCTACCAGAAATACTTCACATTATTTTATCATTCCTATTTTTCGACATATTTCTACATTTTCAGACATTAATATAACCACCACATATATTGCTTCTATTTTTTAATTAGTATCTTTTTGTGATCTTTTAATATCTTCAAAACTACTTACAACACCTTCACTATCTATATTTGCTAGTTTTACTACTTCTAACTCAGAACTTAGTATTTCAAACTACCAAAATGCTTACATTATTTTATCATTCCTATTTTTCGACATATTTCTACATTTTCAGACATTGATACTTTTACTTTCCGTTTTTTACAGCATTTTATATTAACATTTCACATTAGACACAGTTATATTGTAACACCCTTTATGGATATTTACATCATTTACAGTTATACCTCATATACTATCATACACACCTTATTATACACTATCTTATATACTCTCATATATAACAAATAGCCAGGTAAATTATTACCCAGCTCACTTGCATAATTTCGGATTTTCGCCATTTTACTACTAAAACAAAATTACTGTTCATGTGTTTGTGATATATATATGATATACCAAAGGAATTAAACTTCTTTGATACAAATCAGGTATCATTCTCATTGGTTAAACTCTCGGTAGTCTCCTTGAAGATCTACCCATCTGGATTGAATTCTTAATTCTTGTGTATCGAAGTGGGCTCCCTGCCCGGCTCCGCAGGCTACCTAGAAAGCTAGGACTGCTCGGAAGGAATTATTGGAATTGCCATTGCCATTCGTATTATTGAAATAGAACAAGCCTGCATTCGACCCATTATTGTAATTGCCACCTCTCGCGAAGAAGGGATTCGTCGAATTCGGGAAGTTCGAGTTGTAACAGTTTAATCCCTGAAATTAATAACTTTTTTAATTTTCTATATTTTTTAATTATTTTACCATTTACATCTTTAGTTTAATTATATTTTTTCAAGACACAGTTAACTTGACAAAGCTATATATTTTTTAATCATTTAACTGAATCTTGGTGAACACAGTTATATTGTAATACCCTTTTTTAGCATATTTACTTTTTAAATTTTCGCCCCTTACGGGGCGATATTACTTTCTTCAAAATTTGCCCTTTCTCGTCTATTCATAGTGGTATGTTATTTTCTACATTAAAGGGACTTAGCATCTACTTTTTCTCTTCTATTTATGTTTTGTGTGATTTTATGTTAACCTCGCTCCTGTTTTACCTTTTCAGGAGCAAGGAATAAAGTGGGCTCCCTGCCCGGCTCCGCAGGCTACCTAGAAAGCTAGGACTGCTCGGAAGGAACCATTGGAACTGCCATAGCCAACCGTATCACTGAAAGAGAACAAGCCTGCATTCGACCCATAACCGTAATAGCCACCTCTGATGAAGAAGGGAAACGTCGAATGCGGGAAGTACGAGTAGTCTCCGTGCCATGATGTCGAACCTTCACCCGTAGTCGATGTTTCTAGAACTGCGTCTCCGTAACCGTATGTGCTACTATCTACTGCTGCATATTGGTTATAGTTGGATTCATAACTATCACTACTACTATATGGGTATGCTGTTACATATTTTGTGCTATATGATAAATATCCATTTGTATTTGCTCCATCTGTTGTTGATGTTATCATTGGACTTCCATATGATAATAACTGACTAGTTCCATTTGGTATATATCCTGCTACACGTTCGTATGCATTTCCACTTAAGTCATATATCCCTGTTACATTTCCTGTTGTACTTTGATTTACATTTGTCTTATATGCTGTCTCAGTTCCTCCTCCTGTATAATAGCTACTACTTGTATTTATTGTTACTTCTACTCCATTACGACCATATTCACTATGTGCTAAATAGGCTACTGCTCCCCATTCACTGTTTTTCATTAAATGACTTCCTTTTGTACTATCAAAACTTAATGAATATGAATACATATCTCCTATATCTATACTTCTCCAACTTATTACTCCGGGTACTGATTTTGGTTTATTAGATTCATTACTTGCTTCATATTTCATTACCCATATTCCTGCTAATTCTTTATCCCACTCTCCATTTGTATATTTTGTACTACTTCCGTTTTCAAATGCTGGGTGTATTTTATATCCACTTGTTGGCGTTGTTTGACTTACTGGAATGAAGTTTATATCTATAGTTTGTGCGCTTTCATTTAACTTATATTCATATCTTGGTATCCATACCCAGTAACTTCCATCTGATGTTTTTGCATTTGCCCATTTACTTGTATCTGCAAACCCTAATAAAGATACATCATAACTTGCATTTGTTACTTCTGTTATATTTCCTGCTTTATCTATTGCTCTAATACTTACCTTGTAATCTGTTCCTCCTGTACTTGTATCTATATATGCATACCAATCATCATCTGTTGTTGGTGTAAACTCATTATTACTACTATCCCATGCTACTTTTGTCATTCCTGTTCCCATTGTTGGTGTTGGTACACTTGCTATTGCACCTTCTATGTCATTTTCTAAATTTGTAAAGTTATATGTTGTAGCTGTTCCTATTGTTGTCCAGTCTGTTATTATATCATTTGTACTACTTAAAAGTTTAACTTCATATCTATCAATTCCAATATGTTCTAGTGCTGTACCTGTACTTCCAGTATCTGTTGTACTACCATTTACTGTAAAAGATTCAGTTTCTATATTTGATGTTGTTAAACTAAAACTATTTGGAGCTACTTTATCTATATTTAATATATTTAGTGCTGCTGTTGTATTATTTGTTTGTCCTGCATTATCTACTAATCTTACATATATTACTCCATTTTCTGTAATTAGTACTGGGCTTGTATAGTTTACCCATAAACCACTTGTACTATCTATTTGATATTGTACATTTAAACCTGTTGTTGTACTCATTGTTACTTGCACATTTTGGTTTGTTGCAGCTCCTGTACTTGGTGTCATTGTTACATTTCCTACTGCTCCTGTTACTTCTCTTGTTGTTACATTTAAATTAGCTGTTTGTCTTTCTAATCCTACTTTATCTATTGCTTTTGCGACTACCGTATACTCCGTATTTTGTTCTAAATTATTAAATGTATGTGTTGTACTAGTACTTCTACTTGTCCATACTATACTTTCACCTTGTTTTGCTATACCAAATTCATATCCTGCTATTCCTGAACCTGAATCTGTTGTGCTTCCACTTACTGTTATACTACTTGTTGTTATATTAGTTGTTGTAACATTAAAACTGTTTGGCGCTTCTTTATCTATATTTGATACTGTTGTACTTGTTTCTTTTGCTGTTTCTGTTCCATTATTGTATCTTGCATATACTGTTGTATTATTTGTTGTCACTGTTACTGTTTGTGGGTTAGTTGCACTATTCCAGTTTCCACTTGTTCCAACCCTATATTCTATTGCACTTTCTGCTCTTGAATCATAACTTATTGTTACTACTACATTATCTTTTGTTACATCACTTGGACTTTTTGATATTTGTATACTATTTAAATCTGATATTTCTAAAAACTCATTTACAACTACCGTTACTTCTCTAGAATTTCCAGATCCATCTGTTACGGTAAAAATATATGTTCCGTTTTCTGTTACTGTTGTTGTTACTGTTCCACTTCCAGTTATTTCTTTGTTTACTCCACTTCCTGTTACTGTTATATTACTATCAGTTTTATTACTTGTTATATCTAATGTTATTGTTACATTATTTCCACTTAAAGTTTTACTTACTTCTATTCCTACTGTTTCAAAATCATCTACATCGTTTGGGTAAAATATATTTGTATTTGGTCTTGGATCTACAGTTACTTCTACTACAATGTCATTTACTACATCTTTTAAATATCCAGTATTACCACCATCTACCCATTCTAGTTTACCATCTTCTAATATTCCATCATCTTGTAGTATATCTCCTATATCTTTTATTGTTACATCTCCATCTTCTAATGTTGCTTCTGATATTGCTAGATTTACTATTTCATCTAGTTCTGCTCCTCTTGTTACTTTAGCTGCTCTTTCGGCTTGTGTTAATATTCCATTTTCTCCACTAAATGTTGCAATTGCTACTCCTGCTAAAATTAATAAGACTATTATTGTTATAACTAATGCTATTAATGTTATACCTTTTGTGTTTCTCATAGTTTTTCTCCTTTATTTTTTCTTTTCTCTTTTTTGTTTTTCCTTTTTTCTCTTTGTTATTCTCTCTTTATATATTATTTATACTTTAGAAATTACAAAGTCATAAGCATTTGCAAAATCTGCTGTACCTAATATGTTTAGTTGTAATGTTTCTCCAGGTTTTACTTTATCTACATAACCTTCTAAAGAAACTAGTGTATTATTATTTTTATCAACAACATCTACAATTATACCAAATCCACCTTTTGTTTCTTCTGTTGTATTTTCTACACTTGCTAAAATTTGTGATACTTGGTTTGTTTCTTTTAATTCAATGTTGTTTATATTTAAACCTTCAATTACTTTTTGTTCTTTTAATTTTTCACTTGTATTTATTTTACTTCCATTATCACTTGTTTGTGCAAATTCTAAGTTTTCTTGTTGTTCATTATTTATTACATCTAGTGTATTTTTTTGATTTTCTTCTTCTCCAATTTCTTGTTGATTATTATTTTTACTATTTCCTGCTGTCATTGCTATTATTAATACTACTGCTATTATTCCTATTACTCCAAATATTAATATTTTCTCACTTTTAGTTTTTTCTTTCATTCTTATTACTTCCTTTTTTTAATTTTATTATTTCCTATTGTTTCTATTTTCTTTCATTATATTCCTTTTTTATTTAATATTCAACAGTTTTTAAATTGTTTTTTATTACGTTTTCGTTACATTTTCATTACAGTTTTGTTACAATATTATTACATTATATTTTGTTGTTGTTTTCATTTGTTTCTTTCATTCTAAATTATTATATTAGTTTTAGTTTATTGTTTTAGTTTGTTGTTTTTATTTTTTTCGTTTGTTTTTATTTTCCTTCTATTTTTTATTTATCTCATAATATTTTATATTTTTTTGTTAATAATATATTTGAAAGGAATGGTGCTTTATGAATAAACCTGAATATATTTTAGATGAACTTACAAAAGGAATTAAAATGGGAATGGATTCAATATCTACTATTAGTGAAGAAGTTACAAATACAGATTTAAAACAAGATTTAATATATCAATTTAGTGAGTATAACAGTTTATTAAATAGTATAGATAATGAACTAAAAAAATATGATAAACTTCCTAAAGAATTAAATCCAATGCAAAAAGCTATGGGCTGGATGACTATTAAGTGGAATACTATGGACAATAGGACAGATTCTAAAATTGCAGAAATGATGGTACAAGGTCTTAATATGGGAATTACTGAAGGTGTTAAACTTTCTAATAATAATCCTAATGCTGAAGGTAATATTAATTCTATTTTAGATAATTTTGTTGCTTTTCAAGAAAATAGTATTAAACAATTGCAAAAGTATTTATAGTTTTCTTTTATGTTTGTTTTATTTTTTCTTTTTTATTTAACTTTTTATCACAAAAGAAGGAATTGCAATATATACAATTCCTTCTTTTAGTTTGATTTTTTCTTTTTAATTTTTGTTCTTTACTTTTTGTTCTTTATTTTTTGTTCTTTACTTTTTATTTTTTGCTTTTTACTCTTTTGTTTCTAAGTTTCTTCTGTTTTCAAAATATTCTTTTTCAAGTAATATGAGTTCATCAATTAGAATTCTAGTTTCTTCTTGGAATTTTTCTATAGAAATTCCATATTTGAATAATTCTAATTTTTTCTGAGATTCTGGAATATTTTTTGATATTGTTTCGCCTAATTTAATTGTATCAATTCTGTGTGCTTTTGTAACTTCCTCAATTTTTAATTGTATGTACTTTTGTAATTCTACAATTTCCTCATTACTCATTTGAGAATATTTTGATTTTTCTTTGTTGATTTTTAGGGTTCTTTTTGTTGTTTTTCTAATTTCTTCTTGCATGATTTTAGTCCTCCTAATTTTTCTTTTGTTTTGCTACCAAATTATTTAATAGCTTTTTTAACTCGAATATATCTATTATACTACTTTTTAGCTATTTTTTCAACTTTTTTGCCTATTCTTCATTTACATCAATTAATGAATATATATCTTTATCATTATTTAATTCTAATATATTTAATATAACTGCTGTTTTTAGTACATTTCCACCTAATTCTTCTATTTTGTTTTTAATTGCTCTTGCTGTATTTCCTGTTGCATATATATCATCTACTAAATAGAATTTTTTGTTTCTATAACTTTGGTTTTTTTCTAATTTTGGAAGTTCTAATATATCTTTCCCGTATTCTTTTTCATATTCTATTTCCGCTTCTACAACACTTCTAGGAAGTTTTCCTTTTTTTCTAATCGGAATACATGGAATATTTAATTTAATAGATATTGCAGAAGCTAGTAAAAAACCTCTTGCTTCTGGAGCTAAGATATATTCTACTTTATATTTTTTAACATCTTCTGATATTTTTTCTATTATTTCATTAAATACATTTTGGTTCATTATAGCGGGAGTTATATCTATAAATTCTATTCCTTTTACTGGAAAGTCTTTTTCTGTTCTTAAATTTATTTCATTTACTAAATTATTTTTTAATATTTTCATATTTACCACCTTTAATTTTCTATTAATTTAAAAAATCTTTCTTCTTTTAGTTTATTATTACTTGAATCTATAAATTGTATTTGTTGTTTTTTGCTTAGTTTTATTTGTTCAGTTTTTTCTTTTACTTTATTTATTTTTTCATTTACTAAACTTTTTAAATGTACTGCTAATCTTTTAGAGCCATCAAAAAAAGTAACTTGTCCTAGTACCTGTTTTATTTCTTCTTTAGCTAGTGGGTAATGAGTACAACCTAATACTACATTTTTAATTTTCCCTTTATACTCCCCTATATTTTCTTCTAGATTTTCTATTATATCTTTTTTACTTCCATTTTCTATTACATCTGCTAATTTTAAACAACTTACTATTGTTGTTTTATTGTTATTGTATTTTTCATATAGGAGTTTAAATTTTTCACTTTGTACTGTTCCTTTTGTAGCTAATACTAATGTTTCTCCTTCATATGCAAAATCATGTACCATCTTATATGCTGGCTCTATTGCCACAAATATTATATCACTATATTTTTTTCTTAAATATGTTACTGTTTTTGCACTTGCTGTATTACATGCAATTACTATTATTTTACAATTTTGCTTAATTAAGTATTTTGTTATTTCTTCTGCTATATTAATTACTTCTTCATCTAGTTTATCTCCATATGGTATGTTTTTAGAATCACTATAGTATATGTAATTTTCATTTGGGAGTAACTTTATTATTTCTCTTAATACTGTTACTCCTCC
>CAYJKK010000027.1:0-10270 GCA_964370905.1 uncultured Clostridium sp. | reverse complement strand
GTTGTTCCTGCTCTTCTTGCACTTACTATACTTGCTGATGGTTTGTATGAAAATATGTTTTTTCTTTTATAAAATACTCTATCCATAAAGCATGATAGTGTTCCTGTTATACTTGCAAAATGTACTGGTGATCCAAATACAAATCCATCTACATTTTCTGCTTTTTCTAAAAATTCATTTACTTTGTCATTAACAAAACATCTATTTGTTTTACTACAAGCTTTGCAGCCTAAACAACTTGCTAATGGTTTATTTCCTATCCAAAATATTTCTGTTTCTATATTGTTTTCATTTAAGCTTTTTTCAAGTTCTTTTAAAGCTACATTTGTACAACCTTCTTTATTGGGGCTTCCATTTATTAATATTACTTTCATTTACTATACTCCTTTAACTTTATTATTTTTTGTTTATATTTTTTAAATTTTTTTCTTCTTCCTCTTATCTACTTACATTATATTATCATGTTTCATTTTAAAAGTCATTAAATTTTTCTGTATTACTTTTTTATTTTATACTTTTTTTATTTTATCTTTTCATTTAATATTTTAAAATTCCAAATTTATCTTGATATATTTTTTTAAAAATTACCCATAATATATATATAACTAAAAAAGGAGGAAAAAAAAATGTTATTTAAAAATTCAAAATTAAATTTCTTATTAAAAATATCTTTAATATTATCTTTACTTATTTTTACTGTTTTTAGTCTTACAAATTATTCTAGTGCTGCACCACTTACAACTATTACAACTAGTTTATCTTCTTCTACTGTTGCTCCTGGCGAAAATGTAACTGTTAATGTAGACTTTGGAAGCAACATGGGTGCATATACAGTTGATGTTGCTTATGATAGTTCACTTTTTGACTATGTTAGTTCTAATGGTGGGACAGTAAATAACGATGGGACAAAAGTTAGATTATTCTTTTTTGACGCAACCGGTGGAACTTCACCTAGAACAGATATGAGTGTTACTTTTAAAGCTAAAAATAATTTAATTAATACTAACCCTACATCATTTAATATTACTGCTAATGGGTTAGCAAATAGTGATGCTTCTGTTTCTTATGATGATATTGTAACACCAATTGTTCAAAATGTAACTATTATGCCAAATTATGAGAGCTATAATATTTCATTAGACTATGCAGGTAATGTAGTTAAAGATGAAGCTAAAGATATGAAGTTATCTATAACTTCTTCACTTGGTGAGTCTTTTAGTAATACTAGAGTTATAGCTGAAATGACAACTACAAGTTCTGGTACTGCTACATTAACAGCTATAGATAGTACTAATACTACTGTTGATATATTAGCTGATGGTTTTGGAAGTACTGCTGGAGACTCTATTGGTGGTATAAATGTATCTAAACAAATAGATTTAGAAGGTATGTTTACAGAAAATGGAACTTATACTTTAACATTTAAATTAATTGATAAAACTAATGGTGATGCAGTTATTAGCCAAAATTCATTTAATATAACTGTTGCAGATGAAATAGTTGTAACTCCACCTACTGAGCCTGCTCCTGAAATACCAGAAGAATTACCTAAAACAGGTGTTACAATTTATGCATATATTATTCCTGTTATTGGTATTTTAATATTATCTTTAATTATTTTAGTTATTAAGAAAAAAGAAAAATCAAAATATTAAGATATTAATTATTAATTTTTCATATAGTGATTTTTATAGTTTGTTATTTATGTAGCTTACTATATAAATTACTATATACATATATATTAAAATGGTGGTGTTTTATGAATAAATATATAAAATTCTTATTTTTCCTTATTATATCTTTAACTATCATTTTAAGTTCATATATTATTTATGATGCTTCTAAAGAACTCAGAATTAAAACAGTATATACTTCTCTAAATTCTTCTATTTCAAATTATTTTAGCAATATGGTTTCTAGTACTTTTACATCTAATACTTTTTCTACTTCTATAGCTAATGTAGATGAAAATATTAGTTCTATAAATGAAAATATTGTTTCTTATGATTCTTCTAATTCATATTTAGATATAACTTCATATATGGGTTATGATGTAGAAGCTCTGTTAGAAATACCTAAAATAGATCTTTCTACTACTGTTTTAAGTACGTATTCAAATGAATCTTTAGAAGTTTCTCCTGCTAAATTTTATGGAACTAATCCTAATACCATTCGGAAACTATGTTATTGCAGGTCATAATTATGTTAATTCTAATATGTTTAAAAACCTTATTAATCTAAGTATAAATGATTCTATTTTTTTACTAGATAATTTTCATGGTAAAGTAGAATACAAAGTTTATGATATTTTCAAGGTAGAAAAAAACAACGTAGATTGCTTAAATCAAAATACAAATAATATGCGTGAATTAACACTTATTACTTGTGTTAATTATACAGATTATAGGTTAATTATTAAGGCTAGAGAATTTTAATTTGTTTTTACTTTTTCTTATTTTTATTTTTATTATTTTTATTTATTTTACTTTTTACTTTTTCTTATTTTACTTTTTCTTTATTCTTCTTTTATTATATATTTTTGAAAGGATATTTTATGGATATATCAAAGTTTTTTAAAAACAAAAAAAATATTATATATATTTTAACAACATTAACTGTTTTTATTATTTTAATAGTTTTCTTATTCATATCACCAATTAATAGTTCTGCTATTAATCTTAAATACGGCATAGAAGCTTTTCCAGAGAGTTACAAGCCATATTTATACGAACTACAAAAAAAATACCCAAACTGGAATTTCACAGCTCTATATACCGAACTAGATTGGAACTATGTTATTGATAATGAAAATAGGTTCGGTGTTAATTTAGTTCCTTTGTCATATTCAGATTCTTGGAAAAATACAGAGCCTGATAAATATAATGTGGAAGTTGATAAAGGCTGGGTTGATAGCTCTAGACAATCTGTTGAATATTCTATGGATCCAAGAAACTTTTTAAACGAAGTTAGAATTTTTCAATTTGAACAACTTTCTTTTGATTCAAAAACAAATAGTATCTCTAGCATAGAAAAAATCCTTTATGGTACAGAATTTTATGATAGAATTGTTGAATATTACGATTATAGTGGAAATAAGATAGTAACAACAGATAAATATTCTAAGTTAATTTTAGATGCTGCATCTAGTACAAATGTTAGCAGTAATCATTTAGCTTCTAGAATAAGGCAAGAAGTTGGACCCTTTTTATCTCATAGCTCAATTAGTGGCTTAGTTTCTGGTTATACTGGGTTATATAATTTCTATAACATAGGGGCAACAAGTTCACCTGAGCCTATGGGAGCAATAATTAATGGGCTTAAATACGCAAGAAATGGTAATGGTGCTTCACAAAGTACTCAAGATAAATATATGATCCCATGGAATACTAAAGCTACTTCAATTTCTGGTGGTGCTACATTTATCGGTTCTTCATATATAAGTTTAGGTCAAGATACTATATATCTTCAAAAATTCCATGTATCTCAAAATACTCCCGGGGATCTTTTTTGGCATCAATATATGACAAATGTTTTAGCTCCATATAGTGAGTCTAGTTCTATATATAAAGGGTATTTAAATAGTAATTTATTATCTGGTGAATTTTCTTTTGTAATTCCTGTTTATGATAATATGCCTGAATTTGCTACAGAAAGCCCAAATATTAATCCAAATGATTACACAGATGATGATACCAAAGTTTTTGCAAATGTAAGTACTACTTTAAATATTAGAAGTTTGCCATCTAGTTCTTCTGAAATATTAACAACTGTTACAAGTTCTGATATTTTTACTAGAATAAAAAAAGGCAGACAATCTGGTGATTTATGGGATAAGGTTATTCTTTCAAATGGTATAGTTGGATATGCTTTTGCAAGCTATATAGAAGAATTACCTAATATACAAATTGAATCAGTTTCTATTAGTCTTGATTCTACTACTTTCAATGTTGGAGATTCTCAAAAGCTGGATGTTGAAATACTCCCTGTTGATGCTAAAAACAATGAAATTAGTTTTGAGTCTAGTAACTTAAATATTGCAAGTGTAAGTTCTGATGGGAATATTTTAGCTTTAGCTCCTGGTAATTGCAAAATAAAGGTTGTTTCAAAAGAAAATACTGGTGTTTATGATGAAATAGATATAACTATTATATCACCTGTTACAGATATATATTTACCTAATAGTGATGTAATCTTAAATATTGAGGATCGATTTAATTTAAATGCTTCCGTATTACCTAGTAATGCAAGTAATAAAGGAATTAGTTATGTTTCTTCTGATAGTGGAATTGTAAGTGTTGATAACTTAGGTAATTTAATACCTATTGCTACTGGTTCTGCAAATATTACAGTTTCTAGTGATGATGGAAATATTAAAAAAACTGTATCAGTTTTAGTAATTGAACCTATACCAGAAGAAGATTTAAGCTTTGATGAAAGTTTAGATATTCAAAACAATTTAATAAGTGGATTTGATTATTTAGATATGAATGCAAATACTATTAAAAGTTTAATAACAACAATATATAATGTGGAAATTTACGATAAAGATAATAATATTATTAGTGATAATGGTTTAGTTGGAACTGGCTCTAAGATTAAAATATTAGATGAGAATAACATTGTAATTTCACAGTATTTAGTTGTACTCTATGGTGATGTTAATGGCGATAGCAAAATTGATAGTATCGATTTATTAGTATTACAGCGTCATATTTTAGAATTGGATAAATTAACAAATAGCTTCATTGTTGCAGGAAATATTAATAAAAATAATAATAATCCATCTTCTCTTGATTCTTTGTTAATTCAAAGACATATATTAGACTTACAGATAATTTCTCAAGATATATTATAAGGAGTGAATTTTACTATGGTTATATATAATAACAAATTTAAGTTTTGTATTAATAATTTAAAGAGTAAATTATTTTTAGTACTGTTTTTAGTGTCTATCTTAGTTTTTATATTTTCTAATTATTCAAGTGCAAGTCCAAATATTAATTTAACTGTTAATAAGACTTCTATTTTAAAAGATGAAACTTTTGATTTATCACTTGTTTTTAGTACTAATGATATAGCTTCTTTTACGGTAAATATATATTTTGATGATAGTAAAATAGAGTATCAAAAAAATATTGAAAATAGTAATAGTATAGATAACCGAATTATATATACGTGGACTGCTAGTAATTTTAGCAACTTAGAGTCTGAGTTAAATAACTTACCTAAGTTTACCTTTAAAGGATTAGAAAATGGTATAGCAAATATTTTTGTTACAGGTGAATTTTATGATAGTAATGGGAATACTTTAGATATTGGAACTGATACACATGAACTTTTAATAGGCTCAAGTGAAGTGATTCCAAGTATCACATATTCGTCTGATATTAATAATATACAAAACTTAGAGCCTTCTAATTCTCTTCTTAGTACTCTTAGGTTAAATGTTGAGGGTTTAACACCTAATTTTTCTCCTGACGTTTTTGAATATTACTTTATAGCTGATGAGTCTTTAACTAGTTTAGATAATATTTCATATTTAACTCAAAATCCAAATTCTGAAGTTAGTATAACTGGAAATATGAATTTAAAATCTGGTATTAATGTTATAAAGATTTTAGTTACAGCCGAAAACAAGATGAATACTTCTGAATATATTATTAATTTAAGTAAAACAAGTAATCCTACTCTTGCTAATTCAAACTTAGAAACACTTGCTGTAGAACAAGGTTTACTTTCACCTACTTTTGATCCTAATATCACAAATTATACTGTTTTTGTAAATACTACTACTGAAGTAGCAAATATACTAGCAATAGCTGAAAACTCTAATTCTACTGTTAATATTTCTGTTCCAGAAACTCTTGATATTGGTGATAATTTAGTAACTATTACTGTTCTTGCTGAAGATGGTTTTACATCTAAAACCTATTATATAAATATTCACAGGCGTACTGTAGCAGAAGAAGATGACGCAATAGCTAAAGAGTCTGAAATGTATTCTCAGTTATCTAGTTTAATTTCTTCTAATGAATTAACTTTAATGGATTCTTCTTCTACTACTCAAGAGATAGATAATACTACTAATTCTAATTATATTACTAGCCTTGTTATATCTTTAATTGTTGTTATTTTTGCTATTATCATAGTTATTTACTTTTTAAAGTTTAGAAATAGAAATAAAAAAGTATAGAAATCTATAAAAAAACTAATAGAAACTTTATATTTGTTTCTATTAGTTTTCTATTTTCTTTTTTGTTTTTAACCTTTAATCAACAATTTGTTCTTTTACAAAAGCTCTTTTTATTTTATTAATTATTTTTATAAAAATATTAACTTTATATTTAATAACTGCAGTTACTTTTGTATTATCTATATTTGTTATACTTTCAATATTATTTACAGTCTCTATAATCATTTGGTTATTATTATTGTTTTGATTATTAGAAGTATTTTGTACATCTTCTAAAATTTGTTTTACTTCTAAATTTTGTTTTCCATTAAATATTTCAAATTTATTGAATTCTATTATATTTTCAATTTTCAAATTAGAGTCTTTTGCTAATTTATTTAAATTATATATATTTTCTGGTGTTGAAATTATATATTTAATTTTTTCTTCTTTTTCAAGTTTTTCAACTTTTTCTTTGTTATTACTTTGTTCTTGTTCTTCAATTTCTTTTACAAAAATACAGCCAGCTGGTAAATATAGATTCTTGCTTAAGTTCAGTTTGCTTATGTCTTTTTGTATAGCTTTATTTATATCTAAGTTTTCTGTTTTTTCTAATTGCTTATTTTTTCTGTTTTCATAATTCTTTAATATATCTTCCGCTTCTATAATATTATGACAAGAAACACAATAACTGTACTTAGCTATTTCTCTTTTTTCTATATCCACTAGCTTTAGAATTTTTTCTTTTATTTGGTTTCTATATTCGACATCTTCTTTTGGTGGTACTCTGAGTTTTTCTAGCTGTAATCTATATTCTTCTATTGCCATTTTTCTTTTGTCTTTTTCTTGGATATCACAATTTAGTATTCTTTTTTGATATATTGATTCAAGAAATTCAATATTTTTTTCTAATCTATTTTTTTCCTCATTATATCCTTTTTCATAATCCATATTTATTTTCTCCATTTTTGTTTTCTTTTGATTTAATTTTATTTGCTTTTAGATCTTTTTTTAGTTTATTTTTTTACACCATATTCAAATACTGTAACTTTTTTAATATTTAAATCATCAAAATCTTTTACACTTTTATCAATTTGCATAATATTAAATGTTTTCTTAGATATTATTTCAAGTTCAATATTTTGAGTATCAACTAATATTTTTGTAGATAAGTCTTGTCCTAATGGAAGTGTTTTATTTTGATTATCATAAAATATGCCATTTGTAAAACTTATTCCATTTGTACCTTTTGGTAGCTTTATTTTATAGAATTCTATTTCATCTTGTCCATATGCAATTGATTGTTTTATTGCTTCTCTTAATTCTGTTTTAGGATTTATATTATATATATTAATATCTCTACTATCTAATTTTTCTGCTATTTTATATTTATATACTGAAATATCTTCTACAATATGACTTTTTTCAAGAGCATTACTTATTTTAACTATTATCTCTTCTAATTTCATTTTGTATGCTATTTGAGCTGTCGATTTAGCTATTTCTAAAATATTAAACTTGTCTTTTGGAAGTTCTCTATGTACTGTATTTTTAATTTTAGAAACTTTAGTATTATCATGTACCATTCCACCAAATATATCAAACTCTTCTCCACTTGTTAATGTTTTTGCTTCTATTGCTTCTGTTTTTATATATTTTAAATATATTTCTAACTCTTTTACTGTTATCTTATTTTTAAGTTTATTTAAAACTTCTAAAACATTTGTAGTAGTTATATATACTGCATCTAATTCTTCCTTAGAAAGATTTCTTCTGTGCTGTTTATCCATAAGTCTTCCAAATTTTTCTATATCTTCTTCAAAATCAAATACTTTTTCGATTTTTTTAACAACATTTATTTCTTCTTTTTCTCCTTCTGGAAGTGCTGACATTTGATCTTTGTTTGTATATTTCCAAAATTCAAAAATACTTTTTTTGTGATTATCTATTTCTTCTATAAATGATGTTGCATTTTCTATCTTTTTATCTAAATTTTTATTTTTTAATTTTAAAGCATTTAAGTCCATTACTATATTTTTTAATTCTGTTTCTTTTTGCTCTATATCTTTATATAGCTGTAATAGTTCTTCTAAAGTATATTTTTCCTTTTTTTCTATTTTCTTTATTTTAGCTATTCTTATATTTTCACCAATTTGATTTATTTCTGTTTCAAACTCACTTGGTAATATCTCTTTATTATTTTTATTTTCTGCTTTGTTGCTTAATTTTCTACCTTTTTTAGATTTATTGCTATATTTAAAATAGTATTTAAACTTTCCAAAAAATGTTTTTTTGCATTCTAAAAATGTTGATATTTGTTTTTCTTTTGATACATATTCTAATTCTTTTAATACTGCTTCTTTTTTCATGTTATCTAATTTTAATAAATTTTCAGTAATTAAATTTTTATATACAACAATTTTTTCTCTACCTATATCGTATTCTTCTGTTATCCAACTTGGTATTTCTTCATACACCATTTTTTGATTTCCTATATAGAATTCTAGTTCTCCTATTTTTGTTATATATGTAGTAACTCCAAAATAGTTTGGTAATTCTGTTTGAATAATAAATAGGGCTTTTAATAGCTTGTATAATCTATTACCTTCTTCTTTATTATTAATTACTATTTTATAATCACTTTTTATTTTGTCATATATCTCTGTTCTTCCAACTATTTGTATGGTTTTTTCATCATTTTTGTCATCTACTTCATACATGAATGGCCAATCTTTTGTAAATAGCCACATATAGTTTTCTATATCTTCTAATTGTTGTTTATTTAATATTTCTGTACTATACCCTATATTTCTAATTGGTACAAATATTTTAGAGCTTCTTCCTTTTTCTATTTGTTTTTTTAATAAGTAGAAAAATGTAGATTGGTTCATATCTTCTAATGTTACTATCATAAAATATTTCTCTGTATTTTCAGAATAGTATATTTGCCATAAGTGATTATGTGCAAATTTAACTTTAAATGGTAATTTTTTATTTAAATTTTCTTGTTCTTTTTCTATTTCTTCTAATTCATCTAAATCTAAATTTTTAAGTAAATTTAAAAATTTAGTATATAAAATCATTGATTCTTCATTTTTACTATTTAAATAGTCTCCTAGTGGTCTTGCTTTTTTATATTTTTCTTCCAAACTATCATTTTTATTAGTTGGAGATACTAATATTTGGATGTCTTTTATAGGTATAAACTTATATTGTCTATACTGTTTATCATCATAAAACTTTGGTATTCTAAATTCTAAAGGTTCTGCATTTTTTAATATCTTTGGTATTTTATCTAAACTAAGTCCTAAGTATTCTAATTTATTCATTATATTGTTACTATCTACTTTATTCAAAATGCTATTCCCCTTTCTTACTATGTTTTATTTGACATTACGTTTTTTATATATTCTACTTCTTCTTCCTGATTTAATCTCATATACATTGGCTCACCTTTTTCTATTACTTTGATATTTTCTAATTTATCATAGTTTTTTAGAGATTCCCATGTTTTTAGGTTTTCAGTTATTCCTAATTGTCTTAATATATTTTCTGCTGTGTCATTTATAAATGGTTTTATTAATATTGCTATTTTTCTTAAATTTTCTACTAAGTGATACATTGATGATTTTAATTCTAGTGTTTTTTCTTCTTTTGCTAAAGACCATGGCATTGTTTCATCAATATATTTATTAGTTCTTGAAACTATTAACCATATTTCTTGAAGTGCATTTGATATTTCATAATTACCTATTTTTTCTTCAAACTTTTTAATTTGAGTATTTGTATAATTCTCAATTTCTTCATCTACTTCATTTATTCTTCCTGGATAATTTTCTATTTTTCCTTCAAGATATTTATTTATCATTGATATTGTTCTATTTAATAAATTACTTAAATCATTACATAACTCATAGTTATATCTATCTATAAAGCTTTCTGGAGAAAATACTGCATCTTGTGATAATGGCATTTCTCTTAATAGGAAATATCTAAATGCATCTAAACTATATCTATCAACTAATGTTTCTGGATATATAACGTTTCCTTTTGATTTACTCATTTTACCATCTTTCATCATTATATGATTATGAACAA
>CAYJKK010000026.1:0-22342 GCA_964370905.1 uncultured Clostridium sp. | reverse complement strand
AATAGTGCTATTTGAGTATCTTCAACTATAATTATATTTTTATTTTCTTTTTTATATTCTTCTAAATCTACACTTGGTATTTCTACGTCAGTTATAATTAGTGTTTTTGCACCATTATTAAAGGCTTCTCTCCAAAATATACTCCCATCGTGTTTTTCTCCTCTTAAACCTATGTACACATCATCTTTTTTAACTATTCTACTATCTTTTTGAAATTCACCTAATGTACTTTCCATATTTCCTATAAGTAATTTTCCATCTATTAACTCTAATATGTTTTTAATTATTATTTCTCCCATTTACTACCTCTTCTCTATTTTTTTATATTATATTCTCATTAATATTTTTTTGCAACAAAAAATAAAAAATACCTAGTAATTTTACTAAGTATTTTATAAAGGTTACTCTATGCTGTTTACTATTTGCTTATTTAGGAAATCATCTATTCCTTTAACTTTTAAAAAAGATGAATTATTTAACGTATAATATTCTAATAAGTCTAAAATCGTCAAAAGCCCACTTTTATGCAACAATTTCACGATACTTCCACTAAACATCCTAGTTTCAATTAAATTAACATTTAACCGTTCTAGTTTTTCGTTAACATTCTTAATTGAATCTAAAATATCAATTTCACAATATTCTAAATTTTCTATGTAAGAAAAATTAATATCTTTTATATCCCGATGTTTTTCGTCATAATAGATTAGTGCATTCTTTATCTTTATAGACATTCCAACTGTTATATTTTCTAATAATGAAAATCTTCCTTTTGTTTTGATAAATTTTTTTAATTCATGAATTTTTGTTAGCCCTCTCTTTAATAGTAGCTCTACTATATCATCTGGTAAATCTAATTCCCGTATTGGAACAATTAATAACGATTTAAGTTCAGCTATTTCTTTTAATTCGTTTTCTAACTCTATCTTTTTTCCAGTTAAACAATTATATGTTTCCATATAGCTTCTTTTCATCTTGCTCTCTCCTTATATTCTAATTATGTAACCATATTTATTTTACCACATTTGTTAACATAAATCAATTTTTTATATATTTCCACTCATAAAAAGCACTTAGTAATTTCACTAAGTGCTTCTTCATTATATATAATATTGTATAAATTCGACCATTTCTAAATTAATTTTAGTTCCTATACCTGGTATTTCTAAAAAATTATTTTTTTCTTGATAATACCATATTAAATCTAGTATAGTATGTATTTTCTTGGATTTAAAACTTCTTAACTTTCCATCTGAAAATCTAAAGAATTCTAATTTTTCTGTAATATTACTTGCTTCTGTTTCAATTAATATTAGTTCTTTTTCTAGTTTTCTTTTATCAATAATTAACAAATCATATTCAGCTTTTGAAAGATAATAGTTCCCAGGTTCTTTTTCTCTAAATCTTTTCAGCAAATCAATTAATTTATTATTCATTTGCTTACCTATTCCATATATATTTTCAAATGTTGAATATTTTAAATAATAGAATTTCAAATCATAAATTGTTTCTAAAGAACATATTTTAAATGTCCTAATTAATCTAGGTGATATTATATTTACAACTTCATCACTTAATATTTTTAAGCGCTTATTTAACTGTTGTATTTGAGATTTTTTTTCTTCCCGCTCACTTAATAGTCTTTCAAGTTGCTCTCTATCTCTACTACCTTGAATTTTTAATCTTTTTGTCTTAATCATATTGCTTCTCCTTATTATATAATGTTTTCTATTTTATATAGTAACAATAATTATACAATATATATGCTCTAAAGTCAACGCATTACTGGTTTTCAAATATGAAAATAACTAGAATTAAATCTAGCTATTTTCATATATTATTCTACTGCTCTATTTGCTATTTCTATTGCTTTTTTAACAATATTTCCACAATTTTTTGAAGAAACATTTCCCCAGCTTCCACCATCTTGTTTTACTTGTTCATATACTCCTAATTCTTTTGCTATTTCTTCTCTTAAATTTTGTGATATTAATTTACTATTTCTAGACATAATATCCTCCTAATTTAAATTTTTTTGTATAAAACTTTAATTATAGTTTTATACTACTATTATATCCATTTTAATATATTATATTTTGACAATTTTTTGTTTTTTTCTCATTTTTTATTATATTTTTAACGTTGTATATGGTATAATATCATTACTATGTTATAAAAGGAGATTTTAATGGGAACTAATGCAACTATAGATAAAAATGAGACAAATACAAAAGAAAATTCGAAAACAAAAAATAGTATTTTAGCAAATATAGAAAAACTTGATGAATTAGAAAAAACTAACGATATTATTAGAGAAGAAGCTAAATCGACAGAATCTACATCTAATAATGAAGATGTTGATAATGATAATCAAGTAACAAATAATGTATCCAATTCTGCAACTGAAAAAGTAGAGGCTAATACTACGAATAATTTTAATAATTATAGTGAAAATACAAGTCATAAATCTTCTAATTTTCTAATATTTTTTATTATATTTTTAATATTTTTTATACTTTCATATGTTGTATATAGTGCATTAAATACTAATATAATACGTGGCGTTTCTATCTTAGGAGTTGATGTTTCTAATTCTAGTAAATCGGATGCTAGCTATCAATTAGATAATTACATCAAATCAAATTTACCTGATGAGCTACTTTTGTCTTATAATGACTTTACAACTAGTATATCAACATCACAACTAGATATCAATTATAATATAAATAACTTAGCGCAAAGTGCATATAATATTGGAAGAGATACAAACATTTTTACAGATTCAATTACAAAAGTTTCTGCATTCTTTGCTCCTCTTAATTTAAATGCTAACATTAGTTTAGATGAAGAACAATTAATAAAATCATTACAAGAAATTTCTACTCAATTACCAGATGCACTTATTGAAAGTAGCTATTATATTGAGGATAACGAACTTGTTGTAACTTCTGGGGAATCTGGAAATGTAGTAGATATTGAAAAAACTATTAAATCTATTAAAGAAAATCTAAATACTTTTACAAATTTAAATTCATATATCACTTTACATACTAAACATCAAGATCCAATGCCAATTGATATAACTAAAATACATACTGAAGTATATAAAGCTCCAATTGATGCGTATTATACAGAAAATCCATATTCTGTCCATCCTTCTGTAAATGGTATAGATTTTGATATTACACTTGATGAAGCTAAATCTTTAATATCAAGTGAGGAAAAAACAGAATATATTATACCTTTAAAAAATTTAATACCCAATATTACAACTAACATGATAGGAACAGAAGCTTTTCCAAATCTATTAGGGGATTTTACAACTAAATATAATCATTATGATACTAATAGAACTACAAATGTCATATTATCTACAAATAAAATTAATGGAACTGTTATAATGCCTGGCGAAACTTTTTCATATAATCAAGTTGTAGGAGAAAGAACTATTTCAGCTGGATATAAAAATGCTCCTATGTATGTAGCTGGAGAAGTAGTAGATGGATTAGGTGGAGGAATATGTCAGCCAACTTCTACATTATATAATGCTGTTGTATATGCTAATTTAGAGATTGTAGAAAGAAGTAATCATCAATTTATTCCTTCATATGTTACAGCTAGTAGAGATGCAACTGTTGTTTATGGTTTAACTGATTTTAAATTTAAAAATAACAGGGATTATCCAATAAAAATTGTTGCATCAGCCATAAATGGAACTATGCATGTCTCAATTTTTGGTTTAGAAACTCCAGATGATTTTGAAGTTAGCATACTTTCATATCAAACAGGTTCTAGCTCTACTTCAATATATTCAGAAGCCTATAAAATATTAAAAAAAGATGGAGTTGAAGTTTCAAGAGAATTATTATCAAAAGATAGATATTTAAAATAACACATATAACTATACATAAAATTTGACTACAATGAAATATAGATTAATATTTCGTTGTAGTTTATTTTATTACTTTTTTATTCCCTTAATGTAACTTATTTACATTACTAACTTACCATTTGGTGTATCTGTTATAACTAATATTTCTTCTTCCTTTCCTGTAATTGCATTAATATATACTAAAAACTCTCTGTTTTCTATCTTACCTTCAAATTCATAGCAAAGTACTTCTGTTTTCCATTTTGTTGGAATAATTGCTAAATTCTCACTTTCAATATTTAATCTTTCATTCAATATTATTTTAGCTTCTTCAATGGAAATCATTGTATTTTTAATTTCTCTTTCTTTGTGATTATTTAAATACCCTGCTGTTTCTATACCTAATACTTCTCCATTATCTAATGCTATTTTAACTTTAATTAAATCAGGATATAATATTATATTATCCTGAACTGCAGCATAGTTAATTGTCATTATTCCTTCTTGTTTTATATAATATGTTGGTTCCATTTCTCCATATCCCTTTGTTTCTAAGTAATTTTTCCCATAATTATATGCTTCTTCTTCTGAAATATTTTCTACATTTATATCTCTATTCATATTCATATATACTATATGGCCACCTTGTTTAGATATACTTATATTCACACTTTTATCTTCTTCTGATTTTATGCTAAAAATATATACTTCTATATTTCCATTTTCAGAAAATCCTAACTTTTCTATTTCTTCTATGCTATCTAACTCTAGAAATGTTTTAACTTTCTCTAAACATTGCTCTTCAGTTAGATTTTCTCCTGTTAATCCTGCTTTTTCTTCGTTTACAATATGATTAGAATATGCACCATCATAAATTAATCCTGCATATTCATTTAAATTTTGTTCAATATTACTAAAACTATCTTTTCCAATACTATCAACTTCCTGTGCAAATATCGGTGTTGCCTTTTTTTCTAAATCGCCCCACTTAAATCTGCCATTATTTAAGTCTTGTGATAATTGATTTAATGTATTTTCTAACTCTATACTATATTGATGTAACTTAGATAGGTTTTGAAACTCTTCTTCTGTTATATCTTCACCATATATGTTTTTTGATGATAGTGAATAACTATAGTCACTTACTTGATTTAGAAATTTTTCTGTATTTTCTAATTCGTAACTAGCTATAGGAAGTCTAGTTAAATAACTTCTTGCTAAATCTGCTTCTCTCCATATATGTGTTAATGTTTCTGCACTATGTTCTGATGTAGATGTAATTAGTGCTTTTGCTAAATATACTTCTATGTTTTGAATATATGTCACAAGCTCATAAAATGCCATATTATAGTTATTTTCTGTTTCAATTTTTTCATTTTTAAATGTCATATATAATATGCTAAATAAAATAATTATGCAAATTAGCATTATAGTTATAACAGTTAGCATATGACCTTTTTTTAATCTTTCTATCCAATCTTTTATTTTATTCATATATTCACCTCTTAAAAATATTTCTTTTATTTAGTATTTATTTTTTTATATTTTTTATACTTTTTATATGTATTTAAATTATTTTTAACATTTATATACTTTTTATATGTATTTTATGATAAAATATCAATAGAATAAAGTATATACGAATTAAAGGGGTAATCAAATGAAAAAAATATTAATTTTTTATGCTTCATATGGTGGTGGTCATTTAAATGCTGCTAAATCCATTAATGAATATTTAACAAGTAATTATAATAATATAGATATAGATGTTGAATTTATTGATTGTGTAAAATATGTAAATAAAACAATTGAAAAAATAACAACTGCTGCATATAGGGAAGCAGCTAAACTAATGCCGTGGGTTTGGGGGAAAGTGTATTCAGATTCTCAAAAAGGACCTTTAGCGCATTTAACATCAAGATCAAATCAAGTTTTAGCAATAAAACTTTTAAAACTATTACGTGCTAAAAAACCGGACTTAATTATCTCTACACATCCTTTTGGAAGTCAGATGTGTACATATTTAAAAAGAAAAAATAAAATAAGTGCAAAAATAGCTACAATTATGACAGATTACTCTCCACATGATCAATGGTTAGTAGGACATGAACACACTGACTTTTTCTTTGTAGCTCATAAAGATATGAAACAACAATTGGTTGAAAAAGGAATATCTGAAAACTCAATTTATCCATTTGGAATTCCTTTATCTAAAAGATTCAAAAAATTATATAATAGATTACAAATTTTTGAACAATTTGATTTAGATCCTAATAAAAAAACACTTCTATTTTTTGGTGGTGGCGAATTTGGTCTTGGAAAAACTAAAGTTTTTGAAATATTAAGACATTTAATATCTACTGCTAACAATATTCAAATAGTTGCAATCGCTGGAAAAAATGAAAAAATGAAAGACGTTTTCAATGGAATTGTTTCAGAATATGACGCTCACAATTTTGTAAAAGTTTTAGCCTTTAGTGATAAAATACCCGAGCTTATGAATATTTGTGATATTGTTATAACTAAACCTGGTGGAATGACAACTACAGAAAGTTTAACTTCTAATTTACCTATGATCATAATAAATCCAATCCCAGGACAAGAAGAAGAAAATGCTGAATTTTTAGAAAATAATAATGTTGCAATTTGGGTTAAAAAAGATACTGATTTAAATTTTGTAATCAATAGTATTATTTATAATGATTCTAAAATTAATCAGATGAAAGAAAATATTTCTAAATTAGCTAAAATAGATTCAACAGAAAATATCTGCGATATTTTAATTAATAGTATTAAATAACTGATTTATAAAAAATATAAACGTACAATATGTACGTTTATATTTTTGTTTTAATTTTTATATTTATATAAATTTAGTTTATAATTCTCTTCTTCCCTCTAATGCTTTTGTTAATGTTATTTCATCTGTATACTCTAAATCTCCACCTACTGGTATTCCATGAGCTATTCTAGTTACTTTTACACCTAATGGCTTAATTAACTTAGATAAATACATAGCAGTAGCTTCCCCTTCAACTCTTGGGTTAGTTGCAAGTATTATTTCTTTAACTTCCCCATCCATTAATCTTGCTAAAAGTTCTTTTATTTTTATATCATCTGGCCCTATTCCATTCATTGGTGAAATAGATCCATGTAATACATGATATAATCCTTTAAACTCATGTGTTCTTTCCATTGCTATAACATCTCGAACATCTTCTACTACACATATACTAGAGGGATCTCTCTTAACATTTCCACATATTAAACATGGATCTGAGTCTGATATATTATAGCATTTAGAACAATATTTTAGATTTTTTTTTGCATTTACTATAGAGGATACAAATTCATTTGTTACTTCTTCTGAAGAATTCAATATATAAAATGCTAATCTAGCTGCTGTTTTGTGACCTATACTTGGTAATCTTTCAAAACTTTCTATTAATTTTTCTATTGATGGTGAATAAAATGACACTTGTAATTCCCCCCTTTTTTATGTTTTATTTTTAAAATCCTAGTCCTCCTGGTAAATTATATTTACCTAATTCTGCTGTTTGAGCCGAATCTACTTTTCTTAATGCTTCATTTACACATGTAATTATTAAATCTTCTAACATTTCTACATCTTCTGGATCAACAACATCTGGTTTTATCTTTATTTCTTTTATAGCTTTAGTTCCAGATACTTTTACATTAATTGCTCCTCCACCTGCTGATGCTTCAAACTCTTTACTTGCTAAATCTGCTTGAGATTTTTCCATATCTGCTTGCATTTTTTTAGCCTCTTTCATTAAATTTCCTATATTCATTCCTCCGAAACCTCCCATTCCTCCTGGAAATCCTCCTTTTTTACCCATTTTAAATTTCTCCTTTCACATTTTTATTCTATAATATTAAATGATATATCTGATTTATTTGCTATATCCTTTAAATCTTCTTCTAAATTTTTTTCTGTTACTTGCATTTCTGCTATTGTATATTTTATTTGCATTGGTTTTTTACATGCAATTGAAACTAAATCTGAAATTTCTTTTACGTTTTCGTGTTTTTCTAATATTGTTTTACCAAAAGATGTCATACCATTTTGAAATTCTATCCCAATTGTCATATCATTTATTTCATATGCTTTTGTATTTAATAAGTTTGTGTATAATACTATTTTTCCTGATTTTTTTAAATCACCAATTATTTGTGGCCAAAACTCTTTTACATTGCTTGAATAATTTTTATTAGCTGGTTTATTTAAACTCACATTTGATGTTTTAATTATTGGAACCTGATGTGTAGTATTCATAGTATTACTTACATTCCTAATTGGCTGTGCATTTGAGTTTCTTAAATAATTTTCTATCTTATCTATTCTTTTTACAATACTGTCATCGATATTTGGTTTTGAAGATGTACTACACATTTTTATAATACCTGCTTGAAACATAACTAACTTTTGTGTAGACCATTTTATATTATTTTCTAATTCTGATAATTCATATATTATATTTATTAATGTTTCTTTATCTGTTTTTTCTGAAATATTTTTCATATACTCTATTTCTTGATCATTATATAATTCTATTTTATTAATTATTTTATATATTAAAACATCTTTTATATATTTTATCATTTCCCATAATATATTTGTTACATCTTTTCCTTGTGATAAAATTTCTCCACTTACTTCTAACACTTTTTCTATGTTTTTTTCTAATATTCCATCACATATATTTTGTATATATTCTATTTTAGGAATACCAACTAATTCTTTTATTTTATCTTCATCAATATTGCTTTGTCCTTCTTGAATACACCTTTCTAAAATTGAAAGTGCATCCCTCATCGCTCCTTCTGAAAATACTGCAATAATATTTAATCCATTTTTTGTAACTTCTATATTACTTTCTTTACAAACTATTTCTAATCTTTTTATTATATCCTCATTTGATATTTTTTTAAAATCAAACCTTTGACATCTAGATAATATAGTTGCTGGTAATTTTTGTGGTTCTGTTGTTGCTAATATAAATTTAACGTGTCCTGGTGGTTCTTCTAATGTTTTTAATAATGCATTAAAAGCTCCTGTAGATAACATATGTACCTCATCTATTATATATACTCTATACTTTGCTTTTGTAGGCAAGAAATTAACTTCTTCTCTTATACTTCTTATATCCTCAACACTATTATTTGATGCTGCGTCCATTTCTACAATATCAGTTAGAGATCCGTTTAATGCACCTATACAAATTTCACATTCATTACATGGCTCACCTTCTATTGGATTTAAGCAATTTATTGCTCTTGCTAAAATTTTAGCTGATGATGTTTTACCTGTCCCTCTGCCACCATTTAACAAATATGCATGACCCACTCTATTTGAAATTATTTGATTTCTTAATGTTTTAGTTATATGTTCTTGACCAACCATCTCTTCAAAAGTTCCTGGTCTAAATTTTCTATAAAGAGCTGTATAACTCATAAAATCACATCCTTTATATACCTAAAAAATGGTAGATACCTAATCTCTCTATGGAAAGATCCCACATAAAGATTACTACTTATTGCTGCTTCCTTCCGGACCTGACAAGATTCATAGGTCTTTATTGGATTCTCTCCATACAAAGATTAAGTTCATACCTGTTTTGTATTATATAATGAATTTTTTATTTTAGCAAGTGATTTTTTAGTGTTTTATCTATTTTAATAAAATTTTAGTCTACTTTTTTAAATATATATTTTTCTACATCTGTTATTTCTATAGATGTTGTACCTTCTTCTACTACATTACCTGTTGGTAGTTCTAAAGATAATTTTGTTGTATAGCTGTTTCCATTTTCTAAATTAATATTAAAATCACATGTTAGTTTAATATTTAATATTTCACTCGTTATTCCTGCTTTTTTTAACAATTCTTCGTGATTTATTACATCTTCATCTGACTTATATTCTCCTATACCTTCATTTGAAATTCTAAAACCTATAACTCCACCTTGATTTGAAATCTCTAAATTTTTCAAATCTGACTCTTGTGTTCCTATATATTCTATTTTATCAACAATATTTTCTTCACTATTTATATATATAGTTTGTTCTTCTTTGCTATCTGGTTTATATATTTTTACATTATTTTGCTCAATAGTTTGATATTCAAAATTAGAGACACTAATTGATTTAATTGCTTCTTGATCTAAATATTCTTCATTTTTATCAATATATACATATATATCGTTATTTTGTATTAAATCAAATGCCCATTTTGTATCTAATGCTTCCTTGTTCTCTCCTTGCCCTGTACTTATTATTGTTATTTTTGATAATTCAAAAGGTAAATTTTTTTCTCCTTCTACATTATATTTTAAAACAATAAAAAGTGTTGCTACAACTAATGTAACAAATATAACTGATAAAATTATTCTGTGAAAATATTTTTTATTACTAACTTCTTTTAATTTATTTATCATTTTTATTCTCTTTCTTATTTTCTTTTTTTATTTTTCTTAGATTCTTAAAAAATTCTTTAAGTACTAATTCGCATTCTTTTTCTAAAATACCTTGTTCTAATTCTACTTCATGATTAAACTTATAGTCTTTTAATAGATTAAGTACAGAGCCACATGCTCCTGTTTTTTCATCTTTTACTCCATAATATATTTTCTTAATTCTAGAATTTATAATAGCTCCTGCACACATAGAACAAGGTTCTAACGTAACATACATTTCACAATTAATTAATCTCCAAGACTTTAATTTCTTGCTAGCTTTTTGTATAGCTAATATTTCTGCATGTTTTGTTGTATCATATTTAGTTTCTTTTAAATTATGTGCTCTAGCAATTATTTTATCATCTTTTACTATTACACATCCAACTGGTACTTCTAATTTTTCATATGCTTTTTGGGCTTCTTTTAAAGCTTCTTTCATATACTTTTCTTTATTATCCATAAATTTTTAACCTCTTATCTTTAAATTATATCACTATTATCTAGTTAATTCAAGCAATTTTACTAATACATCTTTCTACATATTGACAATATATGATATAATTTATGTATTAATTTAATTTGAAAGGTAATATATATGCAAAAAATTCTAAGTCCTATGCGAAAAGCCATAGAAGAATATAATATGATAGAAGAAGGAGATAAAATTGCTATTTGTTTATCAGGTGGTAAAGACTCTATAACTATGCTCAAAGCTTTTAAAAATTTACAAATTTTTTATCCTAAAAAATTCGAAATAATTGCTGTTACAGTAGATCCTGGATTCGAATATTTTAATCAAGACTTTTTATATGAAATTTGTGAAGATGTTGATGTTCCTCTTTTTATAGAAAAAAGTAATGCAAAAGAAATAATTTTTGATATTAGAAAAGAAAAAAATCCCTGTTCATTATGTGCTAATTTACGTAGAGGAGTTATTAATTCAATTGCGATTCGTGAAGGTTGCAATAAAATAGCTTTAGGTCATAATCAAGATGACGTTTTAGAAACATTTTTCTTAAATTTATTATATGCTGGAAGTATAAATACTTTTGCTCCTGTTAGTTATATGGATAGATCAAATATTACTTTGATTAGACCTCTAATAACAACTCCTGAAAAGGAAATAAAAAAATATATACGAAGAGCAGATATTACGGTAATGCCTAAAGTTTGTCCTATGGATGGAACTTCAAAACGAGAAGATATGAAACAATTAATTATAACACTAACTAAATCAATTCCTATGGTTAGAGCCAATGTATTTGGTGCAATATCTAGAAATATACAAGGATGGAAAAAAGATAGCTAATTTAGCTATCTTAATTTTTTAATTAATTATATAAAATTTCTAACATTGATTTCTTTAATTTTTCTAACTTTAAATTTGCCTCTTCTTCAGTTTTACCTTTTATTCCCATATATAGTTTTATTTTAGGTTCAGTCCCTGATGGTCTGATTGCACACCAACAGTTATCTTCTAAGTCATAATATAGTACATTAGATCTATCTAATCCTATATTTGAAATTTCACCTGTTTTCATATTTTTCATATAATCTTTTTCTATATCCTTAAATGCTTCTACACTATATTCTCCAATTTTTAATATTTCACTATTTCTCATTTTGTTCATCATATTTGTTATTTCTTCTGCTCCTCTTGGACCTTCTTTTACAATTGATACTTGTGTTTCTTTATAATATCCATATTTTTCATATATATCAATCATTGCATCCCATAAAGTTTTTCCATTTTCTTTATAGTAACATGCCGCTTCACATAGTGCCATTATTGCTGATACACCATCTTTATCTCGTGCATAATCACCTATTAAACATCCATAACTTTCTTCATAACCAAATACATATTTATGTTCACCAGTTATATCATTATTCTTCATTATTTTTCCAATGTTTTTAAATCCTGTTAATGTCTCATAAAATTTTAACCCATATTCTCTTGCTATTGCTCCAGCTAAATTTGATGATACAATTGTTGAAATTAGCATTCCATTCTGTGGCAGAATTCCCTTTTCTTTCATTTGCGAAATTCTATATTCAGCAATTAATAGTGCAGACATATTCCCTGTATAGTCTTTATATTCTCCTGACTTAGAATCTTTAGCTAAAATTCCTAATCTATCTGCATCTGGATCTGTTGCTAAAATTACATCCGCATCTACTTTTTTGGCTAAATCTATTGCTAATTTAAATGCATTTTTATCTTCTGGGTTTGGGTAATCAACTGTTGGAAAATTCCCATCTGGTAATTTTTGTTCATCTACAATATATAACTTTTCAAATCCCAATTTTTTTAATAGTGGTTCTACTATTGTGTTTCCTGTTCCATGAAGTGGAGTAAATACAACTTTTAATTCTTTTCCTTGTTTTTTTACAATTTCTAGATTTAATACTAAGCTTTCAAGTATATTTATGTATTTTGTATCCATATCATCTTTTACAAAATGAAGTAATCCTTGTTTTTTGGCTTCTTCTTCTGTTATACTTTTTATTTCTTTGAAATTTTCTATAGCTTTAACATTATTAATTATCTCTTTATCTCGAGGGCTTACTATTTGTGCTCCATCATCCCAATACACTTTATACCCATTATATTTAGGTGGATTATGACTTGCTGTTATCATTACACCTGCTGTACATCCTAATTCTCTTATAGCATACGATAATTCTGGAACTGGTCTCAAATTTTCAAATAAATATGCCTTTATTCCATTTGCACAAAATATCAAAGCTGTTTGCATACTAAATTCTTTTGACATTTTTCTTGAATCATAACTTATAGCTACACCTTTTTCTTGTGTTCCTTGTTCTATAATATAGTTAGCTAACCCTTGCGTTGCTTTCCCTACAGTATATTTATTCATTCTATTTGTTCCAGCACCAATTATTCCTCTTAATCCAGCTGTTCCAAATTCAAGACTTTTATAAAATCTATCTTCAATTTCTTCTTTATCATCTTTTATTAATTTTAATTCTTCTTTAGTTTCTCTATCAAATTCTTCACTTTCACACCATTTTTTGTATTCTTCAATATATTTCATTTCTCCTCCTAAAAAAAGTTGGACTTATTGTCCAACTCTTACTAATCTATTTTATAAAACTTTTTATATAACTCTCTTGCTGTTTTTGGACAATCAACACCAACAGAATCTGAATTTTTAACTGGAGCAAATTCTTCTTCTCTTTTTACTCTTAAAACTGCCATTTCATCAACAGCACTAAATGCATCAAACAAGAATGCTTCAAATTTATATGCATTAGGAGAAGTTGGCTCAACTATTTCTCCATCTTCGTTCATATATTTTGCTTTTTTATTAGCTACATGATATGGAAGTGGATTAGCACCCATTCTCTCTACTGCAGACACATTAAATAAATTACATAATATATGTGATTCTCCGTAAAGTAATTCTCCATTTTTATCAACAGCTTCAGCCATTTCATCATTTATTTCTGAATATTCAATTACATTTGGTTTTCCATTTTTTTTGCAAAACACCCCTACTTTTTCATGTGGATTTGCTTTTACAACTGACTTACATGCCACTGTAACTTTTTTATCAATTGCTAACCCCATTAATACTGGGTCTACCATTTTTGCTAAACAATTATCAACTCCACCTATAAATACCCATTCTACTCCTAGTTGTTTCATTTTTTCAAGCATTCCTTTTTTTACTAATGCTTCATATGTTCCTCCATGCCCGTCTGCTGCTAATTTAATCATTTTGTTTTCATCTATTAATATTTTTCCTTCTGTATCCATCATAGGTAATTCTCCTTGAGTAAAGAAGAATAAATTTTTATCTTTTTGATATCCAAAAAATTTATTGTTTTCAAAAAATTCAATTGTTTGGTCATTATTTTCTTTACTTGTCATAATAAACCATGGGATATTCACTCCATATTTTTCTCCTTCTTCTTTTAAAGAATCACATAGAATTTCAAATAAAGATTTTTTTGTTTCTAAACCTAAGTCAAAACTTCCTTTTGGTCCTGAATGTCCTAATCTTGTTCCTTGTCCTCCTGCCATTGTTACTGCTGCAAGTTTTCCTTCTTTAATTGCCTTTTTCCCAATTGCCTCATAATGTTTATATTCTTCATTTAATTTATATTTATCTAAATATTCAATTGGTGAAATTTCTGTTTCTTTATATTCTAGTTCGCGATTTGTAGAATCATATAAGCTTTTAACTAATTCAAAATCTATATTTTTTATTTGATCTAACAAAATTTTCTTTTCATTTTCATTTAACGTATTGTAATGTCTTAATAAATGTTCTTGGTCGTATTTTTTTAAAATATACTTAATTTCATTTAACTCTAATTCCATAATTTTTCCTCTCCTTGTACAATAATATATACACAAAATTAACCGTATTAAAAATATATACTATTTTTAAAAATTTTTCAAGTATATTTTAAATTTATTTAGGGATATTTGTTTTATTTATAACTAATTCATATAAAAAAAAACCATTTCTGGTTTTTAAATTTCTTTTTCTCCTGATGTAATTAGCATTTTTTGATATTTACCTGCTAACTCCTTCATATCTTCACCTATTTCTTCTAAATTATAGCAATCAATTATCTTAATTTCACCTAATTTACTTCTCCACATATCTATATTAGCATTTATATTATCTATATATTTTCTATTTCCTTTTATAAATATTATACCATTATCTTTTATGTTACTTTTAATATATTTTATTTTACTAAAATCATCATTGCTCCAGTCTAATCCTAATAATTGCTCTCTTTTTTCTTCACTTAAGCTTATATTGTTTATTAATTTAGTGGCTGTTTCATTTAAATTATCTTCTGTAAATATTACTATTTCTTTATTTTCTTCTAGCTTGTTATGAATATACGGTAATGTTATCATTTCAAAATGATAATCACTTGTATAAAATGCACAGATTTTCTCTTTTGTTAATTGATTTTTATTCATTAAAACTCATCCTTTCAATTTAAAAATCTTACGGAAAATTAACATTCTGCTTTCTGACTACTGGTAAATTTTACCATATTTTATTTCTTTTGTCAATCCAATATCCCATTAACTCGTCGTGCTTTTTCGACAAAATCAGCTATTTACAGTTTTTTTTTATAACACTTAATTTCCTTGTATAATTTTTTTCTTTTTGTAAATACTCTTTAAAGTTATAGAATTTAAACTGGAGGTTATCTATGAAAACTGAAATTAAAAATCAAAATGCAAATAAAAAAAGACAAAAATTAAAGACTTATATTTTACTATTTTTTCTATTTATCTTTTACATAACAATATCCGCTATAAGCTATGCTTCAACTATCTCTAATAACTTATCTAATGAAGTTTTAAGATTACATGTTATTGCTAATAGTAACTCTGAAGAAGATCAAGCTTTAAAGTATAAAGTTAGAGATTCTCTTTTAAACTATATGACAATATTATGTAATAATACAACTAATAAAGAAGATTCCCTAAAGCTTGTTACAGATAATCTGAAAAATTTCAAAGAAATTGCTGAGCAGACTATACTTGAAAATGGATTTTCATATTCTGTACATATTTCTATTGGTAATTATGAATTTCCAACAAAAAACTATGCAGACATATCTTTGCCAGCTGGAATGTATGATGCATTAAAAGTTGAAATTGGTACAGCAGCTGGTGAAAATTGGTGGTGTGTTATGTTTCCACCTTTATGCTTTTCAAGTAATGATTCAGATGGAACTTTATCAACTAAATCATCAGAAGTTTTAGAAAACACTCTATCTAATGAAGAATATTCTTTAATTTCAGAAGATGATTCTTCAACAGTTTATTTTAAATTTAAACTTATTGAATTATTCTCTACACTTAGTACATCTAATCACTAAAAATTAACTTGCATTTTATCTTTGTTTGTGATATATTTTATACGTTATAGAGTGTATTTTTACGCTCAATTTTTAAATATGATAATTTACGTAACAATGGAGGGTGTTTTTTTGGAAAAATTAAGGATTAAAGGGCCAGTATCATTAAAAGGTGACGTGCAAATTAGTGGAGCAAAAAATTCTGCTGTAGCACTTTTGCCAGCAACATTATTATTAGATGGTGTTTGCACAATTGATAATTTACCAAATATTAGTGATATAAAAATATCTTGTATGATATTAGAAAATTTAGGGTCTAAGATAACGTGGAATAACCAAAATAGTATAACTATTGATAATAGAAATATCTCTACTACAAAGGCATCATTAGATTTAACAAGTAAGTTTAGAGCTTCTTATTATCTTATTGGTGCTATGTTAGGGAGAAAAGGCGAAATAGAAGTTGGAATGCCTGGTGGATGTAAAATTGGAGCTAGACCTATTGATCAACATATTAAAGGATTTGAACTAATGGGTGCAAATGTTTCAATGGAAAATGGAACTATTTATGCAAAGGCTAAAAAATTAAAAGGTTCTCCAATTTATTTAGATATGGTTTCTGTTGGGGCTACAATAAACATAATGCTAGCTGCAGTTCTTGCTAAAGGAACTACTATTATAGATAATGCTGCAAAAGAACCTCATATAGTTGATGTTGCTAATTTTTTAAATGTAATTGGAGCTGATATTAGAGGAGCTGGAACAGATGTAATTAAAATTCATGGTGTTGAAAAATTAATGAATAATGCTACATATTCTGTTGTACCAGATCAAATTGAAGCTGGAACTTTTATGTTAGCTGCTGTTGCTACTAAAGGTGATATTACGCTACATAATTGTGTAAGTGAACATATGGAACCTGTTACAGCTAAAATAATAGAAATGGGTGGTAGTGTAGAAACTATGGGTGATAATATTCGTGTTTGGATGAATAAACGACCAAATAAAGCTCATGTAAAAACTTTACCATATCCTGGATTTCCTACTGATTTACAATCACAAATGGGAGTTGTTCTTGCACTTGCAAATGGAACTAGTATCATAAATGAGAGCATATGGGATTCAAGATTCCAATATACAGATGAATTAAACAAAATGGGAGCGAAAATTACTATTCAAGGAAAAAGTGCAATGTTTGAAGGTGTAAAAAAGCTAAGTGGTGCACCTGTTTCATCAACTGATTTAAGAGCCGGAGCAGCACTTGTTATTGCAGGTCTTGCAGCAGAAGGTATTACTGAGGTACATAATCTTGAATATATTGATAGAGGATATGAAAATATAGAGGAAAAATTCAGAAAATTAGGAGCAAATATCCAAAGAATTAATGAATAACGAAGGAATAAAATTATGATAAATTTTTATAGTTTATATAGTAGTAGTAGTGGAAATAGTTTACTAGTACATACCGATACAACAAAAATATTAATAGATGCAGGTGTAAGTTGCAAAAAACTCGAATCTAGCCTTATTAATTTAAATATCGATCCACACACAATTGATGGAATTCTTGTTACACATGAACATATCGATCACGTGCAAGGTCTTGGTACTTTTTCAAAAAAATTTAATGTACCTGTTTTTACTAATATTGAAACCTTAGAAGCAATGCCAAAACAAAAGGAAAAAATTTCTCCTTCTAATATACACTATTTTGATATTAATAAAAAATTTAAATTAGGAGATTTAAAGATAAAACCTTTTAATATACCTCATGATGCTGCTAATCCATGTGGATTTAATATATGGAAAAATGATAAAAAAATAAGTATAGCAACAGATATAGGTCATATTAACGGTGATATCTTAAAACATTTAGAGGAAAGTCTCTTTGTTATGATAGAGGCAAATTACGACCCTTCTGTTTTAAAATGTTCTTCTTATCCTTTTCATTTAAAAACTAGAATCGCTGGTCCTAATGGACATCTAGCAAATGAAGCAACTGGAAAAACAATTTCACATCTAATTAATTCAGGTTTAAAATCTGCAATGATTGGACATTTAAGTAAGGAAAATAACTTTCCTGAATTAGCTTATAAAACAATTGTAGAAGAATTAATTTTACAAAATCAGACTGAAGATTCAATTCAGTTAACTGTTGCACATAGAGATACAAACAGTAAATTAATAACAATCTAAAAGGAGAAATATGTTAAGTATAGATATAATATGTATTGGAAAAATTAAAGAGGCTTATCTTAAAGATGCAATCTCTGAATATTCTAAGAGATTGTCTAAATATTGTAAATTAAATATTATTGAACTAGCAGATTTAAAAATACCTGATAAATGCAGTCCAACAATTGAACATGATATAAAAACAAAAGAATGCACAAATATTTTAAATTATATAAAAAAAGACTCATATGTATTTGCATTAGATTTAAAGGGAAAAGAATATACTTCAAATAGTTTTGCAGATAAATTTTTAGAACTTTCACATATTACTAGCCATATTACTTTCATCATTGGTGGATCTTTAGGATTAACTGAATTACTCTTATCAAAATGTAATTCTAATATTTGTTTTTCTAAAATGACTTTTCCTCATCAACTTATACGTATTTTTTTAATTGAACAAATATATAGAGTTTTTAAAATTAATAATAACGAAATATACCATAAGTAAGCAATTTAGCTTACTTTTATTTTATTATTTGATATATTATCACACTAGAAACTATCCCCACTAAATCAGCTATTAATGCTGCACCTAACACAAATCTAACTTTTTTTATCTTAACACAACTCGTATAGAGTACTAACGTATACAGTGTTGTTTCTGTTGATCCCATTATAGTTGATGCCATCATTCCAAGTGTACTATCTACACCATAGTTTTGCATTATATCAGTTGCTATTGCTATTGCTCCACTACCTGATAGAGGCCTTAAAATTGCAAGTGGTAATAATTCAGTTGGAAAATTTATAACACTTAATGCAGGACCTAATAAGCTAGAAATCAATTCTAATATACCTGATGCACGTAAGGTTCCAATAGCTATAAAAAGTCCTAATAGTGTTGGGAATATAGATATTATTACTTCTAAACCTTCTTTTGCACCTACAATAAAATTATCAAAAACTTTCTTTTTTTCATAAATTGCATAAACAACAATGACTAGTATTATCATAGGCATTGCCAAATTTGAAATATAATCTATAAACTGCATCTTACTTACTCCTTACTAAACTTTATACATAACTTTGTTATAACTATTCCAGAAATTGCTGCACAAATTGTAGCAATCCACACTGGAAATACTATACCTGTCGGATTTTGGGATTGCATAGATGTTCGAATTGCTATTACTGTTGTTGGAATAATTTGTATAGATGCTGTATTAATTAAAATAAACATTGCCATAGAATTACTTAATCTTTTTTTATTTTTATTCTCTTTTTGCATTGTTTGCATTGCTTTTAACCCAAGTGGAGTTGCAGCATTGCCTAACCCTAGTATATTGGCTATCATATTCATGGATATCTCTTTTTTTGCTTGTTTATTATTCTTCATTTCAGGAAATAACAGATTTACAAATGGAGTTAAAAATCTAGTTAGCTTTTCTAATATTGAAGAATTATTTGCAATCTCCATAATTCCATTCCATAAACACATCGTTCCTAATAAAGTAAAAAGTAAATTAATAACAGACTCTGTACTTTCAAAAATAGCTGTATTTAATTCATTAATTTTTCCAGTGGCTATAGAATAACTAAATGAAATTATTATTAAGATTGGCCATATTATATTTAACATTTTATCACCTTTTTAATTGTATTCTTACTAAAGATTTTTATTACTTCTAATTGACCATATTACTTTTTTATGATATTATGACGTTATATTTAGAAATATGATAATAAAAGGGAGGTTTTTATATGAAATCAACTGGTATTATTCGAAAAGTAGATGAACTTGGAAGAGTCGTTATTCCTATTGAAGTTAGAAATCAATTTAATATAGCTGTTAAAGATCCTGTTGAAATATATGTAACAGAATCAACTATAGTTCTTAAAAAATTTCAGCAAAGCTGCATTTTCTGTGAAAACACAGAAAATCTTGTAGAATACAATGATAAATTAATTTGTAAAGATTGTTCTAAAAAAATTAGTAACTTAAAATAAGAGAAAAAGTTGTAAACTTTTTCTCTTTTAACTTATATAAATTTTTGATATATCTCATTTTTAGGTACATTTCTATCTTTTGCTATTTTTTTAATTATTTCTTTTTTATCTAATCCTTGTTTTTCATATATTTGATAATGTTCTTCTAATGTAATATCTAAAAATTTATTTTCTTCTTCTAAATCTTTATTACCTTCTACTATAATAATAATTTCACCTTTAATATTTTCAATTTTGCTTTTCAACTCGTTAATTGTACCTCTAATATATTCTTCATGTATTTTTGTTATCTCTCTAGCTATAACAATTTTTCTATCACCAAGTATTTCACCCAAATCATTAATTGTAGCTTTTAACTTGTGTGGGGCTTCATATAATATAGTCGTTTTTTTAGTTTCTTTTAATTCTTCTAATTTTTGCTTTCTAATTTTTTTATTAATTGATAAAAATCCATTAAATTGAAATTCTGAAGTATCTATCCCAGAACAAATCAATCCACTTATTAATGCACATGGCCCTGGTATTGATATTACCTCAATTTCTTCTTCTATAGCCTTTTTAATTACTTCACTACCTGGATCACAAATCCCTGGCGTTCCTGCATCTGAAACTAATGCTATACTATTACCATCTTTAATTTTTTGTATTAATATATCTGTTTTAACTTCTTCATTATGCCTATGATAACTAATTAAACTTTTTTTTATTTCTAATCTATTTAATAGCTTTAAAGTATGTCTTGTATCTTCCGCAGCAATTAAATCTACATTTTTTAATGTTTCTATAGCTCTTAATGTTATGTCTTCTAAATTCCCAATTGGAGTAGCGACTACATATAACTTTGACATCCTAATATTCTCCTTTACCATATATTTTCAAAACTTCATCTGTATATTTTCCATCTTCATTATATATGTATAACGGTTTTAATACTTTCAGAAAGTCTTTTGCATTTTTTACACCTTTAATTAATACTAAATTAGGCTCTGCATTTATATTCGGCGCAACAAACCTAATTTCTTTAGGCTCAATCTTATATTTTCTCATTATACATATTATATCTATTAATCGCTCTGGCCTATGTACCATATATATCTCACCTTTATCTTTTAGTAGAAATTTAGATTGCTTTATAAAGTCGTCTAATGTTGCTTCTATTTCATGTCTTGATATATTCTTTAAAATATTTTCATTTTTTAGTCCCGTTCCATTCTTTTTATATGGAGGATTTGTTACTATACAATCAAATTGGTTTGCAATAAATATATTATGTAAATTATTTATATTGTCATTAATTATTTTAAACTTATTTTCTAATTTATTTAAACTTATACTTCGTTTAGCCATTTCATATACTTCTTCCTGAATTTCAATACCTATTATTTCAGATAATTGTGTTTTTTCACATAATAAAGTAGCTATTATTCCTGTTCCTGTACCCATATCCATTACTTTAGAATTTACTTTTAAGTCTTTTGCAAAATCTGATAAAAGTATAGCATCCATGCCAAAACAAAAACCTTCACTATTTTGAATTAATTTCAAACCTTTATATTCTAAATCATCAATTCTTTCATTTTTATTTAATTTCATTTCTACCTCAAATCTGTAAACTTTTTTAATATATTACATATTATATAATAAATATTTAATTTTTGCAAAAGGCGGTTATTATATGAACAAAAAACCTATTTGTTATTATTCAATTTACGATAAAAATAATAATATTAATTTTAAGAACTGCAAAACAAATTTATGTCATTCTCTAATAGATGTTGAAATATTTTTAAATAATCTATCCGTTATTTCTAAATCATTTAAATTTTATAATATATTAAAAAAATAATATAACTATATAATAGTAATATTATTTTTTCATATTCTATTTTTAATTAATTATTTATTTATTATTTAATTTATTATTATTTATTTAATTATTTAT
>CAYJKK010000025.1:0-23831 GCA_964370905.1 uncultured Clostridium sp. | reverse complement strand
TCATTTGTTCTTCATTTACAGCGCTTTTATCTCTTGTTTGGGCAGCTGGTAATAAATATAATTCTTTGAATCTTTTGTCTTTAATTAATGCTTGTTTTAATTTACATTTTTCTTCTACAACATCTACTATATCATATACAATTCTATTTTCTAATCCCATAACAACGTCTAAGTTACGTAGCCCTATATCTGTATCGATTAATGCTACTTTTTTTCCTTCTAATGCTAAACTAGATCCTAAATTTGCAGTTGTAGTTGTTTTACCTACTCCGCCTTTACCTGATGTAATAACAATTACTTCTCCCATAATTTTCCTCCTTAAGGTTTAAAAACACTTATTTACACCAATATCATATACTGAAAATAGGAAAAAGTCAATATTTTTAGACAAAAACTACTAATTAAAACAAAAAAAGAAAAATCTTTTAAATTTCATTTTTCTTTTTTAAACATTTTTCTAATATTTTTTCTAAATGTTCTGTATTTAATACAGATTCTATACATGCATCTAGCATTTCCGTAGGTGAAATATGTTGAATATCTAATATATAACCACATTCATATGCAAGCTCTCTTATAAATTCTCTAATTACTCTTCCATTTCCATCTCTAAACGGGTGTAACACATTTAACTCTGCCATATAATATGATAATCTTGAAGCTAATTCTCTTTTTTCTAAACCTATCAATTTTTGTTCTTTTTCTAATTCTAATAGTATTCTTTCTAGTTCATTTTCAATATATTGCCATTCTGCAAATGTAAAACTTCCTTTTCCAATATTTTCTGTTCTAAATAGCCCCGCAAAAGGATATATATCTTCAAATAAATATCTATGAATTCCAATAAAATGATTAATATCAAAACTACCAATTTTACCATTTTGTCTTAAATCATACAGCTTTACTATTACTAGTTTTCTTTCAATTTCTTCTAACATATCTTGATCATGAATATCAAAATAGTTTTTTAAAATATTTGTTCCTTTATAACAATATATTGAATTTCTTGCCTCATACATATCACTCATATTTATCACCTCTTGCTATATAGTTTTTTTTATTCCATCTATTATTTCTTCTATTGTCATTTCATTATCATAGTGTTTTCTCAGTAACACTACATCTTCTTCTTTCACTTGCATATTTTCTATTGCTAAGTCATTTCTTAAATTTGCTATATCAAACTCAAATTTTTCTTCTCTTGACACAGATTTTCCTCCTTAAATAAGATATATCTATTATACCACATTTCAATGTTTTTTTCCACTTTTATTAAGAATAATTGTAATTAATTATTGATATTTCTAATTTTTTTACTTCTATTAATACAACTTAAATTGAACAACTTTAAATAATTGACATTGTATTAAATTATGATATAATACAAATGTTAAATAAGTTATATATTTTAAAGTAATTTATTCGAAAAAAGTAGTAAAATGAAAAGAGGATTAATATATGAAATATGGATTACTAATTTTTAAAAAGACAGAAAACCTTGGCGATGATGTTCAAAGCTATGCTGGAAAAAAATATTTACCGCAAATAGACTATTTAGTAGAAAGAGAAGAAATAAGTTCATTTATTCCAAATGAAAAAGAAAAAGTAGCAACTATTATGAATGCTTGGTGGATACACAATAAATTTAATTGGCCACCATCACCATATATAGAGCCTAAAATGGTTTCAATGCATTTTGAACAAATAGACTTATTACGAAATAAAGGCGCTAACTATATTACTACTGGTAAAGGTAATGAATATTTCAAAAAACATGAACCTATTGGATGTAGAGATTTAGGTACAAAAGATGTATTAAGTAAAAGTGGGATAGAAACATATTTTTCTGGTTGCCTAACTCTAACTATAGAAAAATTTAATGATGTAGAAAAAGAAGATTCAATCTTATTAATTGATGTTGATGATAAAATATATGAAAAAATTAAAACTATGACAACTAAACGAATTGATAGAATTACAAATGTTGTAGACCCTAAAGAATATTCAAACCTATCTTGGGAAGAAAGAGAAGCAAATGTTATTAAATATCTAAAACATATTCAAAAATCTTCTTTAGTTATAACTCCTAGACTACATTCTGCTCTTCCATCTTTAGCTTTAGAAACTCCAACATTAGTAGTAGATTATGAAATACATCACAATAGAATGAAAGATTTTCTTCCATTAGTAGAAACTGCAACAGAAGATGAATTCTTAAATGGAACTATTAAATATGACATAAATAACCCTAGAGAAAATAAAAGAGATTATTTAAAAATAAGAGAATCTATTCAAAAAGAATGTTATGAATTCATAGAAAGTGTTAAAACTAAAACTATTGATACATCTACTTTACCAGATGTTAATGAATATAAAGAATTTGTTGATGTAAGTACATTTCAAAAAAATCTTATTCTAGAAGATTTTGAAACATTAAAATCTTCATATAATCAACTAATTATAGATGCTAGTGAACATTGGGAAAATGGTAGAATTGCGTGGAATAATAGCTCTATTGCTTGGGATGAGGTAACTAAATTACAAAAAATGATTATGAATAAACAGAAACTAAAAAGACATCAGTATTTTGGTGGGATTAACACAGATCTACAAAATATTGAATTATCTAAAATTTCTAATTCATATATTTTAAAAGGTGAAATTGATATTGCAACTTGGGTTGGTGATACAATCAAACCTATAAAAGATTTAGTTAGCTTAACATTAAAATCTAGTGATGAAACATTTTCTAAAGTTATATCACATACACATATTGAATTTGTTAAATATTCATTTGAAACTGATATTACAGATTTAGATTTATCTAAAAATTATCATATAGAAGTAAAACTTTTAGATAAAAATAACTTAGCAAGTGATCCTCAGAAAACTCAAAAAATATTATTTAAATCTCAAGGACCTTTTTCAAAATTACATGATAAAGAA
The DNA here is from genome assembly GCA_964370905.1 of uncultured Clostridium sp. Lineage (GTDB taxonomy): Bacteria > Bacillota > Clostridia > TANB77 > CAG-508 > CAG-269. The sequence goes on along the minus strand of CAYJKK010000025.1, from coordinate 20,885 downwards.
ATGTGTTTTGCTGAAAGAACTATCATTTTTAGATAATTTAACACCATAAATTTAACACCATAAAAGTAGAAAAGATTAGTAAATATAGTTACTAATCTTTTCTATTTTTATAGTTAAACTTGTATTTAAATTATTATTTATATTTTCTTCTATATAATTTGTATTTAAATTATATTTGTTAACAATTGTAAGTATAACTACCATTACTATAATTTCTAATGCTATTATTAATATTTTTTTCATTAGACTAATCACCTCAAATTTCAAAACTCTATTTTAATTATTATCTCTTATTATATTTTATGTAAATTATATTTTTTAGTTAGAGTTTTAAAAGAATCAGTATATTTTTTGCTTATTCATCCAAATTTTCTAAAAATTCAAAATATTTGGCACTCCTTCTTATTTTAATTAATTTCAAAAGCCTTGAACTCTTTAGATTTTCACTAGTATATAATTCTTTCTCAAAACCATTTATCATATTATATTTTAATTTAATATTTTCTATTTCTATCCTGTTGTCTTTCACAAATTTTACATTATTATTTTTTAATATTTCTATATTATCTCCATGATATATAATTATCGGAACAATTACTGGAAATTTTATATCTAAATTTTCTTTATTTCTTTTTGCATATCTTCTCATTGTGCTAACACATTTATTTATAATTGTATATATTAATTTATTATCAAATATATAACAACTTTTTAAAATAAAATATATATCTCTATTTTTGAGCTTATATACATATTCATTAGAATCGTCTTTGAATGCAAATTTATCATTATATCTTTCCCTTTCTAAATTATCTTTAATAATTTTGTTTTCTGCTTTTAAATATATATTTAAAAATTTACAAACTTCTTCTTTATCTTCTAATAATTTTTCTATTTGTTTAGTATATACTACTTCTGCTTTAGAAGTACCTTTAATACAATATTTTTCTTCTTCCTCTTTTAAAAGATCTATTGCATTTAACCTTAGTTTATGAATACTTTCAATGTAATCTTTATATGTAAAATATTTCAATTATATTTTTTCCTCCTATTGTCTTTTATTTTGTTATTTGAAAATTGATAGATTTATCTAGATTAAAAATTATAAATTCAATTTGATATTTTAGCATAAAAAAAAAGAATTGCAATCTTTTCTACAATTCTTCTTATTTTTTGACATATCTTCTTATTTTTCTAGTTTTGTTATTTTTTTATTTAAAATATGTGCTTATTTCTTCTAAATCTTCAAATCCTACTTGTCTATAAATATCATATGCTATTATTGCCACTGAATTAGATAAATTCAAAGATCTCAAATCATGTTTCATTGGAATTCTTATTGTTTTATCTAAATATTTTTCTAATAATTCCTCTGGAAGTCCTTTTGTTTCTTTTCCAAAAAGTATATATACTTCTTCTAATTTTGCATATTTGGGCTCTGAATATACATGTTTACCTTTTGTTGTTGCTAATAACATATTAATATTATCTGGGTTATATTTTTCAAAAAACTTATCTAATGATTTATGTTCTTCTATATCTAGTTTATCCCAATAATCTAATCCTGCACGTTTTACAGATTTTTCTGATATTTCAAAACCAAGTGGATGTATTAAATGTAATTTTGCATCTATTGCTGCACACGTTCTTGCTATATTTCCTGTATTTTGTGGTATTTCTGGCTCTACCATTACTATATTTAATTTCATATTATCACCATTTTCTTTTATTTAACTTTTTATTTTTCATTTGATATTTATCTTTTGCCTTACATATTCATATAGAATTATACCTGTTGCAACAGACGCATTTAAGCTTTCAGTATTTCCTAACATCGGAATCTTAACTTTTTCATCTGCTAACTTATATATAGATTGTCTAACTCCATTACCTTCATTTCCTATAACAATTATTTTTTTATCATAATTTATATCATATATGCTATTTTGAGTTTGAAGAGAAGATACAACTAATTGATAGTTATTTTTCTTTAGAAATTGCATCTTTTCTTCTAAATTTTCACATCTTATAATATTTATTCTAAAAATTGCTCCCATTGTAGATCTTACTACTTTAGGATTATATGGATCTGCAGTATCTTTTGAAATTACGACTTGTTTTAGACCTATACTATCAATTGTTCTTAATATTGTTCCTAAGTTGCCTGGATCTTGAACATCGTCTAATACAACTATTATATCTTCATCTAAACTTATATTTTCTTTATCTATAGTTTTATCAATAACAGCTAAAATTCCTTGAGGATTATTTACTTCTGTTATATGTTTAAATATATTGCTAGTTACATATATACACTCATATCTTGCTATATCATACATTAATTCTTTTGGTATATAGTCTGACTTTTCACATTCTTCACAAATTATAATATACTTTATACTAGCTTTTTCTCTAATTGCTTCTTCTATTAACTTAATACCTTCTATTATATATTCATTTGATAAATCTCTTTGTTTTTTATCTTTTAATTTTTTTACGTGTTTTATTAGTTCATTTTCTTTGCTTGTTATTCTTTTAACACTATCCATACATTCACCCCTTACATTATTCTTAAGAATTCCATAGTTTCATTTAATATTTTTTTCTCAGTTGGTTTTTCTATATCTACTATAATCATTTCTTTAATTCCAGTTTTAAATTTAATATTTTTTCCAAATTTTTCTATTAAATCATTTATATTAATATTAGTACTGTTATCTTTTCCACTATGTACAAGAGTAAACACAATTTGTTCTTTACCCGAAATATCCTTTTTACTAGCTATCTTTTCTATATTTTTACCTTTTGCCATATATTTTATTCTTGCAATATCAAGTAAATTTTCTAATTCTTTCGGAATATCACCAAATCTATCTATTATTTCATCAATAATATTTTCAATTTGTTCTTCATTATTACATAATGCTATATTTTGATATACTTCTATCTTTTGATTTACATCAGTAATATAATTTTCTGGTATATAACTTGTAACTTTAAGATCTATTTGTATATCGATTTCAGGTTTTAACTCTATTCCTTTAATTTCTTTAACTACTTCATCTAAAAGTGTGCAATATGTATCATATCCCACTTGTTCTAAATGTCCAGACTGTATCTCACCTAGTAAACTTCCAGCTCCTCTTATTTCTAAATCCCTCATAGCTATTTTAAATCCAGATCCAAATTCTGTAAATTCTTTTATTGCTTTTAACCTTTTATCTGCTACTTCTGATAATATTTTATCTCTTTTATATGTTATATATGCATATGCTTGCCTATCTGCTCTACCAACTCTTCCTCGTATTTGATATAACTGTGCTAATCCCATTTTATCTGCATTTTCAACAATAATTGTATTTGCATTTGGTATATCTATTCCTGATTCTAAAATAGTTGTACATATTAATACATTTGTCTCTTTTTCAACAAATTCTTCCATTATGTCTTCAATTTGATGACCTGTCATTTGACCATGAGCAAATGAAACTTTAGCTTCTGGAATAAGTTCAGATATTTGTCTTGCTTTCAATTCTATATCTTCAACCTTGTTATATAGATAAAATACTTGACCATCTCTTTCTAATTCTTTTGTAATAGCTTCTTTAATCATATCTAAATCATGCTCTAATACATATGTTTGAACAGGTTTCCTATTGTATGGTGGCTCATATATTATAGACATATCTCTAACACCAACTATAGACATATGTAATGTTCTTGGAATAGGCGTCGCACTCATTGTTAGTACATCAACAGAACTTTTATATTGCTTAATTTTTTCTTTAGCTTTAACACCAAATCTTTGCTCTTCATCTATTACTAAAAGTCCTAAATCTTTAAACTCTACATCTTTACTTAATATTCTGTGTGTACCTACTAATATATCAACTTCACCTAACTTTAGTTTTCTTATTATCTCACTTTGTTGTTTAGGAGTTCTAAATCTATTTAAAACCTCTATTCTAATTGGATAATCTTTCATTCTATTTTTAAATTCTTTATATTGTTGTTCAGCTAAAATAGTTGTTGGTGCTAAATATGCTACTTGTTTGCTATCCATAGTTGCTTTAAAAGCTGCTCTTAATGCTACTTCTGTTTTACCATAACCTACATCTCCACAAAGTAGTCTGTCCATCGGTTTATATTTTTCCATATCTCTTTTTACTTCTTCAATACATCTTAATTGATCATTTGTTTCTTGATATGGAAATTTATTTTCAAATTCTACTTGCCATGGTGTATCTTCTTTAAAGCCATATCCTTCTTGTTTTTCACGTTTAGCATATAATAAGATTAATTCTTCTGCAACTTCTCTTAAATTTTTCTTTAACTTAGATTTTGCTGCACTCCATTCTTTTCCTCCTAATTTATTTAATTTAGGATTAATTTTATCTCCACCAATATACTTTCTAACCATTTCCATTTGATTAGTTGGCACATATAAAATATCATCATTTTGATATTTTATTTTTATATAATCTTTTGTTATATTATCTGCTTTTATGGTATTTATTCCAATATATATACCGATTCCATAGGTTTTATGTACTACAAAATCCCCAACTTTTAAATCAGCAAATACAACTTTTTCTGCTTGCTTAAAATCATTATGTTCTACTTTTCTTTTTTTCTTTTCTATATCAACTAATTTATCTGCTGGTATAATCATTTGATTAAATTCATATGCTTCAAATCCTGTTTCAATATTCCCTAAAGAAATTGTTACCATATTTTGTTTTGATTTATTAAGTATTGTTTTTTCTAACTTTTCATCTATTCTACAAAATATTTCTTTTTCAAATAACATACTTTCAATTTTCTTAATTTTTTCTTTTTCTTTTACAAATATATATATATCTTTTCCTTCATTTAATCCTTTTTCTATTTCTTCAAAAAAGCTATCTATGTCACTTTTGTAATAATTAATATCTCTAAAATTGAATTTGAATGTTTCTACTTTTTTAGTTGATATGTTATCTAATTTTTCTGCATATATTTGATAATGTTTTTCTAAATAGTTATTAATATTTTCAATTGATTCCATATTAATAATTGCTTCTGGTATCAATTTATTTTTTTCTATTAATAAATTGGCTAATGATTTATTATCTTCTTTAACATTCTTTTCTCTTGTTATTATCTTATTTTCTTCATCAAACACAACTATATACTCTTTTTTCAAGTAATCTAATAGTGTAGATGTTTTAGAGTAGAATTTGTCAAAATATTTATCTATTTTACTAATATAGTTTCCTGCTTTTATTTGTTCTATATCATTATCTATTATTTCGATTAATTTTTCATTATCGTATTCTAATTTTAAATCCTCTAATTCACTGCTTACTTCTACAATATTTTTCTCTAAAATATATTCATGTGCTGGATTTACTTCTGTTTTTTCAATTTGTTTAATCGATCTTTGGCTTACAATATTAAATGTTCTAATAGAATCTATTTCATCTCCCCAAAATTCTATTCTAACACCAGTTTCATTACAAATTGAAACATCTACAATTCCACCTCTTACACTAAATTGTCCTCTTCCGTCAATTAAATCATATCTTACATATCCTAAGTTTATAAGATTCTTTTTAATATCTTCTAAGTTATGAATTTGACCTACTTTCAAATTTAATTTATTCTTATATAATATCTCTTTTGCTGGTAATTTTTGTATTAAAGATTCTATTGTAGCTATTACAATTTTATTTTTACCATCAACTATATCATTTAAACTATCTATTCTTTCATATGGTAAATCCTTACTTTCTGCTACAAAATCATATGTCACTATAACTTTTTTATGAAACTTAATTATATTATCACAAAAGAATTTCAAATTATCATATATTTTTTTACTTTCTATTTCATTGTATGTAATTATTAAGATTGGTTTCTTAATATTTTTATTTATACTTGCTACTATTTGTGTTAATCCCATGTCATTTAAGCCCGATATTACTACCGGACTTTCTTTTCTATTTATTTTACCTATCAACTCTTTAAATTTATCATTATCAATATCTAAAAGTATGTTTTTCATCTATAATCTTTTCCCCTTTAAATAAAGTATATATATTATACCACATTTATATGTTTTACAAAACATTTATTTCTATATTTTATAAAGTTTTCATATGCAAATTCCTGATTTTTGTAAATAATTTGCTTTATTTTACATAATGTGCTATAATAAATTATCATTTATGATTAACATTTTTATTTAAGAAGGAGGACATCATTATGTCACCAAAATTCACAGCAAGAGGAAAAATAACTCCAAAAGAAGCAGTTATTGCTTCTTTACAAAACGAAAACACTAATATTTCTGATTTTTCAACTTTAAACCCTACTTCTTTAGGTTTGAGGTTAATTAATCAGATTCTAGGAAATCTAGGAATTGAGCGCGATATAGATATGTTTAATTTAATTACTGAAATATCTCAAAATGGTTTCATTGAGCTTAAAGCTCATGATGGAAGTCAAACTGCACTTATTGGCACAAGGCATGTATATTTATTTTCGTCAGAACTTGGTACTCCAACGAAAATTGATATCGGTGAAGCTATATTAAGCTAAATCTTATATAGCCTAAAGAAAACTTTAGGCTACTACTTTTTTAAAATTTTATTTTTTAGCAAAATTCTTAGCATAAAAACTTTATTTATATCATAAAATATGATATACTAGTTTAACTACATTTTTAGGAGGACACAACTATGGGAACTTTTAATTTAAAACCCGAAGCGTGCGAAATTTTGTTTGAGTTTTACGGATTACCAAATCAGCTAAAAACTGTGTTATCTTCTAATATAGAAGATAAATTTAATAGTTCTACAGATTATGTAGTACTATCTACAGGAGTTATTAAACTTTGGGCAAAAGATATTCTAACTAGTCAATTACCTAGTTCTGACGTAAAAATTATGATTACAACCACTGGTATTTATCAGTGTGATATCAACGGCTATCCAACTACACCTTTATTTTCAGGTGATATATTTGAAAATAGCCCTATTGAATCATAATCTATATTTTATTGAGGACTAAACAAATGATTAGTGTATTACAGAAAAAAACCTTATATTGCAATTGCATATAAGGTTTTTTTCTTTTTTATTTTTCTTTTATTTTTCTTTTATTTTTCTTTTTTTCTTTACTTTTCTTATTTTTATATTATTATCTTTTGAAATTTTGTTAATTTAAAAGTATCTTTTTGTATTTGTTAAATTATCTATTAATAACTAATCTATCAAATTTAGAAGAAATATATTTTTCTAATTTAATCATAAACTCTTCTTTATTTATTTCTTTTTTTGCAACTAGCTCCAAACCTTTTTCCCAACTTGCTGTAAGCTTTGGATTTAATATATCTGGAATAGAATTATTTACTATATCATATATTTTTTCACCTTTATTACTTGGTGTTATTATTTGAGTTTTATTATTTATTTGCATATAGTTTATTTTTTCTAATTTTTTAATTATCTCTGCTCTTGTTGCACTAGTTCCAATTCCAGCTCCTTTAATTTGTTCTCTTAATTCTTCGTCTTCAATTAATTTACCTGCATTTTCCATTGCAAGTATTATTGAACCTGAATTATATCTAGATGGTGGTGATGTTTCTCCCTCTTTTAATTCATAATTAAGATTAGTAATTTCTTGACCTTTTTTTAATTTATTTAATATTTCTAAGTTTTCATTTGGCTCTTCATCTTTATCTTGGTTTTTACTATTTGCCTTTAATATTTCTAGAAAACCTATATTGGTACATACTTTTCCATTTGCAAAAAAAGTTTCGTTTTCTACATTTATCATTACTTGAACTTTATTAAATTCTGCTGGTGGATAAAATATTGCCAAAAATCTTTTTGTAATTAAATTTAAAACTTGTTTTTGCAATTCTGATAAATTATTAAAGTTTTCAAATCCTTGTCCAGTTGGAATTATCGCATAATGATCTGTAATTTTACTATCATTTACATATTTAGATTTTAAAATATTAGTTGAATACTTTTCTTCAATCATTTTGTTTATATATTTCTGAATTTCTTCATCTTTATAGTTTTTTGCTAATCCATTTAAATTTTTACTAACTTCTTTAGCAACTGCTGTTGATAATACTCTTGCATCAGTTCTTGGATATGTTACAAGTTTCTTTTCATATAATCCTTGTATTACCTCTAAAGTTTCATCTGGTTTTATTTTAAACCTTTTTGTACATTCATTTTGAATTTCTGCTAAATTAAATAACAGTGGCGCATTTTCTTTTTGTTTTGTTTTTTTAACTTCACTTATTGTTGCTTTTTTATCTTTTAGATATTCTATAAATTGTTTTCCATCTTCTTCTTTTTTTAGTCCTGTCTCATTGTATAGTTTTACAGATTCAAACAATGTAGATTTTTCATTAACTTTCCATTCAGCTTTAAAATTCGATTCTTCTTCTCCAAAAGTTCCATTTATTTTATAGTATTTTGTTTTAACAAAATTGCGTATTTCTCTTTCCCTAGCTACAACCATTCCTAATACACATGTCATAACTCTCCCTACAGAAATAGATGCACGTTCTTCATTTATTTCCTTTGCCAAGTTTCTTCCATATATTATAGATAATAGCCTTGAAAAATTTATACCTATTAAATAGTCTTCTTTTGCACGTAAATACGCACTATCTGATAAACTATCATAGTCTGATAAATCTTTAGCCTCTTTTATTCCTCTTAATATCTCATCTTCTGTTTGTGAATCTATCCATACTCTTTTTTTAGTTACATTTGTTCTTCCAATCATTTGATCAACTAAACGATATATATATTCTCCTTCACGCCCAGAGTCAGTACATACGTATATTGTATCAATTTCTTCTTTTGACATTAGTTCTTTTATTGTATTAAATTGATTTTCTACATTAGGTATTATTTCATATTTCCACTCACTTGGCATAAATGGTAATGTATCTAGTCTCCAAAATTTTAATTTTTCATCATATTTTTCTGGATAACTCATAGTTACTAAGTGTCCTACACACCATGAGATATACCACTCTTCTGATTCTAAATATCCATTTTTCCTAGTTGTCCTAATTTTAAGTGCTTTTGCAAATTCCATTGCTACAGATGGCTTTTCAGTTATTAATAGATTTTTTTTCAATTTTATCATCCTTTTTTATGTATTTTGTAAAACTTGTTTCGTTTTTATATATATCTTTTCTAACCTTTTTAATGTTTTTTCATTCTTAAAAGTATTGTATAATTGCATATACATTTTATCAATATATTTATTCTCATTTATTATATTTTTTGTTTCCATATAGTTTATATCAAATATATATGCAAAATGTGCTACTATTGTGTCTATTTCTGTTTTTTTATTTGCATATATTACTTTTCCTGTATTTATGAAATGGTCAAATATATCACTTGAAAATTCGTCATTTGATATATCTTCTTTACCATAAATTGTTTTAATATCTGCATTTGATAAAATGTATAATATATCCGTTTTATCTGCATCTCTTATAATCTTAGTATGCAGCATTTCTCTATTTGTTATATTTTTATCTATATCATTAAAATCTTTATTATGATTTAATATTGATTTTCTAATTATTTCATCATACACTGTAGTTTCTAAAAACTCACGTATTAATCCATCTTCAAATAAAACTTTAACACCATACTCTCCATGGTTTATACTATCCTTATCATTAAATGTATTGTATATTCTTATTTGCTCAAAACGCCCTATATCGTGTAATAATCCTATTAGTTCAGCAAGCTTAATATCTTCTTCCTCTAAATCTAATTTTATGGCTAAATTCTTAGATATTTCAGCCGTCCTATATATATGAGCTATTTTTAAAGCTATTCTTGGAACTTCTGGATTATATTTTGAAATATATTTTTTAAATATTACTTTTGCTTTTAAAATATCTATCATAAACACCTTCAACTTTCTAACTTTTAAAAATATATCATACTATTTGCTTTTTTTCAATATGTGATATTATTCATTCTAAAAAGAGTAGATATCTATCTACTCCCATATATAGTTCTCTTATTTTAGCATGTCGTCCTCTATTTTTTCTTCTACATTTTTATTTTGTATTGGTTCTTCTCCACTCTCATTCTTAGGTTTAATTAATTCATGATTGTTTACTCTATATTTAGAATTAAAATCTTTTTCAGGTTTTTTTTCTTCTTTATATTTTTCTTTATCTTCTTTAACTTTATGTTGCTTATTAAATAGACTTTTTAATTTATTAAAAATTATTTTAAAAATACTTTTGTTACTCTCTATATTTTGTAATTGATTATTACTTTTTTCTTCTTCTATTTTTATGTCTTTACTTTTAACTAAATTATTTTTTGAAATTTCATACATTTCTGTAAACCTTTTCATCGTTTCTTCATCTTTAATATATTCTATACCTAAATTATATACTTTATCTAAATATCCACCTTCTAAAATTAGCTCTCCTGATTTTTCAAAATTTATATCAAATGTAAATCCAAATTTAGCAACAAGTTGATCCATTCCAGTACTCATTTCTCTATATGCCATCATATTATCATTTACAAATTTATCATATATACTATCTGTTATATATGGAGTTCTCTGTAACTCTTTTCCTGACATTTCGCGCAAATTATCACCTTCTGTTACAACTCGATATATATCTACTTTATCCGCATCTCTAATCAATTTACAGTGTAATCTATCGTGAGTACTTAATTCTGTTTCATTTAATATTGATAAATCTTTATTATGTAACTCTAATGCTTTTTTTATTGTATCGTAATTTTTTTCCTCTGAAAAGTTTTCAATTAACATTCTACCATTTTCATCTTTTTTAAATAATACTTCTACACTATATTTCCCGTGATCCATACTTTTAGCATCATTAAAGTGATTATATACTCTTAATTGCTCAAATCTTCCTATATCATGTAACAGTCCTATTTCTCCAGCTAATTTTACATCTTCATCTGATAAATTTTGAGATGCCGCTATTTTTTGACTCATGATTGAAACTCTTTGGATATGAACTATTTTTTCAATAGTCTTAATTTTTAATTCTTGTAATCTCTTATGAGTAACTGCTTTAATTATTTCTTCTAATCTTAAATCTTCATTATATTTTGTATCCTTTAATCTATTACTTACTTCTTTAGAAATTTCATCAACTTTTTCTTCTGGTACTTTATAACTAGGTAAATTTGATAATTTATATAGCTTACTTAAATCTTGATTTTCATCTATTGCAATTTTTATATCTTCTAAAATTTCTTCTTTTACTAGTTCTGATACATTTTCTAGATTTACATATTTTTTACAATAATCAGCAAAACTTTTTCTTTTGCTTTCTATTTTTACATTTTTATCTATATTAAACTCCATTAGCTACTCTCCAATCTTAAATATATTTTATCAATCATACTAAAGAAATACAATAGCTTATTTTAAATTTTCATCTTAACATTTTACTTTTATCTTTCTACTATATATATATTAATTAATTTTTATTATTGTTTGCATAAAAAAGCCTTTAAGTATTGATAATACAATACTTTTAATGTATAATCTTAATATTAATTTAAAAGAGGTGTTAAATATGGATTACAATTTTAATCAAATAGAAAAAAAATGGCAAGATTACTGGGAAAAAAACAATACATTTTTTACTGATGTATGGGATTTTTCAAAACCAAAATTTTATGCTTTAGATATGTTCCCATACCCTTCAGGGCAAGGTCTTCATGTAGGACATCCAGAAGGTTATACTGCAACAGATATAATGTCTAGAATGAGAAGAATGCAAGGATATAACGTTCTTCACCCTATGGGATGGGATGCGTTTGGGCTTCCAGCTGAACAATATGCAATTAATACTGGAAATCATCCTGATACATTTACAAAACAAAATATTGAAATATTTAAAAGACAATTAAAAATGTTAGGTCTTTCTTTTGATTGGGATAAAGAATTATCTACATGTGATCCTTCATTTTATAAATGGACACAATGGATTTTTAGAGAACTATATAATGATGGTTTAGCTAAATTAGTTGAGATGCCTGTTAACTGGTGTGAAGAATTAGGGTGCGTTCTTTCTAATGATGAAGTTATTGATGGAAAAAGTGAACGTGGTGGTTTTCCAGTTATTCGTAAAAATATGAAGCAATGGGTTTTGGACATTCCTAAATATGCAGATATTTTACTAGAAGGTTTAAATGAAATTGATTGGCCTGATTCAACTAAAGAAATTCAAAAAAATTGGATTGGAAAATCTGAAGGTACTGAAATTGTTTTTGATATAGCAAATACAGATGGTTTAAAATTCACTGTTTTCACAACAAGACCAGATACTTTATTTGGTTCTACATATTGTGTACTTTCACCAGAACATGAATTAGTTTCTAAAATTACGACAAATGAATATTTGGAAGAAATTAAAAGTTATGTAAAAACTGCTGCTTCTAAATCAGAGTTAGAAAGAACTGAATTAAACAAAGATAAAACTGGTGTATTTACTGGAAGTTATGCAATTAATCCTGTAAATGGCAGACAAATTCCAATATGGATTTCTGATTATGTATTAACTTCTTATGGTACTGGTGCTATAATGGCTGTTCCAGCCCATGATCAAAGAGATTATGAGTTTGCTAAAAAGTTTAATTTAGAAATTATACCTGTAATTGAAGGTGGGGATATTTCTAAAGAAGCATATACTGGAGATGGTATACATATTAATTCAAACTTTATAGATGGTATGAATAAATTTGACGCAATTAATACTATTACTACTTGGATTGAAGAAAATAAATTAGGAACTAAAAAAGTTAATTACAAATTACGTGAATGGATATTTGCAAGACAACGTTATTGGGGTGAACCAATTCCAATTGTTTTTGTAGATGATGAAATGAAGGCTTTAGCTACTAAAGACTTACCTTTAATTCTTCCTGAATTAGATGATTATAGCCCTAGCAAAACTGGCGCTTCTCCTCTTGATAAAGCTACATCTTGGGTTAATACAACTTTTGAAGGAAAATCTGCAAAAAGAGAAACTAGTACTATGCCAGGTTCTGCTGGATCAAGTTGGTATTTTTTAAGATATATAGATCCTAAAAATGATGATGAATTTGCGAACAAAGAATTATTAAATTACTGGCTACCTGTTGACTTATATGTTGGTGGACCAGAACATGCTGTTGGACACTTACTATATTCAAGGTTCTGGAACAATTACTTATATACTAAAAACTATGTTCCTGTTAAAGAACCTTTTGCAAAACTAAGACATCAAGGTATGATTTTAGGAGCAAATGGAGAAAAAATGAGTAAATCTAAAGGTAATGTTGTTAATCCAGATGATATGGTTAAAAACTTTGGTGCTGATAGTTTAAGAATTTATGAAATGTTTATGGGGCCTTTAGAAGCTGCTAAACCTTGGGATCCAAATGGTATTGAAGGTTCTAAAAAATTCTTAGATAGAGTTTGGAGATTATATACTGAGTCAAATAAGATTTTAGATGCTGAAAATCCTAATCTAGAAAAAGTTTATCATTATACAGTAAAAAAAGTAACTAATGATTATGAAACAATGAATTTTAATACAGCTATTTCTCAAATGATGATCTTTATTAATAGTGTATATAAAGAAGATGTATTCCCTAAAGAATATGCCGAAGGATTTTTAAAACTATTAAATCCAATTGCTCCTCATATAACTGAGGAATTATGGAACTCTATTCTAGGTTTCAAAGGTACTATGACATATGCTTCTTGGCCAACTTTTGAAGAAGAAAAAACAATTTCAGATAAAATTACTCTTCCAATACAATTTAATGGTAAATTAAAATCTACGATTACTATTAATCTAAATGAAGATGAAGCTTCAGTTAAGGAAAAAGTTCATAAAGAAATAGATTCAAAACTAGAAGGAAAAACAATAATAAAAGAGATATATGTTAAAAATAGAATATATAATATAGTTGTTAAATAATTCAAAAAATTATTTATATCTCATTATTTTATTAAAATCTACATAAATACTGAAAATATGTTAATAAAACTTATATTTTCAGTATTTTATTTTTCTATTCTGTTACTTATTTTCATTTGTAATATATTTGTAATATATTTTTAATATTATTGACATAGTATTTTTATTTTTTTTATTGTATAATACCTATATTATAACAAAGGAGAAATCGTAGTGAGCATAGATAAAGAATTAAAAAAAGACGGTATTACAATAGTTAGTACCATTGACACATTAAAAGTCAACTCAATTGCAAAAAGTATTTCAGAAAAAATTTGTGATGCATTTCCTAATTTTAGTCTTGATCAAAATGCTATATTTAGTAAATTATCAAGATTAAATATGTATATGGCTGATATGCCAAATGGTCTTGCTGAAGCAAATTATTTATATAAAAACTCTTCTGTATATTTCAATTCAAAAATATCTGAAGAAGATTTAGAAGAATTTGCTATACATGAATGTATACATCATTTACAAGAAGTTAAAGATAATAAAAATAATATAATAAAAATGGGATTTTGTGATTTTACAGACTCTAATTTACCTGGTCTTGGACTTAACGAAGCTGCTGTTCAACTTATGGCTGCTAAAACATCAAAAATTCCTAAAGAATATGTAAAATATTTTGGTATAGGGTTTTATACAACAAGTCCTTCATACTACCCTTTAGAATGCTGTTTAGTAAATCAATTAGCATACTTAGTTGGTGATGATATACTTTTTGACAGCACTTTATTTTCAAATAATAATTTTGAAGAAACTCTATCTAAAATAATTTCAAAAAAAGTTTTTCTTCAAATTAGAAACTCTATTGATGAATTGCTAGAACTTGAAGGTGAAATAATAAAAAATAATAATAAAATTTTAGAAATAGATTACAGAGCTAAAAAAATTGATAATTTAGTTGAAAAAATAAATGAATTAAAAAATGAATTATCATTACTCTTCATTCAAACTCAAAATTTAATTATGACTTCATATTTTAATGCTACATTTGATCATATAACTAATTTTGAAGAAGTTGAATTATATAGAAGAAAATTATATAATTTCAAAAATTATGCAGGTTCTACTGATAATTATACATTTATAAATACATATTATGTTTCAAAAATGGAAGAATTAGAAGAAAAATATACTGCTTTAGAAAATGGTGTTATTTTTGAAAAACCTGAATTTTCACTAACTGTTCAAAAAACATCTTTCTTTTCTAAATTATTTAGAGCAATAAAAAAATTAATCTATTCAAAAAATTATGAAACACAAAACTTAGACATAGATTAAAGAGCGATATTTCATCGCTCTTTTTGTAATCATTTTTTCTTTTCAAATTTCGCATTTAACTCTTTGTGATATTTTTTAACTACTTCCTTAACTGTTCTTGTATCTGCTGATACTTCCATATCAATACCATTAAAATCAAATTTAATTTTCATATCTTTTATATGAATCTTAAAGTCTACATATGGCTTAAGCATTTCTGAAAAATTAGATTTCCGATTAAATAATCCCATTATTATTTTAGTGAAGTCTACTAAATCTCCTCCACCTGGAATATCTATCTCTATTATTTTTTTAGAAATAGATATAACTCTAAAGAAGTTATCACCAAAATCACACATAATTTGGTCTAAATCATCTTTTTTAGCCTTAATTACTATTGAATTTTCCATAATAGTCCTCCTGTAATAGTTAGTTAGTGTCATTATTTTGATTACACATAAATCTTTCATTTTAATTATATCACAATAAATTACTATGTCAATGATTGTAGAATTTTGTCTGCTGCTTCTCTTCCATAAAAAGCAGCCCATGCAACAGTTCCTTTACCACCAATTAAATCTCCTGCAGCATAAATATTTGGATTAGATGTTTGATAATTTTCATTAACTTCTATATTTCCCCATTTATTTTGATTAAGGTTAAATGTAGAAACATAAGATTCTGGTGATGACCCAAGTGCCATTACTATGTAATCCATATCTATTTCATAATTACTTCCTTCAATATCTACTGGTGATAATCTAGTATCTCCTTCTTTTTGTACTAATTCAGTTTTTATTAATTCTAGTTTTTCAACCTTAGTATCACCTTTTATTTCAACTATATTATTTTGAAATAAAAACTCTACACCTTCTTCTATTGCATCTTCTACTTCTATATCTTCAGCTGGCATTTGACTCCTAGCACGTCTATATATAACTTTTACTTCTTTAGCTCCTAATTTTTTAATAGTTCTAGCACAATCCATAGCTACATTTCCACCACCAATTACACTAACAATTTTCCCTTCATAATTTGGATGCAAATTATATTCTAATAACTGATTTCCTCCATATACACCTTCTAGTTCTTCACCTTTAACACCCATTTTTGTAGATACATTAGCACCTATTGCTAAGAATATTTTATCATACTTATTTTCTAATTCGGCTAATTCTAAATTTTTACCCAATTCACAGTTATATTTAACTTCAATTCCTAATTCTAATATCCTATCAACTGAATTTTCAACTGTTTCTTTAGATAATCTAAATTCTGGAATTCCGTGAACTAATAACCCACCTAAATAATTATATTTTTCATATATAGTAACTTGTACACCTTTTTTAGCTAAAAATGCTGCACAAGTAAGACCTGCTGGCCCACCACCTATTACTGCAACTTTTTTATTAGCATATTTTTCTTCTTTTTCATTTTCATATATTAATGTTAAAACATTTTCATTTTTTACAAATTTATTAGCAAGTTCTGCTTCTAATAATCCTATTTCAACTGGATTTCCTTTTATTCCCCTTATGCAGCTACCTTGGCATTGTTTTGTGTGTGGACATATTTTCCCACATATAGCTGGAAGAACTGTAGTTTTAGATAATATTTTATATGCTTCCTTTAAATTATCTTTTTTCATTTCTTGTATAAACTCTGAAATATTATTTCCAAGTGGACATCCTTTTACTGCACATGGTCTAGGTTTACAGTTTAAACAATAATCTATATTTTCTTTAATTTTCATTTTTTAGTTCTCCTCCTATTTTTTCTAAGCCTTTCAAAAATTCTATTTTTTTATCTTCTTCACTTAATAATTCTTTTAAGTCATTTAACACTAAATATTTAATTCCTTTTTTTTCTATAAACTCACCTTTAATATTTTCTAATATAATATCTTTTCCAAGTATTACATCTGTAACATTTTTACCTAATAAAATAATTATTTTAGGGCTAATTAATATCACTTCGTTTCTTAAATAGTTTATACAAGTTCTATATTCTGCTTCTAAGTTTTTAGTATTTATTGGTCTACATTTCAAAATATTTGTTATATACACATCTTGCATATTTATGCCAACTGTTTGCAAAGCAAACTGCATTAAATTTCCAGCTTTCCCATTTAATTGAGAATCTCTTACTTCATCTTCTGCACTTGGAACATTTCCTATTATCATAATATCTGAATCAATTTTACCTTGTCCTAAAACTACATTTTTTCGAAGTTTTGCAAGTGAGCATAATTTACATTCTTTACTCATTTTATTTAAATCTTCTATTGTTTCATACATTTTTATTTTACACATCCTTTTGATAATACAATTTCACAACTTTTTTTATCATCAATATTTATCTTAACACTACCCCCTACTGGTATACATATTTTTTCTTCTATATGGCCAAAATTGTTTGATTTAATTATTGGAAAATCGTAATCATTACCTATTATATCTAGTATTATCTTTTCTAAACTTATTTTAGATTCATGCTCATAATTTCCAATCCATAATGCTGATATTTTATCAAAAACTCCATTTTGTTTCATATATGATATATAATTACTCGCTAAAGCTGGTGATGTTTCAAATCCAAGTTCTTCTAAAAAAAGCACTTTATTTGTAAATTCTACATTATATTTACCACATACCAATCCTCTTGTCAAACTTAAATTTCCACCGATTAACTCGCCTTCAATTGATACATTATTTTTACCTTGAATATATTTATAGTCTTCTTTTTTACCTAAATTAGTATTATTTTTCTGCACTCTATCTAAAACATCTTTAAAACTAAAATCAGTTTCATCTGTTGCTATTGTTTTGAAATTTGTTCCATTAAAAGTTATCAATCCTGTTTTTGAAGTTATTATATTTAATAATGATGTTATATCACTATATCCACATATTATTTTAGGATTTTTTAAAATTGAATCAAAATCTAAATATTCAAAAACTGTATTTGAGTTTTCTCCACCTTTAGCACACCAAATCATATTAACTTCTTTATCTTTAAACATATCATTTATATCTTCTGCTTTTTCTTTTGGAGTTGCTGAATAGATATTTGAATTTAAAAACACATTTTTTCCATATTTCACTTTATATCCTTGTTCTTCTATTATTTTTTTAGCGCTTTCTAATTCTTTTATATTATCACCTATTATTGGGTTAGATGGTGCTACAATACCAATTGTATCTCCCTTTTTTAATGCTTTTGGAATAATCATTTTCTTATACTCTCCCTATCTTAATTCAATTAGTGCTGTTGACAATCCATATCCTTCTTTCTCCATTCTATATGAGTGAATTTGATCACAATTACAACAACTACAAATATTACTATCTAATATATTTTCTTCTTTTAATCCTGCTTTTTTTAACATTATTTTATTAATCTCTACTGTATCAAAATACCATTTTTCGCCTTTACTTACATATTCAATTTCTTTTTCAATAGTCTTAAACTCTTTAGAAAATAGTTCTTTTACATCTTTATCTACTTCAAAATGGCATTTTCTAATACTTGGACAAATAGCACAAATCACATTTTCTGGGTTTACTCCAAATTCTGTTTTCATTTTTTCTATTGTTTTTATTGAGATTTTCTGAAGTGTTCCTCTCCAACCTGAATGAACATTTGCTATCACTTTTTTGACTGGGTCATAAAAAAACATCAAAATACAATCTGCATTTGTTGTACTTAATATTAAATTCTTCTTATCTGTCATTAATCCGTCTGTTTCTTTATATTCTTCTAAATTAAAGTCTGGTGAATCTTGATTTATTTTATTTACTACTATTTTAACATTATCTGAATGTGTTTGATTGCTTTTTACAGTATTTATGTACTTAGAGTCTAATGCTTCGCACAATTTTTCATAGTCCTTTACTGCATTTCTATATTTTGATTCTTCTAAACTTTCTTTTTTTATTGTTGATGTTCTAAAATTACAATCAATTCCAATACTATATGCATGGTTTATTTCTGGAAATTTAAGTAATTTTCTAAATTGTAAATATTCCACATTCCCAACCTTTTTATGAATAACAATCTCATTTGATAAATCTTTCATTTCCATTTTCCTTTTTTCTTAATTTTTATTTTTTAGCTTTTACAAATTCAAAATTATCATTTAAATATCTATAATTATTATCTAACTCTTTTGGATCAAAAGCACAAATCGACTTATATTTACAATACTCACACGGTGTTTTTTTACGATTTTTTACTGGCTTTATTTCTATATTACCATCTAAAATTTCTTTTGAAATTTCTTTTACTACAGTATATATATGATTATGTAATATTTTGAATTCTTCTTTTGTAACACCACTTGTCCAAGCCATATTAACTGTTCCAGTTTTTGTAATAGCTCCTGGTACAATTTTTGAACTTCCTGATTCTAATGAATTATCATGCATTTTTATTATCTTAACATCTGCAACTATTAATCCTTGCATTTTAAAACTTTTAGCAATTTGAGCCTCTATTTGTTCATCTGTTAATCGTTTTTCCACTTTTAACATTTTTTCCATTAACGAGAAGTATAAAATCCCTGCTGGCATTATATCTTCTTCTTTACAAATAGCATCACTATATGTTAATAACTGAATTTGTAATCCTGCATAAACTTCATCTAATTTAATGTTTTTAGCTGATGATTTATAGTCTATTATTCTTAAAAATTTACCTTCTTCATCAATTGCTGTGTCAACTCGATCAATTTTACCTGTTATCTCTATACTTTTTCCGTCTTCTAATGCTATTTTTATAGGCTTGTATTTCCCTTTATCTGAGAATTCTATTTCTGTTCCTTCAATGGAAAAATCACTTTTGGTAATAGTCATAATTATATATTTAAGAGCTTTTCCTACTAATCTCTTTAATCTTTTTACAAGCAATAAATATTTTTCTGTGGCTGTGAACATATAGTTTTTTGAAAGTTCTAAATATTTTTCTACTAACATATCTATTATTTCTGATATTTCTTGTTCTTCTAATTCTGCTAAACCTAAGTCTTGCATTCTTACATGTTCAAAAAATTCATCTATAATATCATGTAAAAAAGTTCCTGTATTGAAATTTTGAATTTTTAGTTCTTCTTTTTCTTGAATCTTTAATCCATATTGCATATGATATGCAAAAGGACATTTTCTATATGATTCCAATCTAGATACACTTGTATGAAGTGTATTACCATACAGTTTTTCTACATTATCTTTACTTAATTTTTGTGGTTGATTTGTATATTCTAACGCTTTTAAATCTGACTCTAATTTACCATTCCACTCTTTACATTGATTAAAATATTTATATATTTGTAACCATATTTCATCTATTTCTTCCCTATTTTTTAATTTAAAAATATTTTCAAGTAATTCTTCATATGCTATTTTTTCATTTGTAATACCATATTCTTTTTTAATTACATCACTTTTTTCTACTAATTTCGGAAAAACTTTTTTCACCTTATTAATTAGAACAGACGGTCTTTGAGATTTCCCTTCACTATTTGCAGATGTATATGATAAAAACATTTTGTTTTCTGGTATTGCAAAAGTCC
>CAYJKK010000024.1:0-25992 GCA_964370905.1 uncultured Clostridium sp. | reverse complement strand
GAGTACAGGAACGATAAATATAACTGGAGGAGAGATAATAGCAGAAACAACATCAACATCATATCAAGCATATGGAACATATAATCAAAGTACAGGAACAATAAATATAGGTGAACTAGGTGGAGAAATAAGTAAAACGGTACCAAGTATAAGTGGAAGTATATATGGAATTTCTAACAATGGTGGTGGAACACTAAACTTCTATGATGGAGTAATAAAAGGAAAAACTAATACATATTATGGAACAATAAGTAACATAGAACCAGATTACCAATTATCAGAAACAATGGTAGGAGAATATGAAGAAGGAATCTTAATACCAGTTGGAGGAGAAGTAATAATTGCAACAATAGGAAGTGTAAACTATGGATCACTACAAGATGCAATAGCACTAAGTGTTGAAGGAGATACAATAGTACTTAGAAAAGAAGTTATTCTTGAAGGCTCAAGCATTGAAATTGGTGATAAGAAAATAACAGTTGAATTAAACGGAAACAGTATTACAGGAACAGGAGAAACTTGTATAATAAATAGCGGAGAATTAACTATTACTGGAAATGGAAGAATTGAAAACACAGTAGGAATAGGAATTAAAAATACAGGTAAATTACTACTCGGAGTAAATGACGGAAATGTAACAGTAGATAATCCAGCTATAATAGGTGGAAATGTGGGAATAGAAACTAGTGGAGAATTCATATTCTATGATGGTTTTGTAAAAGGAACAGTTGCAGTAGACGGACAAGTAACAAACAAACCACTGTTATATGTTACAAATACAATCACAGAAGACAGTAAAGAAAAAATGACATTAGTATCAGAATAGAAATTTTTAGGAAGAAAAGTTATATATTTTTCTTCCTGTTTTTTTGTTGCTTTTAAAAAATATATATGATATAAATAAGGTGAGAAAAAGGTAAAAATAAGGAGGAAAAAAATTATGGAAAAAGGTAAAAAAATAATTATAGGACTAATTGTAGTATCAATTTTAATGATGCTAGTAGGAGTAATTATGTATTTAGGAACATTAAATACAGCTAAAGAATTAGACTTATCAAAAGCAAGTACAAGCTTAATGGATTTAAAATCAGAAAATATAGACAGATTTGTAGCAGAAGATAATATTATGATGTTAGGTAATGATACACTAAACAATATGGTATATGTATATGAGTATGAAATGCAAGATTCTGGAATAGACTTTATGAATATAGAGGAATATACAATTAAGAAAAGTGTAGATCCAAATGAAATGTATGCCATTGTAAAACCTGTAGAAGGAAAAAAAGATGATGTAAAAGGACAAGTTCAAAATATTTTTGAACTTGCAGCTATAGATGGAAAAGTAGAAGTACATGAAAAAGGAGAATATTTAGTATTTTTATCAACAAGTATGAATGAAAAAATATTAGAAGAAATAAGTACAGCATATGCACCAATATTTAGTGGAGTACAACCATTAGATAAACAAGGAACAATAGGAACACTTGGTTTAAATTCAGAAGATGTTTCAGATGCTATGATGTTACAATCAATGTTATTAGTAAATTCAACAACAGTTGTAGTTGTTAAACCAGAAGATGGAAAAGAAGAAGATGTAAAAGCAAAAATGGACGAATATTTTGCAAATTCAGAGAAGCAATGGCAAACATATTTAGTAGATCAATATGAGATAATAAAAAATCGTAAAGTAGAAGAATATGGAGACTATTTAATATATATTGCAACAGATGGACAAAACGATAAAGTATATGAAACAATAATTAATTCAGAAATGGATATAGTAGAATAATCTTAAAATATTAGGCAATTATTTAGATACAAGTAATTGATAAAAGGTCAGGCTTGTGCTTGATCTTTTATCATTTTAAATATGTTTTAATGATAGTTTTTGTATTTGGAAGAAAAAAATAAAATAAAAAAAGAAAGAAAAAATAAAATGAGAAACAAAAGGAGAAAATATGGTTTTTAGTAGTATACCATTTATATTTTTATTCTTACCAATATTTTTAGCGATCTATGGTAGAATGAAAAGCAAATTTAAAAATATAATCCTTTTAATATTTAGCTTGATATTTTATGCGTGGGGAGAACCAGTATATATTGTATTAATGATATTTTCATCAATAGTAGATTATACAAATGGAAGATTAATAGAAAAATATGAAAAAAATGCTAAAATGAAAAAATTGGTTTTGATATTTTCAATAGTAATTAATATTGGATTATTAGGATTTTTTAAATATAGCGATTTTTTAATCGAGAACATAAATAATTTATTTAATTTAGATATAGAGTTATTAAAACTAGGATTACCAATAGGAATTAGCTTTTTTACATTCCAAACTATGAGCTATAGTATTGATGTATACAGAGGAAAAGTAAAAGCAGAAAAAAACTTTATAAATTTCATGACATATGTATCGATGTTTCCGCAGCTAATAGCAGGGCCGATAGTAAGGTATGAAGAAATATCTAAATCATTAAATCAAGAAAGAAAAGTAAATAAAGAAGATTTTTTTGCAGGCTTTATACGTTTTTTACAAGGGTTATTTAAAAAAGTACTAATAGCAAATATTATAGGTGAGTTATGGAGTACAATTAGTTTAGATATTTTAAATATTTCGCTAAGTACTGCGTGGCTAGGAATAATATCTTTTGCTATGCAAATATATTTTGATTTTTCAGGATATAGTGATATGGCAATAGGAATAGGAAAAATGATAGGATTTAAGTATCCAGAAAACTTTAATTATCCATATATATCTAAAAGTATAACAGACTTTTGGAGAAGATGGCATATGACACTTTCTGGGTGGTTTAAAGATTATGTATATATACCATTAGGTGGTAATAGATGTAGTAAAATATTAAATATAAGAAACATATTAATTGTATGGTTTTTAACAGGATTATGGCATGGAGCAGAATGGAATTTCATATTTTGGGGAATATATTTTGGAATAATATTATTACTTGAAAAATTTATATTAAAAGATATATTAGAAAAAATACCAAAAGTATTAAAACATATATATGCAATAGTTCTAATATTAATAGGGTGGGTAATATTTGCATTTGATGATATACAAATGGTTCAGATATATTTTAGTAAAATGTTTGCAAATATGAATTTTATAGATATAGAATTTTTAGAATACTTTAAAAATTACTTTGTAATTATTTGTATTTCAATAATATTATCTACACCAATTTATCCATATATTTTAAGAAAAATAGGAAGTATGAGAAAGTGTAATAAAGTAGTACTTAGTACTATGCAACTCTTAGTTATGTTAGGGTATATTTGTATATTTATACTAACAATAGCAATGTTAGTAGCAGGCACATATAATCCTTTCTTGTATTTTAGATTTTAGAAAGAAGGTGTATGGAAGTGAAAATAGAGAATAAAGAAATAGAAAAAGCTAAAGAAAAAATATATATGATAATAACAATAGTGATTCTTTTAATAATAGGAATATTTGGAATTTTATATATTTTTACGGATAAAAAAGAATTTTCAGAAAATGAAAATAGATATTTACAAGAATTTCCAGAGTTTACCTTTGAAAAACTATTAGAAGGAGAATATATTAAAAGTCTAGAAGAATATTTTGTTGATCATATATTTGCAAGAGATATATTTATGGGAATAAAAACAAGTAGCTTAGAGTTAATTGGGCAAGATAAAATAAATGGAATATATATATGTACTGATGACTTCTATATTGAAGAATATACAGCAGAAGTTTTTGATACACAAATACCATTTGATGTATTAAATACTTTTGAAGAAAGTTTAAATGAAAATGTAGAAACAACATTAATGTTAATACCAACAGCTACTCAAATATATAATGATAAATTACCTAAGTTAAATACTAATACTAGTCAAAAAGAAGTTATTGATTATATATATTCAAATATAAATTTTAATGCTTTAGATATATATGATGAATTGATGAAAAATAAAGAAGAACACCTTCTATACTATAAATTAGACCATCACTGGACAAGTTTTGGAGCAAAAATAGCATATCAAGAGTATATGAAAAGTATAAGTAAAGAATATATAAGCTACGAACTAGATGAAATTGCAAATGATTTCTATGGTACAATATACTCAAAGTTAAATGGGTTTAATGCAAAAGCAGATTCCATTTATGCAATTGATATAGAAGATAATAAATATATATTATCAAATCCAATAACAAAAGAATCATATAACAATATATATTTTGAAGAATTTTTAGATGAAAAAGATAAATATTCATACTTTTTAGGAACAAATCAGCCCATATTAAAGATAGAAAATATTGATAATAAAGTAGAAAATAAAATTGTTATAATAAAAGATAGTTACGCACATAGTTTTATACCATTTATATTAGAAAACTATAGCGAAATTTATATAATTGATCCAAGATACTATAAAGAACCTATAAGTGAGTTTGTAAATAGTAATGAAATAGATGAAGTTTTAATTATGTATAATATGAATACCATTGAAACAGATTTAGGTATTAGGTCTATAAAGTAGAAAGTGTGAAAAAAATTAAAAATACTAAAATTAAAAGAAGAAAAAAGTTAAAAGTGCACTCTGAAAATATAATCAGATATAAGTTTAACTTTTTCTTTTAAATGGTATAGACAATAGAAAATATATATGTTAATATATATTTCATATAAGCCGATGTGACGGAATTGGTAGACGTACTGGACTCAAAATCCAGCGAGAAATCATGTGGGTTCGAGTCCCACCATCGGTACCAAAAAAACAGTAAAAGAACTAAAATATTAGACTTATGCAATATAATAATATAAAGGAGCTAGTTAAGTGGAAAATGTTAGAGTAGGTGTAGGTGTTTGTATAATAAATAATGGTAAATTTTTAATTGGAGAAAGATTAAGTAAATTAGGTGAAAATACCTATGCCTTTCCAGGAGGGCATCTAGAATTTGGAGAAACTTGGGAAGAAACAGCAATTAGAGAAGTAAAAGAAGAAACTGGACTAGATGTAAAAGAAATAAAATATTTAGGAATAACAAATGATATTCATATAGATACTAATAAACATTACATAACAATATTTGTAACAGCTAAATATGAAGGTGGAGAACCAATTAATTTAGAACCACATAAGTGTGTAGGGTGGGAATGGATAAAATTAGAGGAATTAGAAAATAAACAAATATTTTTAGCATTAAAAAATCTACTAAAAAGTGAATTTAAAGAAATATTGGAAAAAGAATTAAATAAATAATATAAATAAAAATGCATCTATACTTTGTTGTTAGAGATGTGTTTTTTTCTATTACTTAGGACATTGTCAGAAATTAATCATAATTAAATCTAAAAACTTATCTAAAACTATTGACAATTATAAAAAAGTAATATAAAATATAAAAATAGGAATTATTCCTATTTTGAAAGGAGATTTATGATAAACTATTCTAGACAAAGAGAAGTAATATTAGAAGTTATAAAAACAAACCTAATACACCCAACAGCAGAACAAATATATGAACTAGTAAATAAAGTGGATTCAAAAATAAGTAAAAGTACAGTATATAGAAATATAAGTAATTTGGTAGAATCAGGTAGTATAGAAAAAATAAATACATCATCTGGTCCAGATAAATATGACTATATACATAAACCACATTCACACTTCATATGTTCAAAATGTAATAATGTATATGATGTAGAAGAAATTTTTAATTTAGATATTATTTCGAAAAGTATAAAAAATCAAATAGGTGGTAACATACATATTAATGATATTTGTATAAATGGAATATGCAAAAATTGTAAGTCTTAAAATTTGAGGAGGTAAAATTATGAATTTAAAAGGAACAAAAACAGAAAAAAATTTAATGGAGGCTTTTGCAGGAGAATCACAAGCAAGAAATAAATATACATATTTTGCAAGTAAAGCTAAAAAAGAAGGATATGAACAAATAGCAGCTATATTCCAAGAAACAGCTGATAATGAAAAAGAACATGCAAAATTATGGTTTAAACATTTACAAGGTGGAGAAATATTATCTACTAGAGAAAACCTAAAAGCAGCAGCAGAAGGAGAAAACTTTGAATGGACAGATATGTATGACAGAATGGCAAATGAAGCTGAAGAAGAAGGATTTACTGCATTAGCAAAACAATTTAGAGCTGTAGGTAAAATAGAAAAAGAACATGAAGCTAGATATTTAAAACTATTAGAAAATGTAGAAAATGAATTAGTATTTAGTAAAGATGGTGAAGCTATATGGAAATGTAGAAATTGTGGACATATAGTAGTTGGTAAAAAAGCACCAGAAATTTGCCCAGTATGTATGCACCCAAAAGCATATTTTGAGATAAATGCTGAAAACTATTAATAAATAGATAAATTAAAAAACAAGTATTTTTAGATACTTGTTTTTTCTTGACCTGTTTTATGGTGTATGATATAATTTAAGAAGTTAAGGAGAGAAAAAATATATGAAATTTTTTGTATTAAATCAAGATATTAAAGAAGATTTAGTGGAAATAGTTGGAAATGATGTAAACCATATTAAAAATGTAGTTAGAAAAAAAGTAGGAGAAAATATCCATATTTGTAATACTGAAACTGGAGAAAATTATATAGTAGAAATATTAGAAATGGCAGATGAAAAAATAAAGGGGAAAATAATTGGGGTAAAAAATAGTGTAGATGATGACAATGTAAGTATAACAATATTTCAAGGATTACCTAAGTCAGATAAAATGGAATTAATAATACAAAAAGCGGTAGAACTAGGTGTTTATGATATTACACCAATAGAAATGAAAAGATGTGTAGTAAAATTAGATGGAAAAGATAAAGTGAAAAAACAAGATAGATGGCAAAAGATATCTGAGTCAGCAGCTAAACAATCTAAAAGAGATTATATACCTAAAATAAATAGTGTTATAACTTTAAAAGAAATAGAAAATATATATGAATATATATTAGTAGCATATGAAGAAGAAAGAGAAAACACATTAAAATCAGAAATTCAAAAAATTAAAGAAGTAAGTAATGGAAAAGAAAATATAAAAATAGCAATAGTTATAGGACCAGAAGGTGGAATAGAAGAGCAAGAGATAGAATATCTAAAAAGTGTAAATGCTAAGATAGTAACTTTAGGTAAAAGAATATTAAGAACAGAGACAGTTGCACTTAATATGTTAAGTATACTTAAATATGAATTTGAAAATTAGGAGATGTTAAATGGAAAAAGAAATTATAGAAGAAAAAAAAGCTGAAGAAAAGTCAGATCAATTTGCAAGCTCAAAAAAAAGAGTTAGAATTACGGTGTTAAAAGCTTTTTTAAGTTTAATATATATAGGAATTGTATATATTGCATATTTAAGAATAGATACAAATAGATTATTAAATGATATAGAAATATTTGCAGGAGTATTCTTTTTATTTGGTTTATTTAATTTTGAATATGGATATAAAAAAGACGATGGAAAATATGCAATAAATGGAATTGAATTATTTACATTATCATTTTATACACTAGCTCTAACATATATTATGTCTAGAATAAGTTATACAGTAGAGATGTATATCATTATTTCAGCAGTAATAGTATTTATATATTACATAATTAAATCAATTATTATATATACAAAATATAAAAAAGAATATTTGAAAAGTTTTAGTGATATTTCAGAGATTGTGCAAAAAGATAAGCAAGTAAAAGTTGATACAAAAAGAACAGCAAAAAAAGAAGAAGAAAAATTAGAAAAAGAAGATAAATCTAAGAAGAAAAAATTAGAAAAAGAAAAAAAGAAAAAAATAGAAAAAGAAGTAAAAGAAACAGAAATTAAAGTTGAAGCAAAACCTAAAAGAACTAGAAAAGTAAAAGAAAAAAGTAGCGAAAAAGAAAAAAATGTAGAAGTAAAGCCAAAAACTAAAAAAGTGGCTAAGCAAAAAGACGTAACTGAAGATAAAGTTAAATTGAAAGATGAAAATAAAGAAGAAAAGCCAAAAAAAGTTACAAAGAAAAAGAAAGAAAAAGAAGCGAAAACTGAAGTAGAAGTAAAACCTAAAAGAACTAAAAAAGTAAAAGAAAAAAGTAGTGAAGAAAAAAATGAAGAAGTAAAACCAAAAACTAAAAAAGTGGCTGAGAAAAAAGAAGTGGCTGAAGTTAAATTAGAAGATGAAAATAAAGAAGAAAAACCAAAGAAAAAAACAAGTAAAACGAAAAAATAGGAGAATTAAAATATGATAAAAAGTATGACAGGATATGGTAAAGCAATTTTAGAAAAAAATAGTAGAACATATCAAGTTGAAATTAAAAGTGTAAATCATAGATATTTAGATATAACAGTAAAATTACCTAGAAATTTAAGCTATTTAGAAGAAGAAATAAAGAAAATAGTTTCTAAAAGTATCAAAAGAGGTAAAATAGATATATATATTAATTATGAAAATAGTGATATAAATAAAAAAGATATAACGCTAAACTTAGATATTGCAAAAGCATATATAAGAGAATTAAAGAAGTTAGCTTCTGAAGAAAACATTGAAAGTAATATTGATATAGTAGAAATTTCAAAATTTCCAGATGTTTTAGAAGTAGAAAATATAAATGAAGATGAAGAAATAATTAGATTAGAAGTAAATAGTGTAATGCAAAATGTTATAGAAAATATATTAGTTATGAAAAAGCTAGAAGGTGAAGAAATTGTAAAAGACCTAAAATCAAGGATTTTAGTAATAAAAGCTAAAATTTTAGAAATAACTAACATATCTACTAGACTTATTGATGAATATGTAGTAAAATTAGAAAAACGAATTAAAGAAATAACAAGAACTGCCGAAATAGAGCAATCTAGATTAGCACAAGAAGTAGTAATATATGCAGATAAATCATCTATTGAAGAAGAAATAATTAGATTAAATAGTCATATATCACAATTTGAAAAGTTATTAGATACAAATGAACAAATTGGAAAAAAATTAGATTTCATAATACAAGAGATGAATAGAGAAACAAATACAATTGGTTCAAAGGCGAATAATTTAGTAGTTACAAATAATGTTATAGACATTAAAGCAGAATTAGAAAATATAAGAGAGCAAATTCAAAATGTGGAATAGAAAGGATCTGATAATATGCAACTAATAAATATTGGGTTTGGAAATATTGTTTCAGCAGAAAGAATAATCGCAATAGTAAGCCCAGAATCAGCACCAATTAAAAGAATGGTACAAGAAGCAAAAGATAATAAAACAGCAGTTGATGCTACATATGGTAGAAGAACAAGAGCAGTCCTAATAATGGATTCAAATCACATAATTTTATCAGCAGTACAACCAGAAACTGTAGGTGGTAGAATAGATAAAACAATAACTCAAGATGAGTTAAACAAACAATTTTCAGAATTAAATAAGGAGGAAGAAGAAAAATGATAGTAAAACCTAGTGTAAATGAATTATTAACAAAATCTAGTAACAGATACGAATTAGTTATAGCAACAGCTAAAAGAGCAAGACAAATATCAAGTGGAGCAGAAGTTAAAACAAAGGTGAAAGAAGAATCTTCAGTAACACTTGCTGCAAATGAAATTGCAGAAGGAGAGGTAACTATAGTATGCTAGTAATTTTATCTGGAGTATCTGGAGCAGGTAAAGACACAATAAAAAAAGAATTAATAAAAAGAATGGAAAATGTAGTATCAATACCATCAGTAACATCTAGAAAACCAAGAGAAGGTGAAATTCATGGTGTAACATATTACTATGTAACAAAAGAAGATTTTGAAAATAAAATAAATAATAGTGAATTTTATGAATATAATTACCACCACGAAAACTATTATGGAACTTCGAAAGTTGTTCTAAATGAAAGTATAGCAAGTGGTAAAATAATTGTAAAAGACATAGATGTAAATGGAACTGGAAATTTACTTAAATTATTAAAAAATGATATGAAAATAGTAACAATATTCTTAAAAGTAGATAAAGAAGAATTAAGAAAAAGATTAATCGAAAGAGGAGATAATTTATCTGAAGAAGAAATAAATTTAAGACTTGAAAGATTAAAGTTTGAAGAATCTAAAATAAAAGAGTATGATTATGTAATAAAAAATAATAATTTAGAAAAAACAGTACAAATAATAATGTCAATAATCGAAAATGAAAAAAGGTTATTAGTTTAAACTACCAAAAGGATTGCCTTTAGGTAGTTTTTTATATAACATAGGAGAATTATGATAGCAGAAGTATATATAAATAGAGGTGTAAAAAAATTAAATAGAACATTTGACTATAAAATCCCAGATAATTTAGAGGGATTTGTTTTTGTGGGATCAAAAGTAATAGTACCATTTGGAAAAGGTGGAGGAAAAGTTGAAGCTTTTGTTGTTTCATTAAAAGAATCAAGTATATATGGTGATGAAATTAAAGAAATTATCGAATTACAAGAAAATCTATCAGATGTACAGATTGAATTATCAAAATGGATGGCTAAAAGATATTTTGCAAATGTATCAGATTGTATAAAATTAATGCTAGCACCAGGAGTTAGAAACAGAAATATAAATAAAAGAATTGAAAATAAAACTATTAATGTTGTAAAAGTTATAGTAGATAAAGATATAATAGAACAAGATATTTTATTAGGAAAGATTAAATCTGAAAAACATATTGAATTATTAAGGTTTTCAGCTAATTATTCTGACGATATTACCATTCCAGAAATAGAAGAAAAACTAAATATTTCAAGAAGTATAGTAAAAACACTAATTAAAAATGGATATTTAGAACTTGTAGAAAAGAAAGTAAATAGGAACCCATTAGAAAATAAAGAGATAGAAACAAATAGGAAGTTACAATTTACATTTGAACAAAAAATGGCATATGATCAGATTTTAGACTCAATGAATGAGGGATATTTTAGAGAATATTTAATTCACGGTGTAACAGGATCAGGAAAAACAGAGATATATCTACAACTAATAAATCAAGCAATTTTAAATGATAAAACAGCTATAATGTTAGTTCCAGAAATTTCATTAACACCACAAATTATTGATCGTTTTGTAGCAAGATTTGGAAAAGAAAAAATAGCAGTAATTCATAGCAAATTATCTATAGGAGAAAGACATGATGAGTGGCAAAGAATAGAAAACGGAGAGGCAAGTATAGTAATTGGAGCAAGGTCTGCCGTTTTTGCACCTACTCAAAATTTAGGAATAATAATTATAGATGAAGAACATGATAGTTCATATAAATCAGAAACTAATCCAAGATATGATGCAATAGAAGTTGCAAGATATATTGCAGAAAAAAAAGAAATACCACTATTACTTGGAAGTGCAACACCTAGTATAAATTCATACTATAATTCAGAAGTAGGAGAAGTACTGTTATTAGAGTTAACTAAAAGAGCAAATGACTCAAAATTGCCAGAACTCGAAATCATAGATTTAAAACAAGAACTTGCAGAAGGAAATAGATCTATGTTAAGTAGAGAATTATATGCATCTATAGAACAAAATTTAAAAGATAAAAATCAAACATTACTATTTCTAAATAGAAGAGGGCATTCAACCTTTATAATGTGCAGAGAATGTGGGTATACTGTAAAATGTAAGAATTGTAATATAAGTATGACATATCACTTATCTAGTAAAAAACTAAAATGCCACTATTGTGGATATGAAGAAAAAATACCTACAATTTGTCCAGAATGTAAAAGTGATAAAATAAGATATTTTGGAACAGGTACAGAAAAATTAGAAGAAGAAATAAAAAAACAATTTGTAGGATCTAAAACAATTAGAATGGATGTAGATACTGTAAGTAAAAAAAATTCACATGAAGAGATACTAAATAAATTTCTAAATGAGGATATAGATATAATGGTTGGAACACAAATGATTGTAAAAGGACATCATTTTCCAAATGTAACTTTAGTAGGAGTTATAGCAGCAGATAGTTCATTAAATATAGATGACTATAGAGCAAATGAAAGAACTTTTCAAATATTAACACAGGTAGCAGGAAGAGCAGGAAGAGAAAATAAAGAAGGGAAAGTTATTGTGCAAACATACACGCCAGAAAATTTTAGCATACAGTGTGTAAAAAAACAAAGCTATAAAGAGTTCTATGAAATTGAGCTAGAATTAAGAAAACAGTTGAAATATCCGCCATTTTGCGATATAATAGTAATTGGATTAGCCTGTGATAAATTAGAAGAATTAACAAAAACATCAAATAAAGTTTATGAATATTTAAAACAAAATGTAAATGAAGAAGAATTTAAGATTTTTAAACCAATGCCATCACCAATAGATAAAATACAAAATAAACATAGATGGAGAATAATTATTAAAGGAAATATGAGTGATGAGTTTAATGAATTACTGCACAGATACTATGATGAGATATACTTAAAAGAAAAGACAGAAGTTCAAATGTCAATACTTATTAATCCAAATAATATGATGTAGAAATATAAGGGGGATAAAAGTGGCAATTAGAAATTTAAGATATGAAGGTGATGAAATATTAAAAAAGAAATCACGTCAAATAGAAGTAATAGATGATAAAGTAAAAGACTTAGCACAAGATATGATAGAAACAATGCATAAGTTTAATGGAGTAGGACTTGCAGCAGTACAAGTAGGAGTGCTTAAAAGAATTGTAGTTGTAGATGACTATACTGAACTTGGCCCTATAGTTATGATTAACCCTGAAATAATAAAAGAAAAAGGCGAAGAAGAAAAAGAGGAAGGTTGTTTAAGCTTTCCAAATAAATTTGGTAAAGTTATAAGACCAAAAGAAGTTACAGTAGAGTATACAGATTTAGAAGGTAATATAATAAGACTAAAAGCTAAAGAACTATTAGCACATGCCGTATGTCATGAAGTAGATCACTTAAATGGAGAAGTGTTTATAGAAAAGATACTTCCAGGAACATTAGAATATTTAGAACCAGAACAAAATAGTTAGGAGAATGTGTATGAGAATACTTTTTATGGGAACACCAGACTTTGCAAAAGAGTCATTAGAATATATCTATGAAGCAGGATATGAGATATTAGGAGTTGTAACAAATCAGGATAAACCTAAAGGTAGAGGAATGAAAATGATGATATCTCCTGTAAAACAATATGCCGAAGAAAAGGGGCTAAAAATATATCAACCTGCAAAAGTAAAAAACAATATAGAATTTATAGAATTAGTTAAAAATATGAATCCAGATGTAATTTGTGTTGTAGCATATGGAAAAATATTACCAAAAGAAATTTTAGAAATTCCAAGATTAGGGTGTATAAATGTACATGGATCATTGCTTCCTAAATATAGAGGAGCAGCCCCAATACAGTGGGCAATATTAAATGGAGATAAAACAACAGGAATTACAACTATGTATATGGATGTTGGTATGGATACAGGAGATATGATTTTAAAACAAGAAGTTGAAATAGGAGAAAATGAAACAACAGGAGAATTATGGCAAAGGTTATCTAAAATAGGTGGAGAAATTTTAGTAGATACCTTAAAATTAATTGAAAATAATAAAGCACCAAGAGAAAAACAAACAGGAGAATTTTCAATGGCTCCTATGTTAGATAAAGAAATGTCTAAAATAAATTTTAACGAAATGGCAACAGAAAAAATCCATAACCTAGTTAGAGGTTTAAACCCAATAATGGGAACATATTGTTTTTTAGATGGTAAAAAAATTAAAATATGGAAAACAGAAAAGTTAAGTGCCGATGATAAAAACAATAAACCTGGAGAAATTATAGAAGCTGATGACAAATTAGGACTAATAATAAAAACAATTAATGGAGCTATAAAAGTAATTGAAATACAAGGTGAAAATGCAAAAAAAATGCCAGTAGCAGATTTTTTAAGAGGAAACAAAATTGAAAAAGGTCAATTTTTCGAATAGTAATTAGGAAATGCCTAAACTTATAAGAAATTTATTAAAACAGTTGTAAAAAAATAAGATAATTGATATACTGTATAAAACAATTAAAAATAAATAAAAAATCAAATTTTAAAAGAAAATAAGGAGGATTATTATGAGTGAGCAAAATTTAGAAAAAGGTGAAGTTGTAGAATTAACAGAGGAAATTAAAACTGAAAGTGAAGGAATACAAATATCTAATGATGTAGTTGCAGTAATTGCAGGAGTAGCGGTAACAGAAGTTCAAGGTGTTTCAGGTATGGCTGGAGGATTTGCTGGAGGAATTACAGAAGTATTAAGTGGTAAAAAAAATCTAGCAAAAGGTATCAAAGTTGAAGTTGCAGAAGGTTCAACAAAAATTGATGTTAATATAATAGTAGATTATGGAACTAGAATTCCAGATGTAGCTTTTGAAATACAAAATAAAGTAAAAAAAGCAGTAGAAGATATGACAGGATTAAAAGTTGAAGAAGTAAATGTACATGTTCAAGGTGTAAATACAGTAGCTTTAAATGAAGAAGAAAATCAAGAAAATAAATAAGAGTAGGTGGAATTAATGAAAATTTTAGAAAAAATAGCATTAATAGTATATTCAAATATAATGTTAATATTATCTATAGTTTTAATATTAGTAATAACAGGAGTGTTAGAAATAGCAATTATAGGCGAGATGTTAAATGAATTATTAACAAATGATTCATATAGTACAGTAATACTTGTAGTTAGCATAATATTTACTTTACTTTCAATTAGATGTATATTCTTTGGTATGAAAAATAAACAAGAAAAACAAGGGATATTATTAGAAAACGAAAGTGGAAAATTATTAATATCTAAAGAAACTATAGAAAATTTAGTAAATTCAGTAGCTCTTAATTTTGAAAGTACAGAAGAAGTATCTACAAAAATAGAATTAGATGCTGAAAATAATGTAAGAGTATTTGTAAATTTAACAGTAAATGCAGAAGCAATAATAAAAGACTTATCTGCAAATTTACAGGCAAAAATAATAGAAAAAGTAAAAGTTGCTACAGATTTAGAAGTTAAAGAAGTAAATGTTAGTATAAAAAGAGTAGCTCCAAAGAAAGAAAATCAGATTTAAAACGGAGAGTGAATAATATGGATGATTTAAAAGGCTTTGTAAGTAAATATTTAGGTGCGATAATAGGAATATTAGTAGCTGTATTAATATTAGTAACTAGATTAGACCAATTAATATTAGGTATTGTAGTTATAATATTAGGAGCATTTATAGGAAACTATGTACACCAAAATAAAGAAAAAGTGAAAGCAACATTAAAGCAATTAATTGATAAGATGTAATCTTATATAGAAGGGAAAGTGTAGTAATATATGAAAAGATCAGCTATGAGGGAATTGGCTTTTAAGCTAATATATAGCTTAGAAAATAATAGTCAAGAAGATCTAAATAACAAAATAGAGTTATATATAGAAAGTAACGAAATTACAGATGAAACAGCAAATAAGTATATAAAAGATTGTATCTTAGGAATAAATTCACATAAAGAAGAAATTTTAAATGAAATTGAAACAAAGTTAAAATCAGAGTGGAAGTTAAATAGAATATCTAGAATAGATGTGTCGATATTAAAATTAGCAATATATGAAATAAAGTATACAGAATTACCATATAAAGTGGCAATTAATGAAGCTGTGGAACTTGCTAAAAAATATGGAGAAGATAGTTCGAAAAACTTTATAAACGGTATTTTAGCAAATGTTGTAAAATAATAATAAATTAAGTAAAACGTTTTATTTGAGATTTATCTTTTTAAAAGCGTTTTACTTTTTGTTAATTTAAAATAAATATAGGTAGGTGAAATATGGAATATGGTAATATGGCAATAACAGTAAGTGACTTAAATAAATATATAAAAAATAAAATAGCTGGAGATGAATACTTATCAAGTATTCTTGTAAAAGGAGAAATATCAAATTTTAAAAACCACTATACAGGTCATATGTACTTTACATTAAAAGATGAAAACTCATTAATAAAATGTATTATGTTTAAAACAAATGCTATGAGATTATCATTTATACCAAAAGATGGTATGAAAGTAATAGTTGGTGGTAATATCTCAGTTTTTGAAAGAGATGGAATATATCAAATATATTGTGAGGCAATGTTAGAAGATGGTGTGGGAGATTTACATGCTAAATTTCAAGAATTAAAAGAACATTTAGAAAAACAAGGTATGTTTGACATAGCACATAAAAAGAAAATACCTTTAATGCCTAAAGTAATAGGTGTACTTACATCACAAACAGGTTCTGTAATAAGAGATATAATAAATGTATCAACAAGAAGAAATCCAAATGTATATATTAGAATATTACCAGTGCCAGTTCAAGGAGCAGGAGCAGCAGAAAAAATAGCAGAAGCAATAGATATTATGAATAATAAAAAATTAGCAGATGTAATCATAATTGCAAGAGGTGGAGGATCTTTAGAAGATTTATGGCCATTTAATGAAGAAGAAGTTGCAAATGCAATATATCATAGTGATATACCAATAATATCAGCAGTAGGACATGAAACAGACTTTACAATAGCAGACTTTGTAGCAGATTTAAGAGCACCAACACCTTCAGCAGCAGCAGAACTTGCAGTACCAGATGTATTTGAATTAAAACAAAAGATTCAGTTATATGAAAATAGATTTAGACAATCTTTAATTAGAAAAGTAGAGATAATGAAGTTAAGACATGAAAAATGTATGAAATCTTCTGGGTGGAAACAAATACAAAACAATATTAAAGAGAAATATTTAATAATAGATTCTAAAAATAGACAAATGGAAAACTGTATGAAATTAAAATTAGGAAGAGAAAGATCGAAATATTTTGAACTAGTTGCAAAATTAGATACACTAAGTCCCTTAAAAATTTTATCAAGAGGGTATTCAATTATAGAAAAAGATGGTAAAATAATAAAGAAAAAAGAGGATTTAAAATCTAAAGATATTATAGACATTAAACTTTGTGATGGAAATTATAAAGCAGAAATAATGTAGAAAGGAAATAGTATTATGGAAAAAAACTTTGAAGAAAAAATGGAAGACTTAGAAGAAATTGTAAAAAAATTAGAAAGTGGAGAACTTAATTTAGATAAATCAGTAGAAGAATTTGAAAAAGGAATACTAATGGCTAAAGAATGTAATAAAATACTAGAAGAAGCAGAAAAAAAGATAACAATATTATTAACTAAAAAAGATGAATTAGTAGAAGAGCAGTTCGAAGCTTAAAAAAGGAAAAAGCAAAAAGAAAAAACATAAATAAAAGAAGTGAAAAATACAAAAAGATAAAAATATAAAGTAAAAGGGAGAAAATATAAAAAGATGAACGGATTTTTAGAATTTATACAAAATGAATATATATACATACCAATAATATTATGGTTTTCTATACAGTTATTTAAATTAATATATGATTTAGTAACTACAAAGAAATTTAATTTTAAAAGAATAATGGGAGCAGGAGGAATGCCAAGTTCACATTCAGCAGTAGTTGTATCACTTGCAACACTAGTAGGAAAAAATGAAGGGTTTGGAACACCAATATTTGCACTAGCTTTCCTATTTGCATTTATTGTAATGTATGATGCATGTGGAGTAAGAAGAGCAGCTGGAAAACAGGCTAAAGTATTAAATAAAATAATAGAAACACCACATATGACAGGAGTTGAAGTTTCAGAAAAATTAGTAGAATTAATAGGACATACACCAGTACAAGTACTAGTGGGTGGATTAATAGGACTAATAACAGGTATATTAGTATAAAAGGGAGGGATTTTTATGACAGATATTGAAATTGCAAAACAAGTTGAGCTAAAAAAAATCACAGAAATAGCGGATAAATTAAATATATCAGAAGACAATTTAGAACAGTATGGAAAATATAAAGCTAAAATATCAGATGATATTTTTGAAAAAGTTAAAGATAAAGAAAATGGAAAATTAATTTTAGTAACTGCAGTTAGCCCTACTCCACTTGGAGAAGGTAAAACAACAATATCAATTGCAGCAGCAGATGGACTTTCTAAAATAGGGAAAAAATCAATACTTGCATTAAGAGAGCCATCTTTAGGACCAGTATTTGGTGTTAAAGGAGGAGCAACAGGTGGTGGAAAAGTTCAGGTTGCACCAATGGAAGATATAAACTTACACTTTACAGGAGATATTCATGCAATAACTTCTGCAAATAACCTTTTATCTGCAATGATAGATAATCACATATATTTTGGAAACGAATTACAATTAGATAAAGTTGTATGGAAAAGATGTGTAGACCTAAATGATAGACAATTAAGAGTTATAAATACAGGGCTATCAGAAGAAAAGAATATAGTGCCAAGAAAAGATAAATTTGATATAACAGTTGCATCAGAAATTATGGCAATTTTATGTTTATCAGAAAACTTAGAAGACTTGAAAAATAAATTAGGTAATATAGTTATAGGTTTTACAAAAGAAAACACGCCAATATATGCAAAAGACTTAAAAGCAGAAGGTGCAATGACAGTACTATTAAAAGATGCATTAAATCCTAATTTAGTGCAAACTTTAGAACATACTCCTGCAATAATTCATGGAGGACCATTTGCAAATATAGCTCATGGATGTAATAGTGTAAGAGCTACAAAGTTAGCATTAAAATTAGCAGATTATGTAGTAACAGAAGCAGGTTTTGGAGCTGACTTAGGAGCAGAAAAATTCTTAGATATAAAATGTAGAAAAGCTAAATTAAA
Source organism: uncultured Clostridium sp. (assembly GCA_964370905.1). Lineage (GTDB taxonomy): Bacteria > Bacillota > Clostridia > TANB77 > CAG-508 > CAG-269. The sequence continues at coordinate 7,273 of CAYJKK010000024.1, read as the reverse complement.
ACCAGATGCAGTAGTTTTAGTTGCAACAATAAAAGCAATTAAATATCATGGTGGTATAGAAAAAGATAATTTAAAAGAAGAAAATTTAGAGGGATTAGAAAAAGGATTAGAAAATATATATCGTCATATAGATAATCTTAAAAATAAGTTTGGAGTAAATGTAATTGTTGCAATAAATAGATATGTGCAAGATACAGAAAATGAAATAGGGTTTTTAAGAAATAGATTAAAAGAAAAAAATGTAGAGATAAGCTTAGTAGAAGGCTTTGCAAAAGGTGGAGAAGGTGCAACAGACCTAGCAGAAAAGTTAGTAGAAATAACTAAAGAAGAGCAAAAGCTTACATATATGTATGAATTGGAAGATGATATAAAAACTAAAATAGAGAAAGTTGCTACGAAAATATATGGTGCAGAAAGTGTTAAATATTTAGAAGAAGCAGCAAAAGATATAGAAAAAATAGAAAAACTAGGATATATGAACTTACCAATTTGTATAGCAAAAACACAATATTCTTTTTCAGATGATCCTAAAAATTTAAGAACAGAAGAACCATTTTGTATAACTATTAAAGGAGTAGAATTAAAAGCAGGTGCAGGGTTCATTGTAGTTTTAGCAGGTAAAATAATGACAATGCCAGGATTGCCTAAAGTGCCAGCTGCTGAAACTATTGATATTGATGAAAATGGAGATATAATAGGAATATTTTAGAATAAGCATAAAAAATAAAGAATAGCAGCTAGTTACAAATAGTAACTAGCTGTTTGCATTATGTATAAACATAATTTCTAGCTCCATTATTACAGAGCTCATGCAAGAAAAATTAGTATAAATAATACTTAATTTGAGTATAAGTATAATTGACAAAAAAGTCAATATATTTGTCGAAATTTGCAAAATAAAAAACTAGCTACAGTAGTAGCTAGTTTTCTTATTTTCGCTTCCTATATATGTGTCAGCATATAAGCAACAGAACAAGAGGAGAAGTGTGTGTTATTAAGAAGGTGCAAGCGAAAATAATAGCATAAATAAATGCTAAATATATTATACACTAAAATTAAACTTATGTCAACTAAAATAAAATATAGAAAAAATTACCAAACTATTGTTTTGTTGCAATATATATTGTATAATGTGTATATCGGAGGAAAAAGATGAATAATAAAATAGTAATAAAAGGCGCAAAAGAGCACAATTTAAAAAATATAGATTTAGAAATACCGAGAGATAAATTAGTAGTTGTAACAGGACTATCAGGATCAGGAAAATCAAGTTTAGCATTTGATACAATATATGCAGAAGGCCAAAGAAGATATGTTGAGAGTTTATCTTCATATGCAAGACAATTCTTAGGTTTAATGGAAAAACCAGATGTAGAAAGTATAGATGGTTTATCACCAGCAATATCAATAGATCAAAAAACAACTTCAAAAAATCCAAGATCAACAGTAGGAACAGTTACAGAAATATATGACTATGTACGTTTACTATATGCAAGAATAGGAGAAGCATATTGTCCTAACTGTAATAAAAAAATAGAAAAACAAACTATAGACCAAATAGTAGATAATATATTAAACTTAGAAGAAGGAACAAAAATACAAATTTTAGCTCCAGTAGTACGTGGAAGAAAAGGTGAATTTGTAAAGCAAATAGAAGGTTATCAAAAAGAAGGATTTGTTAGAGCAAGAATAGATGGAGAAATTTTAGAATTATCAGAAGACATTCAGTTAGAAAAAAATAAAAAACATAATATTGAATTAGTAGTAGATAGATTAGTTATAAAAGAAGATATTAGAAGTAGATTAACAGAATCTGTAGAAACATCATTAAAACATGCAGAAGGATTATGTTTAGTAGATATACCAGGGAAAAATATTCAGTTATATAGTACAAGTTATGCTTGTAGTGATTGTGGTTTTAGTTTTCCAGAATTAACACCAAGAATGTTTTCATTTAATAATCCATTTGGAGCTTGCGAATCATGTACAGGTATAGGATTTTTGATGAAAATGGATGAAGATTTGATTATACCAGACAAAACAAAAACACTTTATGATGGAATAAAGGCATTTGGAGCAAGTACTATGAAACGTGGAGATACTATGGCAAAAATGTATTTTGAAAGTATTGCAAATTACTATGGTGTTGAAATTAAAAATAAGAAAATTAAAGATTTACCAAAAAGCTTTTTAGAAAAAATCCTATATGGTACTGGAAAAGATGAAATAGAATTTAGTCATACATCAATTGCAGGAACAAGAAAATTTAAAGCATCTTTTGAAGGAGTTATACCAACACTTACTAGAAGATATAAAGAAACAAAATCAGCTGGTATGAGAGAGTTTTACGAGATGTATATGAGTAATTCACCATGTGATGCTTGTAATGGAGCTAGATTAAAACCAGAAGTTCTAGCAGTAAGAGTAGGAGAAAAAAATATAGATGAATTAACAAAAATGTCTATAGATAAAATAAAAGAATATGTAGGAAAATTAGAATTAAATAAAACACAAAAATTAATTTCAGAAATGATTTTAAAAGAAATAAATCAAAGATTACAATTTTTAATAGATGTAGGGCTTTCATATTTAACACTATCAAGAAATGCTGGATCACTTTCTGGTGGAGAAGCACAAAGAATAAGACTGGCAACTCAAATAGGGTCAGGTTTAACTGGAGTGCTATACATATTAGACGAACCAAGTATAGGGTTACATCAAAGAGATAATGAAAAATTAATAGCAACTCTAAAACGTTTAAGAGATTTAGGAAATACATTAATAGTTGTTGAGCATGATGAAGACACAATGTATGCAGCAGACCAAGTAATAGATATTGGGCCAGGAGCAGGTGTTCATGGTGGGAATATAATGGCACAAGGTACAGCAGAAGAAATAAAATTAGTAAAAGATTCAATAACAGGTGAGTATTTAAGTGGTAGAAAGAAAATAGAAATTCCAGAAAAAAGAAGAAAAATTGTAAAAAGCAAATGTATAGAAATACAAGGAGCAACAGAAAACAATTTAAAAAATGTAAATGTTAAATTCCCATTAGGTATTTTTAATTGCGTAACAGGAGTATCAGGTTCTGGTAAATCTTCATTAATACATGAAGTACTATATAAAACAATTGCTAAAGAATTAAATGGAGCTACAGAAAAACCAGGGAAATGTAAAGTGGTAAAAGGATTAGATAAAATAGATAAAGTAATAGATATAGATCAATCACCAATAGGAAGAACACCAAGATCAAATCCAGCTACATATACAGGAGTATTTGACTTTATACGTGATATATTTGCAACAACAGAAGAAGCTAAATTACGAGGATACCAAAAAGGAAGATTTAGTTTTAATGTTGAAGGTGGAAGATGTGAATCATGTGGTGGTGATGGAGTACATAAAATAGAAATGCATTTCTTACCAGATATATATGTGCCTTGCGAAACATGTAAAGGTAAAAGATATAACAGAGAAACATTAGAAGTTAAATATAAAGGTAAAACAATTGCAGATGTATTAGATATGACAGTAGAAGATGCATTATCATTTTTTACTAATATTCCAAAAATAAAAACTAAAATGCAAACACTTTTTGATGTTGGACTTGGATACATAAAACTTGGGCAACCATCAACTACATTATCTGGTGGAGAAGCTCAAAGAATTAAGCTTGCAACAGAACTTTCAAAAAGAGCAACAGGAAAAACTTTATATATTTTAGATGAGCCAACAACAGGACTTCATATAGCAGATGTGCATAAATTAGTAGAAATATTACAAAGATTAGTAGATACAGGAAATACAATAATAGTTATTGAACATAACTTAGATTTAATTAAAACAGCAGACAATATTATAGATATAGGGCCAGAAGGTGGTATTGCAGGAGGAGAAGTAATAGGAATCGGAACAACAGAAGAGATTATGAAAATAGAAAAAAGTTATACAGGTAAATTTTTAAAAGAACATATTGAAAGACAAAATTAATATATATAAGGAGAAAATTAGATGGTTATATATTTTTCAGGTACTGGTAATTCTAAATGGGTAGCTAAGAAAATTGCAGAAAATTTAAATGATAAGATATTTGAAATAACGGATAGAATTGATTTACATGATATTGAAAATGAAAAGCAACTAGGAATTGTATTTCCTATGCATACATTCTATATTCCAAAAATTGTATTAGATTTTTTAGTAAAAATTAAAGATAAAAAAATACCATATAAATTTGCTATAGCTTCTTGTGCAGGAGAACCAGCAAACTATATTGGGATACTAGAAAAAATAACAGAATTTAACTATATAACATATATACAAATGCCAAATAATGATGTTTTTCATTTAAATGTAGCATCTATAGATGAAGCACAAAAAACTATACAAAATGCAGAAGGAAAAATTAAAGAAATTTCTAAAGATATTATAAATAAAGAAAATAGAAAGCAAAAAATAAAAACAAGTAGAAAAATAATGAGTTTCTTTGGAAAAAGAATAAATAAAATTCTAACAAATAGAACAAAACCTTTTTATGCAGATGATAAATGTGTGTCTTGTGGTATATGTGAATTGGTATGTCCGATAAAAAGTATAAAAATGGATGACTTAAGACCAAAATGGAATGATAAATGTTTAGTTTGTGCATCTTGTATTAATAGGTGTCCAAAACAAGCTATACAATATGGAGATTCTACAAAAAAAAGAGATAGATATTACTTAGAAAAAACAATTAACTAACAAAAAAGAATAGTAAAACAAAAAGATTACTAATTTATTATCTAAATTAGTAATCTTTTTAAATTATAAAATTAAGAATAGTTAAAATACTTGCTATAGAAATAGACTTAAAACTAATTCTAAAGAAAGTTGTTGTTGTATTTTTAAAAATTAACATATTTGAACTATTTTGTGTAATTAAAGACATTGTGTTTTTATACATGATAATCACATCCTTTAATATATATATTCTTAATTATACCATAAATTCACATAAAAACCAAATGTTATGTAAATTTAAAGAAAGTTAAAAGTTTATTTTTAATGCAAATTGACTTGAAAGTATTGAAAAATTATATGGTATGGTATATAATTCGAAAAATATAAATGTAAAAGAGAAAAAATTAAAATCTATTTAATTTAAAAGCACATAAGAAAAAAATATATATAACTAAAGAAATAAAATATGAATTAAATAGAAAGAAGAAAAAATGGAAGAGATAAATATAAAGGATATTTTTATAGTTATTCGTCATAAAAAAATATCAATACTAGTTATAACTAGTATAATAACAATCATAGGAATTATATACTCATTAATCTTCGTTACACCAGTATATACTTCTTCAGCAATTTTAGTACTATCAAGTAATAATAATGCAGATGGAACATCAGATGTTGTAAGTACTGATATAACATTAAACTCTAAGTTAGTAGCAACATATGAAGAATTAATTAAAAGTGGAAAAATATTAAAAAAGGTTGTAGGAAATTTACAAGATATACAAATTGATGAAACCGAGTTAAGAACAAATATAGCTATTTCAGCAATATCAGGAACAGATATACTTAGAATAAGTATGAACAGTAGTAGTCCAGAACATGCAGCTATAATTGTAAATGAAGTTTCAAAAGTATTTATAGAGGAAATAAATCAAGTATATAGTATAGATAATATAATCTTATGGGAAGAAGGAGAAGTACCAAGTACTTCTTCAAATATAGATACAGTAAGAAATATATCTATTTCGATAATTATAGGGTTAATTGTGTCAGCTATATATGTTTTTGTAATGCATATATTAGATACAACTATTAAAAGTGAAAAAGATATAGAAAATCTATTAGGAGTGCCAGTTTTAGCAGTTATTCCAATATTAAAAGAAGAAGATATAAGACTAAAGGGGGAAACAAAATGAGAGGAAATATAGTATCATATTTAGACCCTAAAGCTCCAATATCAGAAATGTTTAGAGCATTAAGAACAAATATACAGTTTATGGCAACAGGGAAAAAAGTTAAAACAATATTAATGACATCAACATTACCAAATGAAGGTAAAAGTTGGGTATCATCAAATACAGCAGTTACTTTTGCACAATCAGGAAAAAAAGTATTAATACTTGATGCAGATATGAGAAAGAGTGTATTAAATAGAATTTTTGATATAAAAATAAAACCAGGATTATCAAACTATTTATGTGGAGTAGATGAAGAAGGAAAAAATGAATTTGATGATAATCTAGAGCTATATATACAAAAAACAGAAATAGACAACCTATATATATTACCAGCAGGCAGTGTACCACCAAACCCAGCAGAATTATTAATGTCAGAAAATATGCAACAATTATTAGCAAAATTAAAGAAAATGTTTGATGTAATAATAATAGATGGAACACCTTGTGAATTGGTAACAGATTCTGTTATATTATCAAGATTAGTTGATATAACAATATTAGTTACTTCATATAAAAATACTAAAAAAGAAGCAGTTAAGAAAATTGCTAAAAATATAGAAAGTGTTGGAGGACATATAAATGGTGTTGTACTAAATAAATATCCAATAAATGCATCCAAATATGAAAAGCTATACTATTATGGAAAAGAAGAAGAAAGATTTTTAGACACTAAAATAAAAGAATTAAATTATTTAACTAAAAAGGTAACTAAAAAAATTAAAGAAGAAAATAGAATAAAAAAAGATAAGGATACAAAAGTATTGAAAAAATCTACTTTTAGTTTAAGAGTAATATTTTTTAGATCTAAACAAAAGTTAAAAGAAAAAAAAGAAAAAATGCAAAAAATAATTAAATATATAAAGCAAGAGTTTTAAAAAGATTCTTGCTTTTTTACAATTATAATCTAATATAAAAATATAAATGTCATTTATATGTCACTTTAATAGTTTAAAATATAAAATATAAAGCTTTAGAAAATAGAATTTAATTAAATCAATAATTAGTATGTTTAATAAGTTGAATTTGTTAAATATACATTATTGTAGAAAGGAAAAAATATGGAAATTTTAAAAGTAGAAAATTTATGTAAAAGTTACGGTAAATCTAATAACATAATAAAAGCAGTAGACAATATTAGTTTTACAGTAGAAAAAGGAGAATTTGTTGCAATAATCGGAGCAAGTGGAAGTGGTAAATCAACATTACTACATTTAATAGGAGGAGTAGATAGACCAAATAGTGGAAAAGTATATATAGAAGGAAAAGATATATATAAACTAAATGAAGATAATTTAGCAATATTTAGAAGAAGG
>CAYJKK010000023.1:8246-26064 GCA_964370905.1 uncultured Clostridium sp. | reverse complement strand
AAACTATTGAAACTGGTACTCAAGTGGATCTAGAAAAGAAAATAACTACAACACCAACTTTAAAAAGTGGTGATTATGGATTTACATTTGAAGATAATAAACTAGTTTCAGAGCCAATAGCTGAGCTAAACAAATCTGCTAATGGCTATATTGAAATAGATTTAACTGAATATGCAAGTGATGAAGAATATACACTAACGGTAAATGTTACTAGTCCATATTCAAGCAATAACTATAAATTTATACATGTTACAAATGATATACAAAAAACATACTATGATGAAAGTACAAATAGATTATGGAGATCATATTCAAGTATTATAAATTATAATGTTACTAAAACATTAACAGGTGGACAAGTATACTATTTACATTTTGGGTATATAAAAAGACAGGAGAATAACATAGACAATGAAGGTTTAACAATAAATAGTGTAAAGTTAGATGAAGTAAATATCCCTTTAAATGAAGAGCTAATACAAACAGAAACAGTACAAAAAAATGTAGTACCAGAAAAACAAAAAATAATTACATTAGTAACAAATGTATCTACAGTAACGCAAGGTCAAATAAGTATAGGTAATAGAAATATAGCTATAGATTTAGTTGGAAAACAATTAGATTTAAATCAAACGCTTTTAAATGAAGGTAAATTAGAAATATTAGATAGTTCATCAGAAGGAAATGGATATATACAATTTACAAATACAGGAACAAGTGATAATTATACAAAAGGAATACTAAATAAAGGTGAGTTAGTCATTAGTGGAGATATAAAGTCAACTTCAGGATATATTTCATTAATACAAAATGAAGAGTTTTCTAAATTTGAATTGAAAAGTGGAGCAACTCTCCAGACAACTAATTCAAATAGTTATGTAGTATATAACTATGGAAATTCAGATGTTAAGATGACAGAAGAAAATGTGAATATAACTAAAGCAGGAAATAATGCAGTATATTCAACTGGTAAAACTAATATAGAATTTAGTAACGTAAATATATCAGCTTCATATTATGAAATAGTAAATGCAAATAACACAAATTCTAAAATATCAAATATAACTATTGATGATATATATAATGGTGGTAATGCTAATACAGAAATATCAGGTGAAAATACAATAAAATTAGTTAATAACTATAATTCTGGAGTTTTAAATATATCAGGCAATATATCGAATACAAATAGTGAGGTAATACTTAATATAGATAATGCTACATTAAATATATTAAGTGGGAATATAATAACAACTTCAACTCAAGCTATAAAAAGTTATGAAGACTCAAAAATAAATATATTAGGTGGTACAGTACAAGGAAATAATTATGGAATATATATATATGACAATTCAGAAGTTATAATTGGAGTAAAAGATGGAAGTGTAAGTACAGAAAGTCCACGAATTATAGGAATAAATAACTATGGAATATATAATCGAGAAAATTCAAAAATATATTTTTACGATGGAGTAATTAAAGGAAAACCAGCTGCAATATATAGTGCAGTTCAAGAAGCAGAAGTAAATAACGAGGTTATAAAAGAATTAGATGCAGAAGATAACAATATTGCATATGTGGGAAGAAGAGAAGTTGCTCAAATAGGAGAAACTAAATTTTATTCATTAAAAGAAGCAATAGAAAGTGTAAATGAAAATAATACAGAACTAGTAACAATTCAAATGATTAATACTCATACAAATATGAGTGTAATAAACACTGGAAATAGAAAGCTAATATTAGACTTAAATGGAAATAAAATAGAAAGTTTTGATACAATAACAAATAGTGGAGAGTTACAAATAATAGATACATCAGTAGATAATACAGGAATAATTGAGTTCAATAGGCCAGGAGTAGATAGTAATAATTTGTTTGTAGGAATAAAAAATACTGGAAAATTAGATGTGGATACTAAATTAGAAATTAAGAACTCACATAATATAGTAATAAGTAATGAAGAAAGTGGAATATTAAATGTATTAGAAGGAAGTATAATAGAAATTACATCTAGTTTAAGTTATGGAATATATAATAATGGAATAGGAACAGTAAATATAGAAGGAGGTACTATAAATAATAGTAGTAATAGTTATGGAATATACAACAATAGTACAGGAACAATAAATATAATAGATGTAATATTAGAGAGTGGGAGTAGTTATAGTAAAGGAATATATAATAGAGATACAGGGACAATAAACATATCAGAAATAACATTAAATATTTATAGTCTTTCTAATAATTATAGTTATGGAATATATAATTATGGAGATGGAGAAATAATTATGACAGAAGGAACTATAACTTGTACAGGTACTGCAACTGGAATATATAATAGCGGAAGTGGCACGATAGATGTATTAGGTGGAGATATAAGCACAGGATGGTATGGAATAACTAATTATGACACAGGAGTAATAAATATAGCAGAGGTGATAATAAGTGCTAACACTGGAATACAGAATAAAGGTGGAGAGATAAATATGTATTCTGGAACGATTAGTAGTAGTAGTATAGGGATATCTAATGATACAGGAATAATAAATATGTCAGGGGGAACAATAAATGGCACTGGGAGTTATGGAATATATAATTTAGGTAGAGGGATAGTAAACATATCTGGAGGAAATATACTTAATAGTAATAATTATACAAGTAGTGGGATATATAATAACTCTACAGGGACAATAGATATAGTAGAAGGAAATATAACAGCAATAACACTAAGAGAGGGTTATGTAGCATATGGAGTGTATAATGCGAGTACAGGAGCAATAAATATAGGAGAACTTGGAGAAGAAACAAGTATAACTGTACCAAGTATAAGTGGAACAACATATGGGATATTTAATAACAGTGGAACTATGAATTTTTATGATGGAATATTAAAAGGACAATCAGATAGTGTAGTAGGAGCAGTAAATAATATTGAAGAAGGATATAGTATAATAAAAGATGAATTAGATGGATACAAAAGAGCGTATTTAGGTCAAATTGATGTAGCACAAATAGGAAGTAATAGTTATTCGTCAATAGAATCTGCAATAGCCTCAATACCTGAAGGGAATATAGAAAAGCAAACAATAAAGATAATAAACGAGATCGTAGATGTGAAATCAGAGGATTTAGCATTTGGAAACAGAAAGATAATAGTAGATGTAAACGGATATAAAATAAATTTAGTAAGAACAATAACAAATAGTGGAGAGTTACAAATAATAGATACATCAGTAGATAATACAGGAATAATTGAGTTCAATAGGCCAGGAGTAGATAGTAATAATTTGTTTGTAGGAATAAAAAATACTGGAAAATTAGATGTGGATACTAAATTAGAAATTAAGAACTCACATAATATAGTAATAAGTAATGAAGAAAGTGGAATATTAAATGTATTAGAAGGAAGTATAATAGAAATTACATCTAGTTTAAGTTATGGAATATATAATAATGGAATAGGAACAGTAAATATAGAAGGAGGTACTATAAATAATAGTAGTAATAGTTATGGAATATACAACAATAGTACAGGAACAATAAATATAATAGATGTAATATTAGAGAGTGGGAGTAGTTATAGTAAAGGAATATATAATAGAGATACAGGGACAATAAACATATCAGAAATAACATTAAATATTTATAGTCTTTCTAATAATTATAGTTATGGAATATATAATTATGGAGATGGAGAAATAATTATGACAGAAGGAACTATAACTTGTACAGGTACTGCAACTGGAATATATAATAGCGGAAGTGGCACGATAGATGTATTAGGTGGAGATATAAGCACAGGATGGTATGGAATAACTAATTATGACACAGGAGTAATAAATATAGCAGAGGTGATAATAAGTGCTAACACTGGAATACAGAATAAAGGTGGAGAGATAAATATGTATTCTGGAACGATTAGTAGTAGTAGTATAGGGATATCTAATGATACAGGAATAATAAATATGTCAGGGGGAACAATAAATGGCACTGGGAGTTATGGAATATATAATTTAGGTAGAGGGATAGTAAACATATCTGAAGGAAATATAAGTACTAATGGTTCAGGTTATGCTGTATATAATAATACAGGAATAGTAACTATAACAGGAGGAAATATAACAGCTACAACAACAACTTCTCAAGCTTATGGAGTATATAACGCTAGTACAGGAACAATAAATATAGGTGAACAAGGTGGAGAAATAAGCAAAACAGTACCAAGCATAAGTGGAGAAACATATGGAGTATCTAATAATGGTGGTGGAACACTAAACCTCTATGATGGAGTAATCAAAGGAAAGGTTAATACATACTATGGAACAATAAGTAACATAGAACCAGATTACCAATTATCAGAAACAGTAGTTGGAGAATATGAAGAAGGAATCTTAATACCAGTTGGAGGAGAAGTAATAATTGCAACAATAGGAAGTGTAAACTATGGATCACTACAAGATGCAATAGCGTTAAGCGTTGAAGGAGATACAATAGTACTTAGAAAAGAAGTTATTCTTGAAGGATCAAGTGTTGAAATTGGAAATGACAAGAAAATTATTTTGGAACTGAACGGAAACAGTATTACAGGAACAGGAGAAGCTTGTGTAATAAATAGTGGAGAATTAACTATTACTGGAAACGGAAAAATAGAAAATACAGTAGGAATAGGAATTAAAAATACAGGTAAATTACTACTTGGAGTAGATGACGGAAATGTAGCAGTAGATAATCCAGCTGTAATAGGTGGAAATGTAGGAATAGAAACAAGTGGAGAGTTCATATTCTATGATGGTTTTGTAAAAGGAGCAATTGCGTTAGATGGTCTAGTTACAAACAAACCACTGTTATATGTTACAAATACAATTACAGAAGACAGTAAAGAAAAAATGACATTAGTATCAGAATAAAATGTTAGAAATGGAAGTGATTTATTTTACTTCTGTTTCTTTTTTGTATTTATTTTGAAAAAATATTGAAAAAAATAAAAAGTTAATGTATAAATAATATAAGTAAAAAAGTAAATAATAAAAAGAATAGAAAATTAGGAAATTTTAAATTTTAAATTTTAGATTTTAAATTTATAGTTAAGATTTTAATGGTAAAAATCAAAAGAAAAGAGGAAAATATAAATGATAAAAGGAAATAAAATAAAACAAGAAAAAGGTTCTGCAACTCTATTTGTTGTAATAAGTATGCTATTTCTATTAATAGTATTTGTTTCAATATTCATAAATACACAAAATAGAGTAATAGAACAAAAAGAGCAAGTAGAAATAATATCAAGACAATATGATGTAGATAATGAAAGTTTACTTAGAATATATGAAGAATTAAAAGATGAAGAAATATAATTTTTTAAGTATAAATAAAACCTCCCACAAATTATGTGGGAGGTTTTGTTTATGCAGTTAAAATACTTTCAAGCTTTTGTATGAATTGATTAGAAAAATTAAACTCATCAGTGAAATCTAAAAATTCTAAAGCTAATTCTTTTGAATCAGGAAATCTTTTAAATACCATATATCCTAATTCTGTCGTGAAATATCTACTGTTTGTTACATCTACAGGTGGTATTGTTGCTTGCTCCAAAAGATCTAAGAAAAATTCTCTAGAAACTTTATTAGAGTAACAAGCTAGATAGATTGCATAATCAACTTTTTGTTCTTCTACAAAAATAGATATGTTTTCTTCAGACATATTTTTTGTAGTTTCAAAGTCATAAAGATGTTCAAAATTTGGTAAATGATCAATAAAAACTTTAATAGAATCACTATTTTGAAAAATTTTGACTTGATTCTTTTTTATTAAATCATTTTCTGAGATTGCACCAATTGCAAGTAAATATGCATTTTCTGTATAGTCTAGATAATTGCAACTCTCTTGAAGCTGTTCCCGTCTAAACTTTGATAAAGCTTTTCCGCCTTTTAAAACTTCTATAGATTTTCTCATAGAGCTAATTAGCTCCTCTTTATTGGTTATATAATGGTTACTCATAATATAGCCTCCCTCAAAAAAATAGTATATATATTATATCAAATTTTTAGGAAAAAGTCAAATTATGTAAATTGAAAACTTGTTTTAATTTATGAGTTGATTGACAAAATCCCTATTTTAGAGTACAATATAGTATGTAATATTATAATTTGCTATATAATAGATAAGTAGCAAGTTATAAATAAGAAAGGAGCTATGATATCAAAAATATCATAGATAAAAAATGCAAAATAAAAACAAAAGAATTTTGGAGAGGATATCATCAAGATACAAAATATATATAATACTAAATATAATCTTATTAATCGTATTATGTGTACAAAATTCAGATTTGGTTATACCATCAGTAATAATATTAATACTTTTAGTAATATATACATATTATACAAATGGAAAAAAAAGAAATGAGATAACAGAAACAATACAAGATTTAACAGTATCAATGGATACTGCAGCAAAAACAAGTCTTGTAAATTCACCATTTCCTCTAATTATTGTAGAAAATGATGGGAATATTGTATGGAAAAGTAAAAAGTTTAGTAGTGAGTTTGCAAATATAGATATAATATCTAGTGTTTCAGAAATAATATCAGAAATTGAAAGTGGTTTAAATTTTGAAAACAAACATGATTTAGAAGAAAAAATAAAAAAAGAGATAGTAAAATTTATTAATATAAATGGGAAAATATATAAAATCATTGATAAGGTAGAAAAAAATAAAAGTAGAAAAAATGATAAAAAAGCATATATGCATATTTTAACATTTATTGATGATACAGAAAATGCAAAATTACAAGAAGAATATAGAGATTCAAAATCATGTATAACTTTAATTGTAATAGATAATTATGAAGAAGTTATGCAAAGACTAGAAGTAGAAGACAAAGCTAAAATAGGTGCAGAGATAGATAAATATTTATTTGAGTGGGTAGAAAAAACAAATGGTGTTTTAATAAAATCAGATAGAGATAAATTTGTATATTTATTTGAGCAACGTTATTTAGAAACTTTAAAACTAGATAAATTTAGTATATTAGATAAAATAAAAGAAATTGAAATAAATGATAATTTTAGAATAACACTTAGTATTGCTGTATCTAATGAAGGAATAACTGATAAAGATAAATATAGTTCAGCACAAGCAGCACTTGAATTAGTATTAGGACGTGGTGGAGATCAAGCGGTAATTCGAGAAAATGATATATATAGATTCTTTGGTGGAAGAACTGAAGAAGTAGAAAAAAGAACAAAAGTTAAAGCTAGAATAATATCACATGCATTAGAAAACTTAATTAGAACTTCAGAAAAAGTAATGATTATGGGACATAAATCACCAGATATAGATGCAATAGGCTCTGGTATGGGGATATATAGCTTATGTAATGCTATAGGAAAAAAGGCATATATAGTAAATGAAGAAATAACAGATTCAATTGCAAGTTTTAGAGAAGCTCTAGAAAAAGAAAACTATAGTGATATATTTATAAATAGAGAAGTTGCACTAGAAAATATGGATAAAAACACTTTATTAGTTATAGTTGATACACACAAAGAAAACTTTGTTGAAGTACCAGAGTTATTAAAGCAAACTGATAAAATAGTAGTAATAGATCATCATAGAAGAAGTACAGGGTTTATAGAAGATGTATCTTTATTATTCCAAGAAGTATATGCATCTTCAGCTTCTGAATTAGTAACAGAAATAATAAATCATGCAGAAACAAAAGTAGAATTAACTACAATAGAAGCAGAAAGTCTATATGCAGGAATTATGATGGATACAAAAAACTTTATATATAAAACTGGTGTAAGAACTTTTGAAGCAGCAGCGTATTTGAGAAAATGTGGAGTAGATATAATAAAAGTTAAAAAATGGTTCCAAAGCGATTTAGAAGGTTTTACAAAAATAGCTGATATAATAACATCAGCAGAAATAATAAATGATTCAATAGCAATAGCAATATATGAAGATGAAGACAAAAATGCAAATTTAGTAGCTTCTAAAGCAGCAGATGAGCTACTTACTATAAGTAATATAACTGCTTCATTTGTAATTGGTACAACAGGTGAAAAAATATTTATAAGTGGAAGATCCATAGGAGATATAAATGTGCAAGTAATTTTAGAAAAATTAGGAGGCGGAGGACATATAACTCTAGCTGGAGCACAAATGGAAAATAAAACTATGGAAGAAGCTAAACAAGAATTAATTATTAAAATTGAAGAATATTTTAGAGAACAAATTTAAATAGATAAAAAATATTAAAAAAATAATTTCAAAAAATATTAACAAAAGAAAAATTGTCAAAGAGTAAGTCTTTGGCAATTTTTTCCAATAAATAGAATTTTTAATAAGTAGATATAAGTTAAAATATCTAAATTAAATACTTGTCATAACAATTAAAATAATATATATTGTATGTACAAAACAAAAGACAAACTAAGTAAAAAAATAAAGATAAAAAATAAATAATAAAGGAGAAGAAAAAATGAAAGTAATTTTATTAGCAGATATTAAAGGAGTAGGAAAAAAAGATGAAGTTATTAATACATCAGATGGTCATGCTAGAAATTTCTTGTTTCCTAAAAAATTAGCTGTAGAAGCGAATAATGAAAATATGGGGAAATTAAAAGCAAAACAAAATTCAGTAAAATTTAAAAAAGATCAAGAAAAAGAACATGCACAAGAAATAGCAGAAAAGCTTAAAAAAATAGCTATAACTTTTAAAGTAAAAGTTGGAGGAAATGGTAAAATATTTGGAGGAGTTTCTTCTAAAGACATAGCAGAAGAAATGGAAAAAGAACATAAAATAACAATTGATAAAAAGAAAGTAGATTTAAAAGATACACTTAAAGGTTTAGGAGCTCATGAAGTAGATGTTAAACTATATGAAGGTGTAATAGGGAAAATAAAAATTAATATTATATCAGAGTAAAGGATGAATAGAAATGGAATTAGGAAAAGTACCACCACATGACTTAGATGCTGAACAAGCAATTTTAGGAAGTATGTTAATAGATAAAGATGCAGTTGTTTCAGCTTTTGAAAAATTAAGAGAAGATGACTTCTATAGAGAAGATAATAAAATGATATATGTATCAATGTTAAACTTATATTCAAAATCAGAACCGATAGATATAATAACAGTTAAAGCAGAGTTAGAAAGTTTAGGAAAATTAGAACAAGTTGGAGGTATAGAATATTTAGCCCTATTACCAGAAAAAGTTCCAACAACTGCAAATGCAGGAAAATATATAAAAATAGTAGAAGAAAAATCAGCAATAAGAAAATTAATAAAAACAGCAAATGAAATAGTGGAACTTGGATATGATCCAACAGAAGAAGTTGAAAACATAATGGAACTAGCTGAAAAAAGAATGTTTAATATAATGCAAAATAAGAATCAAAAAGGATATTCAGTTATTAAAGATGTTTTAGTAGAAAGTTTTACAAAACTTGAAGAGCTATATAATAGAAAACAACATATTACAGGTGTTCCTTCAGGTTTTACAGCATTAGACTATAAAACAGCAGGTTTTCACGGTTCTGATTTAGTTTTAATTGCAGCAAGACCTGCGATGGGAAAATCTGCATTTGTTTTAAATATAGCGGCAAATGCAGCAGTAAAATCTAAAGTTCCAGTAGCAATATTTAACTTAGAGATGTCTAAAGACCAACTTGTAAACAGGATTTTATGTAGTGAAGCAATGGTTGATAGTAATAAAGTAAGAACAGGGAAATTAGAAGAAGATGACTGGACAAAACTAGCAGAAGCAATAGGGCCACTTTCAGATGCTGAAATATATATAGATGATACACCAGGTATTTCAATAACTGAAATAAGAGCAAAATGTAGAAAAATGAAATTAGAAAAAGATATAGGAATGGTAATAATAGATTATTTACAATTAATTCAAGGAAGTAATAAAAAAGGTGGAACAAGAGAGCAAGAAATTTCTGAAATCAGTAGATCCTTAAAAGTTTTGGCAAAAGAATTAAATGTACCAGTAATTGCATTATCTCAGCTTTCAAGGGCAGTAGAACAAAGAACAGACCATAGACCTATGCTTTCAGATTTAAGGGAATCTGGAGCAATTGAGCAAGATGCGGATATAGTTATGTTCTTATATAGAGATGACTACTATAACGAACAAAGTGAGAAAAAAGATGTAGCAGAAGTAATAATAGCAAAACACAGGGGTGGATCACTTGGAACAGTAGACCTATTATGGCTAGGAAGTTATACAAAATTTGTTAATTTAGAAAAAAGATATGATGATTAATATAAAACAGGGAGTTGTAAAATTTGAAAGAAAAAGTATTAAATACAATTATTAAAAATTCATTAATTTTAAGTAAAGATAAAATAGTTATAGGGGTTTCTGGAGGTCCAGACTCTATGGCTTTATTAAACATACTATTAGAAATTAAAAAAACAATGGATTTTGAAATAGTAGTAGCACATATTAATCATATGATAAGAATAGAGGCAATTGAAGAAGAGGAATATGTAAGAAACTTTTGTAAAAAAAATGATATAGAATTTTATGCTAAAAAAGTAGATGTAGTAAAACTTGCAAAAGAACAAAAAAAAGGTGTAGAAGAAACAGCAAGAAATATTAGGTATGATTTTTTTGAAGAAATATGTAAAAAAACAAATTCAAATAAAGTAGCAATAGCACATAATAAAAATGATAATGTAGAAACAGTTTTAATGAACCTATTTAGGGGAAGTAGTGTTAATGGTTTAAGAGGAATAGAGCCTAAAAGACAAAATATAATAAGACCAATTATAGAATGTGAAAGAAAAGAAATAGAAGAATATTGTGAAAAAGAAAAGTTATACCCTAAAATAGATAAAACAAATTTGGAAAATGATTACACACGTAATAAAATTAGAAATAGCTTATTACCATTCATTAAACAAGAATTTAACCCAAATATAATAGAAACCATAGACAGATTATCAATACTTGTAAGGCAGCAAGAAGAATACATTAATAAGCAAGTAGAACTAATATATACTAAAGTATTAGTAAATGAACAAAATAGTGAAATAATACTAAGCCTAAAAGAATTCAATAATCAAGAAAAAGTAATAAAATCAAAACTAATAATATATATTGTAACAAACCTATTTGGCACAGCAGTAGGAACCCAAAAAGTACATATTGAAGATATAATTAAGATGTGTGATAAAGCAGAAGGTAATAAATATTTAACACCAAATAAACATTTTAAGGTTTTAGTTAAAGATAAAAAAATATATTTTATTAAAGTGTAAAAGATACAAAAAGAAGTAAAAAAAGAAATAGAAAACAAAAAAGAATAAAAACAAAAAAAGTTTTTAAAAAGTTAAAAAAATTTTAAATTGCCAATTTATACTATCCGTAAAGGCTTAGCAAACATAAAAAATTGTAATAAAAACGTCATATTTAAAAGTATTGTCAAACGATAAATAATATGTTATAAAAGCTATAATACAATTTAAAACTTGAGGAGGAAAAATTTTGAAAAGTGGAATTAAGACATTAGCAACATGGCTAATAATAGGAATAATATTTATAGTAATATTATCATCAATAATTGACAATAGTGATACAAAATTAAAGTATTCAGAATTGTTGATTCATATTAATAATGGGAATGTAGAATCTGTGGAGATAGAAGCAGATGGAAAGTCAGCAGTAGTAGATTTAAAAGATACTGAAACACAAAAAGAAGTTAATATACCAGATAAACAATCTTTTTTATCATATAGTGAAGAATATTTAAAAGTAGGTGCATTTTCAGTAGAAGAAAAATCTGAATCTATTTTAGTTATGATATTTACACTATTATCACCATTTGGAATAGCAATACTTCTATTTGTAGCTTTCTTCTTCTTAATGAGTGGATCAAATAGTGGAAACCCAGGAAATAAAACAATGTCTTTTGGTAAAAGTAAAGCTAGAATGATGACAGATAGCGATAAAAACAAAGTTACATTTGATGATGTAGCAGGTGTAGATGAAGAAAAAGAAGAATTAGAAGAGATAGTAGAATTCTTAAAAAACCCTAAAAAGTTTACAGATATGGGAGCTAGAATACCAAAAGGAGTTCTTTTAGTTGGTGGACCAGGTACTGGTAAAACATTACTTGCAAAAGCAACAGCAGGAGAAGCAGGAGTACCATTTTTCATAATAAGTGGTTCAGACTTTGTGGAAATGTTTGTTGGTGTTGGAGCATCTAGAGTAAGAGACTTATTTAATGAAGCTAAAAGAAATGCACCTTGTATCATATTTATAGATGAAATAGATGCTGTAGGGCGTCAAAGAGGAGCAGGTTTAGGTGGTGGACATGATGAAAGAGAACAAACATTAAATCAGCTATTAGTTGAAATGGACGGATTTGCAGAAAATGAAGGAGTTATAGTACTTGCTGCTACAAATAGACCAGATGTACTTGATAAAGCCTTATTAAGAGCAGGTAGATTTGATAGACAAATAGTAGTAGGAGCACCAGATGTACAAGCAAGACAACAAATATTAGAAGTTCATTCTAAAAAGAAAAAAATGAGTGAAGATATAGATTTAAAAGTAATTGCTAAAAATACTTCAGGTTTTTCTGGAGCAGATTTAGAAAATGTTTTAAATGAAGCAGCACTTTTAGCAGCAAGAAGAGATCAACAAGAAATAAATATGAAAGAAATAGAAGATGCTATGGTTAAAGTAACTATGGGGCCTGAAAAGAAAACAAGAGTAAGAAGTGAAAAAGAAAATAGATTAGTTGCATATCACGAAGCAGGACATGCAGTTGTAAGTAGATTTTTAGAAACACAAGATCCAGTACATCAAATATCAATTGTACCAAGAGGTATGGCTGGAGGATATACAATGTATAGACCAACTGAAGATAAATCATTTATGTCTAAAACTGAAATGGAAGAAAATATAGTTTCTCTATTAGGTGGAAGAGTTGCAGAAGCTTTAATATTAAATGATATTTCAACAGGAGCAAGCAATGATATTGAAAGAGCTACTAAAATTGCAAGAGCAATGGTTACAAAATATGGTATGAGTGATAGAATTGGTACATTAATGTTAGGTTCTAATCATGAAGAAGTATTTTTAGGTAGAGATTTTTCACAAGGTAAAGAATATTCAGATGAAACAGCTTCAGTTATAGATGAAGAAACTAAATTAATAATTGATAAAGCTTATGAAAGAGCTAAACAGATATTATCAGTTAATTCAGAAAAACTACATGAAGTTGCTGGAATATTATTAGAAAAAGAAAAAATTGATTCAGATGAATTTGAAAAAATATTTGGATATTAATATATTAAAGATTGTACATTTATATGTGCAATCTTTTTTTGCCTATAGAAAAAATAGGAAAGAAGAAAAATAAAAAAGAAAAAAAAAGAAAGACATAGAAAGAAAAGAAAATATAAAGAATATAAGAGGTAAACAATAAGTATAAAAAAAGTTAAACATTAATAAAAAAACTAAAAATGATAGTTATGTTCAAAAAAGTCAGAAAATATTTGATTTTTTTGAATATAACTGTCATTTTATTTATTACTACGGAAATAAAGGTTTTAAAGATTAATATTAGAATTTAAAGAAAATCAAAAAGTAAAAATAAGAAAAATGCTTAATTCTCTGTAATATTTGTAATATAAATATAATGAAAATGTAATAAAACGCTAAGCATATAAGCCGTAATGCGTAAGGAAACTATAGAAAATAGCTACTTGTAAAAAAGATATAGATATGATAAATTTTGTTGTAATAAATATATAATATATATAGAAGCAAGGAGAAAAATTATGAGAGAAAAATTATTAAAAAAACTAGAGGGTAAACCTTTTGAAAAATTTAAATATGATATAAATTCGAATAATAAAATAAAACAAGAAAAAGGTATAACTCTAATTGCATTAGTTATAACTATTATTGTGCTACTCATAATTGCAGCAATAACAATAAGTTTAGCGACAGAAGGTGGAATAATAGACCAAGCAATAACTGCAGAGCAAGAAAGTACTATAGCAGAAGAAAAAGAAAAAATTCTGCTTGCTTATCAAGCTGCAGAATTAGATTATCAAGTTGATAATAGGTTAGTTGTAAATGAAGAGAGATTTACAAGAGAATTTGATACTTTTTTTGAAAATAGAGAAGAAGAAGCAAGTTTAAGAGAAATAACAGAAGCAGAAGAAATAAATGGACTAGATGAAAATAAGATTTTAGTAAGAAAAAATAACCAATTTCCAAGATTTCTAGAAATAAAATATGCAGCAACAGAAAATATATATTATGTTGAATTGATGACACAAACAATAGACCCTAATGCACCTACATATGCAATAACATATTATTCGCAAGATGGAGCAACAAAATATTTAGATAGTGTAAAAGTTGAAAACATAGATTATGGAATTTTAGGAGTAAATATATCAAGAGAAGGATATGAATTTAAGGGTTGGAGTACAGGAATAAATGGAACAATTGAAACATATAGAGAAGGAGAATTTTATACAGAAAATTCTAATCTAGACCTATATGCAGTATGGGAAGCAAATAGTTATACAATTTCATATACCTTAGATGGAGGAACAGCAACTAACCCGACAGAATATACAGTAGAAAGTGTATTTACATTAAATGAACCAACAAAACAAAACTATATATTCAAAGGTTGGACAGGTACAGGTTTAACACAAATAACTAAACCAGTAGAAATACGAAACAGAACAGGAAACTTAACTTTTGTAGCTAATTGGGAACTTGCAAACTTTATTGTAGATGGAAATGTATTTGCAAGTACATTAGAAGAGGCATTAAGTTTAGCCACAAATGGATCAACAATAGAAGCAATAAATGATGGAGAAGCAAGTAGAACAATAACAGATAATAGTAATGAGATAATAGTAGATAAACAAGTAACACTTAGACTAAACTCTAGTATAATTGGTACAAGTAATACTATACAAATAACAAATACAGGAAGTTTAACAATAATTGATAATGGGAATAATGGAAACTATGCAGGTGGTATTGAAAGTACTGCAAATGTTGCAATACAAAATGAAGGAAGTCTTCAGTTAGGAGAGATAAATGAAGCAAATCCAAATGAAAACCCATATACAAGCCCAAATATATCAGGTGTAGAAACAGGAATAATAACAAATGGAGAGTTTAAATTTTATGATGGTTTAGTAACAGGAAATACAGCAATTATAGGGGATAATGTTATAACACCAGGAACATGGTGTGCAAAAGCAACTTTAAACAATGGTAAAGAAACAGTAAAATTAGAAGAATTAGGAACAGCAGTAGTTAGAATAGGGTATAAATATTATGCAACAGTAGATGAAGCAATAGCAGATATTCCAAATGGTACAACTGAAGATATTACAAGAAATTTAACAGTAGAAGGTCTAACTAAAGGTAATGAAGAACATTTCTTTAGTTTAGTAAACAACCAATTAATACCAAATAATACTGAAAGTACAGATAGTTCAAAAGTATCAAACAGTTATTATGAGTTAGACTTAACAGAATATAGCAGTGTAGAAAATATTGAAGTTAAAATAAATGCAAGTCAGCCAAATTATAATGGACAAAGTTATGCAACAATAACTAATGATACAACAATACCAGGATATACTGAAAGTAATAATACAACAAGAAAAAGATTCTTATATATGACTACAATAACACAAGCACAAGATTATGCAATAAATATACAAGGTGGAGAGGTATATTATTTACATATTGGATATAGAAAAAATAGTTCATATACATACGAAAATGAAGGTTTAACAATAAATAGTATAACTGTAAATGGAAGTAACATTAACTTAGATCAAAATACAACTCAAACAGAAAATACAGTTAAAAACATACCACTAGAAAACAGTAAAACAATAACATTATTAAAAGATTTAACATTATTAGAAGATATAACTTTTAACAATAAAAATGCAGTTATAGATTTGGAAGGGTGGAATTTAGAAACAAAAGGAAGAATTGTTAATAATGGTAAAATGAGAGTTATAAATACACAGCCCTCAAGAGGTGAAGTTATTTTTACAAATATAGGAGTTGAAGATAATAACCTGCCAGGATTCGTTAATACAGGAGACTTGATTATTGAAACTAAATTAAGAGCAGAAACAGACTATATTACTCTTGTACAAAATGAAAGAAATGGTACTTTCCAAACAACAGATAGCGCAGTATTTACAAACTCTGGAAGTAATGGAATAGGTATAAAATATACTGGTAGAACAGAATATACATATAATGAAAATGCTAATATACAATTAGCACAAGAAACAAGTTATCATATCGTTAATTCTGGAAAATCAAAAATGCAATCAACTGATACAGATATTTCTAACAAAATTCTTTTAGGAGGATATTCTGAAAATACAATAACAAATGGAAATCTTTTAGAAACTTTAACTACAACAAGTTATTCAACTACAAATATTACAGGGTTAACAGCAAACCTTGAAAAAACAGTTATAAATAATATAAGTAGTTTAAATGTCATTTTAGATGAAATTAATTTCATCTCTACAAAAACAGTTATAGAAAATAGTGGAACATTAACAATAAGTGAAGGTAATATAGTAACATCAGGATATGGAATAGTTAATGAGGGAACAGTAATAATGAACAATGGAAGTGTAAAGAGTGAAGCTAATGGAATATGGATGCGCAGCAATAGTAAACTTGAGATGAATGGAGGTCTGATAGAAACAAATTCAAGTTCTATATATTTATGGAGTACGAATAATGTTGAAATAAATATAAAGAATGGAAAAATAGTAAGTAAGAGAGCTAATGCTATACATTTAAATTCTGCGTCATATATATTAATAAAAATAGATGGAGGAGAGGTAATAAGTGAAGAAAGTGCAAGTATACATTTAACTTCGTCTAGTAGTTCAAATAACAATTTAAATATAACAGGAGGAAAAGTATTGGGAAATGAATTTGGTATTAATAATGAATCTCCATATGATTCAAACAATATAAATATAACAGGAGGAGAAATAATAGGTACAGGAGAAAATTCAATAGGAATAAAAGTTAGAGGTGGAATTTTGCAAATAGGAGAAAAAGATGGAACAGTAAATTTAAATAGTCTTAGTATTCAAGGAGAAAAGTACGGAATAGAAAATACAGGTAGTGCAACATTAAACTTCTATGATGGAGTAATAAAAGGAAAAATAAATGCATTAAATGGAGCAATAGCAGATTTTGAAACAGGATATAATATAGTAACAGAGATAGAAAATGAATATGAAAAAATGTATTTGGACAGATATGAAGTTGTACAAATAGGAGAAACAAAATATTATTCTATGCAAGAAGCTTTAAATAGTATTCCAGAAAATAATACAGATGTAGTTACTGTAGAAGTTTTAAGAGAATTTGTTTTAGCAGAAGAAATAATAAATGAAAATAAAAAAATAAGAATAGACTTAAAAGGAAATATAGTTGAATTAGGAAAGACGATAATAAATAAATCGGAATTAGAAATAACAGATAGTTCAGTAGAAAAAACAGGAATATTAGAAGTTATAGGAGCAACTACTAAAATAATAAAAAATGAAGGCATATTAAGAATAAATGCAAATTTAAAATCACAAACAACTGCGATAGAGATAATAGAAAATTCAGAAGTCATACTAGAAAGCGGAAATATATCAACATTAGGATATGGAATAGAGAACAAAGGAAAAGTAACAATAAGTGAAGGTAATATATTAACATCAGGATATGGAATAGTTAATGAGGGAACAGTAATAATGAACAATGGAAG
>CAYJKK010000023.1:1594-8146 GCA_964370905.1 uncultured Clostridium sp. | reverse complement strand
TTAACTTCGTCTAGTAGTTCAAATAACAATTTAAATATAACAGGAGGAAAAGTATCGGGAAATGAATTTGGTATTAATAATGAATCTCCATACGATTTAAACAATATAAATATAACAGGAGGAGAAATAATAGGTACAGGAGAAGATTCTGTAGGTATAAAAGTAGTTGGCGGAACTCTAAATGTTTTAAATGCAAATATAGAAGCAGTAGGGATAGGAATTGAAACAAGTACAAGTACAACTGTAACTATAGATCAAACTACAATTACAGGTACTGGAGCAAACTCAATAGGAATTAGCAACACAGGAACTGGAACAGTAGTAATAGGAGAAAAAGGTGGAGAATTAAGCATATTATCACCAAACATAAAAGCAGAAAAATATGCAGTACAAAATACAGGAAGTGGATACATAAAATACTATGATGGAGTGCTATATGCAAAAGAAAACATATTTGCAGGAGATGTAGAAGAAATAGAACCAGACTACTATATTGCAGAAAGTCAAGAAGGCGAATATACAAAATGTATATTAGAACCAGAAGGCGGAACAATAACAGTAGCAACAATAGGAAACGTAAACTATGCTTCTTTACAAGACGCAATAAATGCAAGTACAGAAGAAGGAGTAATAACACTGTTATTAAATATACCACTAGAAGAATCTTCAATAGAAATAGCTAGTGATAAAACAGTAATAATAAACTTAAACGGAAGAACAATATCATCAACATCTAGTGAAGGAGCAATAATAAATAGTGGAAACTTAACAATAAGAGATGAAAGTTTAGGAAACAGTGGTAAGATAGAAAATACAGTAGGAAAAGCAATAATAAGTAGTGGAACATTAACACTTGGAGATGATTCTAATGCAGTAAATATAGATACTCCAAGCTTAATAGGGGGAATTGTAAGTACAGGAGAACTATATTTCTATGATGGTAAAATAACAGGAGGATTAGAAGGAACAGTTACAAATAAACCATTAACATACAATGTTGTAACAAATGGAGATATTACAACATTAGAAGCAATTTAGTTTTAAATTTTAAGTTTATAAATTTTAATTCAAATATAAAAGAAGTACAATTTTGTACTTCTTTTTCTTCAGACTTTTTGTAAAAAAACATTGAATTTTTTTCTTAATTGATATACAATTAAGAAAATTTAGAAGAGGTGATAACTTGAAAAATTATTATGAAATATTAGAAGTACATCCAAAAGCTTCAAAAGAAATAATAGAAAAAGCATATATAGTATTAAAAGGAAAATATAATGTTACAAATGATAATGATTTAGAAACATTAAATGAATTAAAAGAAGCATTTGAAATATTAACAAATGATTTTTTAAGAAATCAATATGATGCTGAATTAATTCGTGAAAATGAAGAAAAACAAAATAGATTTGCAGGAAGTGAAAAAAAAGTAACCCCTAAAAAGAAAACAGAATCAAGTAAGAAAAAAAGCTTTATAGAT
The DNA here is from genome assembly GCA_964370905.1 of uncultured Clostridium sp. Taxonomy (GTDB): domain Bacteria; phylum Bacillota; class Clostridia; order TANB77; family CAG-508; genus CAG-269. The sequence continues at coordinate 6,669 of CAYJKK010000023.1, read as the reverse complement.
AACTTTAAAAACACAAAAGACAAAAAAGAAATAAAAAATACTAAGAATAATGTAGGAACAATAGGTGGACTAGCAGATATTGTTAAAAATTTAGCAAACATAAGAAAAAATATAAAAATGGAAAAAAGAACAAAAGAAGATGAAAAGAAAGATAAATTAGCATTAATAATTGCAATTGTAGCAGTTATCTTAATATGTGTAGTATTATGGTTTATACCATTTACAAATCAATTTATCAGGGATATAACAGTAGATAGTCCAATGTTTAGTTGGATATTCAATTAATAAATGAAATAAAGGAGGTAGCTATAGATGAATTATGCAGACATAAAAAAAGCTGATATAGCAAATGGAACAGGAGTAAGAGTTTCAGTATTTGTAAGTGGATGTAATCATAAATGTAAGAACTGTTTTAACGAGGAAGCTTGGGACTTTTCATATGGTAAAGAATTTACAGAAGTAGAAATGGAAAAAGTGTTAAAAGAATTAGATAATCCATATGTATCAGGGTTATCACTTTTAGGTGGAGAGCCGTTAGAATACAGAAATCAAAAAGGATTATTGCCTTTAGTTAAAAAAGTAAAAGAAAAATATCCAGAAAAAGATATTTGGTGTTATACAGGTTTTACATTTGATAATGATGTAATGGATGGAATGTGTAATAAATGGGAAGAAACATCAGAATTAGTTAAATATTTAGATGTTGTAGTCGATGGGAAATTTGAGGAAGAAAAAAAAGATATTAAATTAAAATTTAGAGGATCTAGTAATCAAAGAGTAATTGATGTAAAAAAATCACTAAAAGAGAAGAAAGCCGTATTATTTGAATTTTAGATATTGACAAGTATTCGACTTTAGGATATAATATATATCGTTAAAAGGGTTATCCCACATACATTTCGTATGGGCCGGAAGGAGGGGAATATATAAATGTCAGAAATTAAAGTTAATAATGGAAATATAGAAGACGCATTAAAAAGGTTTAAAAGACAATGCGCGAGAAATGGTGTGCTTCAAGAAGTACGTAAAAGAGAACACTATGAAAAACCTAGTGTGAGAAGAAAGAAAAAATCAGAAGCAGCTAGAAAAAGAAAATTTTAATAATTGATAAAAAAAGTAACTTTGTAGAATATTCTACAGAGTTACTTTTTTTATCTTATCATTTTTTGTTTTTATATTTTATATATTTTTTGCATTTTACTTTTTTTTGTTATTTATATATTTTATTTTTTTATATTTTATATATTTTTTATATTTCGTGTTATTTTAATTACCAGTACTTCTATATTTATTTAATCCTAAATTCCAAATTTTAATAGCAATTATCCACAAAACAATAGCAATAAGTGGAGAAATATATATTAGATAAGAATTTATACCTAAATATGAAAGAGAAGGGATATATGAGATAAACGCATATGGTAATATTATAGATAAAATAACCTTAATTCCAATATTATATATATTAAGAGGATATTCAGTTAAAGTATATACTCTATAAAAAGACCAGATTATTTCATTAGATCTATATGTCCAAAAAGATGTAACACTAAAAATTGTTTTTATAGCTCCAAATATTAATGCACCAATAATACTGAAAAATATTATTTGAAATATTAAAACAGCAGTAATTGGAATAGATAATATATTAAGTATTATAACTACAATAACTAGTCCTAGTATAAAGTCACCTAATGCCATAAAATCTTTAGTAGAACCAAAGACGGAGATAAGAGGGTGAACAGGGCGTAGTAGAAATTTGTCAAATTCTCCATTTTTCATATATTTAGGCCCTAATTCATATAGTCCATCAAAACAAAAAGTAGAAATAGCCACAGAAAGTCTAGTTAAGCCATAAAGAAATAGAATTTGTTCAAAAGACCAACCACCAATATTTGTAGTTGTTTGAAAAACTATAAACATAAAAATCAAACTAACTGCTTGTACAACTAATTCAGATAATACTGCTACAATACAATCAATTCTATAAATTAAAGTTTCTTTAAGTGATGCATGTAAAAAAGAAAAATATAGTGATAAATTTGTAAATATTTTTTTCAAGTTAACCTCCATTTATTGTTATATTTTTAATAGCTTTGTTAAAAAATGTTTTAGCTATAATATATAATATAATACCCCATATAATTTGTTTACCACACATAAGTAGAATTTGATTTAATTCCATATTTCCAAGCCAAATATTAATTGGCGTATAAATTAGTTCTTTAAAAGGTAGAAAATTAGATAGTGTTTGAAACCAAATAGGAAATAGGGTTATTGGAGCAATTAGCCCAGAAAATATTTCTATTATTGCTTTTCTTAAAATTTGCATTCCCCATATAGAACTTGTATAAAAACCAGTAGTACCTACAATCATTTGAATAAAAAAAGTTATTGGTATACCTAGTATTATCATTAAAATACAAAGTGCAAAATCTAAAAAAGTAGCAGGTAGTGTTAAAAAGCCTAAAAGAGCACAAATTACAAAAACTACAATTCCTATCAAAGAAGCAAAAGCAAGTTCTCCTAAGTTTCTTCCAAAATAGTAAGTAAAGTATGATGTAGGATTAAGTAATTCTCTATTAACCTGCCCATTTCGTATAGAATATGCCATATATTCATTTATACCAAAAAGTGCAATAGATCTAAAAGTAAATGCTAGAACATAATATGTAATCATTTCATTTAATGTAAATCCATTTGCATCTCCAGTATGTAAATATATTGCTTGCCATACAAAAATATATACTAATAACTCTACAAATCTGTTAATAGTAAAAAGTATTAAGTTAGATTTATATATCATATATTCTTTATACTGCATTTTAGCAAGTGCAAATATTTTTCCCATTACTGTTTACCTTTCTTATATATTTCTTTTAAAATATCTTCTAATTCAGATTCTTTTGTTTTAATATCTTCTACTAAACAGTAATTTGAAATTTCATTCATTACTTTTATAACTGTTGTTGTATGTGGCTTAAATTTTAAAAGAATTTCTGTATCTGTTTCTTCTATAATTTTAAAATCATCAGTTTTAAAGTTATCTATAATATGAACATTTTTATTAGATACTTTTAATTTAGCAGTAGTATAATTTCCGTATTTTATTTTGAAATTTTCTTTTTCTCCATCATAGATAATTGCTCCTTTATCAAGTAGGATAATTCTATCACAAACATCTTCAATGTCTTTTAAATCGTGTGTGGTTAGAATAACAGTTGTATTTTTTTCTCTATTTATATCTTTTATAAATTGTCTAATTTTTTCTTTTACAAATACATCTAAACCTATTGTAGGTTCATCTAAATATACGATTTTTGGGTTATGCAAAAATGCAGCTGCTATTTCACATCTCATTTTTTGTCCTAAACTTAAATTTTTAACTTGTTTATCTAAAAGTTCTGTTAAGTCTAAAATATCACAAAAGAGTTTTAAGTTTTTTCTATAGTCATTATCTGGAATTTTATACATTTTTTTTATTAATCTAAATGATTCAATTACAGGTAAATCCCACCAAAGTGCAGTTTTTTGTCCAAAAACAGTTCCTATATTTTTATTATTTTCAATTCTTTTTTTATTTGGCACAATACCATTTACAATAACTTCACCAGAAGTTGGAGTTAAAAGTCCAGTTAACATTTTAATTGTTGTACTTTTTCCAGCACCATTTTCTCCGATATATCCAATTAATTCACCTTCATTAATTTTAAAGTTAATATCATTAACAGCAGTATATTCTTTGTATTTTGGTTTAAATATATTTTTTAAATATCCCATAGTTCCATCAGATTTTATATTTGTTTTATATGTTTTTACTAAATTTTTTACTTCAATAATTGGCATAATAGCCTCCTTAATTTTTAATATCTTAAGTATATACATAATTAAATATATTGTAAATAGATTTATGTTATCATATTTTAATAGTTAAATAATATAAATATCTTGCAAAAATTAGATAAATAAAATAGAATAGCAATATATTAAATAAATTGGTATATTTTATAATAAAAAATTAATACTAAGTATATTAAAATATACAAAAACATAAAGGAGGAAAATTGATGAAATATTTAGAAAAAGAAATAAAAAAAGGAATTAAACTTCATCAAATAAATACAGATAAATTCAAAACAAATTTAATATCAGTATTTTTAACTACAAACTTAGATAAAGATACTGTAACTAAAAATGCGTTATTACCAATGATATTAAGACGTGGTAGCAAAAGTATGAAAAGTCAAGAAGAAATAAGTATATGCATGGAAGAAATGTATGGTGCTAGTTTTGATTGTGGTGTAGAAAAAACAGGAGATAATCAAATATTAAAATTTTATCTAGAGTCTATTAATGATAGTTTTTTAGGAGATTCAAATGAAAATATGCTAGAAAAAAGTATAGATAAAATATTTGAATTAGTATTTGACCCATATTTAGAAAATGGAAACTTTAAAAAAGAATATGTAGAACAAGAAAAAGAAATATTAGTTCATAGAATAGAATCTAAAATTGATAATAAATCAAAATATGCAATAGAACGTTGTTTTGAAGAAATGTATAGAGATAAGCCATATGGGCTATATAAATTTGGATATGTAGACGATATTGAAAAAATAGATGAAGTAAATTTAAAATTGGCATATGATGAATTTATAAGTAATTGTAAAATAGATATATTCGTTTCAGGAGTAATTGAAAATGATATATCAGAATTAGTTATGAATAATGAAATTATTAAAAACTTAAATGAAAGAACAGCTAAATATAATGTTGTTAATGAATTGGGTAAAGAAAAAGTAGAAGAAAAAGTTGTTAATGAATTAAGAGATGTATCTCAAGGAAAACTAATTATAGGGTTAGATATAGATTTTGATGATCAAGAACAAAAATATGCAGGAACAATATATAACAGCATTTTAGGTGGAAGTGCTAATTCTAAAATGTTTCAAAATGTAAGAGAAAAAGCGCAATTAGCATATGTAGCAAGTTCATCTTTTGTAAGACAAAAAAGTAATATAATAATTAGCTTAGGAATAGAAATTTCTGATTATGAAAAAGCATTAGATTTAGTA
>CAYJKK010000023.1:0-1584 GCA_964370905.1 uncultured Clostridium sp. | reverse complement strand
TTTAGTAAGAATCCAGCTTAAAGAAATTGAAAATGGAGAATTTAGTACTGAAGACTTAGAAAATGCTAAAAAAGGAATAATTGCCGCAATAAAAGCAATAGAAGATGAGCAAGATAGTGAACTTGCATACTACTTTACACAAGAATTAACAGAGAGTAGAATAAATGTGGATAAATATATAGAAAAAATATCAAAAGTAATTAAAGAAGATGTTTTGAAAATATCAGAAAAGATTAATATTAATACAATATATTTCTTGAAAAAATAAAGTGAGGTGAAAAAATGCAAATTATAGAAAATTTGAAAATAAAAGAAAAAGTATATATTAAAAAATTAGAAAATGGATTAACACTTATGTGTATTCCAAAAAAAGATATTCAAAAGAAATATATGATGTGGGCAACACATTATGGGTCTAATGAAAGTAAATTCATAATACCTGGTGAAGAAGAAATAACAGAAGTACCAGATGGTGTAGCACATTTTTTAGAACATAAATTATTTGAACAAGAAAATGGAACAAACAGTTTAGATACACTTACATCTATTGGTGCTGAAGCAAATGCATATACAACAAATAATCATACAGCATACTTGTTTGAATGTACAGATAATTTTTATGAGGCTATGGATGAATTAATGGATTATGTTCAAAAACCATTTTTTACAGATGAAAATGTAGAAAAAGAAAAGGGAATAATCGGACAAGAAATTAAAATGTATCAAGATTATCCAGATTGGGAAGTGTATATGAATGCATTAAAATGTATGTACCATAATACTCCAATTAAAATAGATATAGCAGGTTCAATAGAATCAATTTCTAAAATAGATAAGGAAATTTTATATAAATGTTATAATACATTCTATAATCCATCTAATATGGTAATAGTAGTAGCTGGAGATTTCGTACCTGAAGATATATTTGATGAAATAGAAAAAAGAGTAATAGAAAAACCATTAAGTGGTGAAATAAAAAGAATATATGATGAAGAGCCAGAGGAAATAGTAAAAGCATTTGAAGTAGCAAATTCAGATGTAAGTAAGCCACTATGGGTAATAGGAGTTAAAGATAAAAGAGAGCCAGAAACAGAAAGCAAAAATGAGATAATTAAAAAACATATAGCAATAAATATATTATTAAATTTATTAGTTGGTAATAGTTCTAAATTGTATAAAAAGCTATATGATGAAGGTTTAGTATATAGTGTACCTGGAATGGAATATGAATTTACAAACTATTATGCACATATATTATTAACAGGACAATCAAAAGAGCCTAAGAAAATTTTAGAATTTTTAAAATTAGAAATTAATAAAATTAAAGAAGAAGGAATTGACAAAGAAGCTTTTGAAAGAACTAAGAAAAATATATATGGTAGTTTAGTAAAAGAATATAACGATATATCAATTATATCAAGAAATTTCTTATCAGATTATTTTAAAGGATTAAATAGTTTTGACTATTTAGAGGAAATAGAGGGGATAAGTGTAGAATATTTAGACCAAATATTAAAAAATGTATTTAAAGAAGATAAAATGGTAATTTCAATCGTAGAAAAATAAAAAAAGTATAATAAAAAA
>CAYJKK010000022.1:0-26065 GCA_964370905.1 uncultured Clostridium sp. | reverse complement strand
TAATTATAAGATTGCTTTTTAAACCACGCCATAAAAGTAAGGTTATTAGGAAGCAGGAAAAAAGAAAAATGAGAAGTGAAATTTAAATTTCACTTCTCATTTTTTTTGTTTTCTTTTGAAAAATTTTTTCTTTTTTTACTATTTTTTAATATTTCTTTTATTCTTTATCACTAAGTTTAAATGCAATTGTAAATCCAATAACTAGAAGTACAATTCCAGAAACTATATGTAATATATCAAAATTCATTCCTTCTCTTAAAGATGTTATAAAAATTGAAATAACTGAAGAAATTACAAATCCAAGTATTGCTGAATATGTTCTTATTTCGAATTTTTGAAGTAAGAATTCAATTAATTTAGCAACTAATACAATACCTACTATTACTCCAACACCAAATACTGCAAGTATTAATATGTTACTTCCAATATTATTAAATCCAAGTAAATCTTTAATTGTATTTAATATTGGTTCATAGTATCCTAAAAATATTAAAATAAAAGAACCACTAATTCCAGGAACTACCATAGATGCTGCAGCTATTATTCCAACTAAGAATAATAAGATATATGAAAATACATTCATACTAGATAGACTAACAGTAGTAGTTTCTCCACTAAAGAAAGTCATAGCTAAAATTAGTAGAAAAGTTACTAAAAAAAGTAATATATTAGGAACAGATTTTACATTTCCTTTAACTTTTTTAAATAACATAGGTATTCCACCTAATATTAATCCAATAAAGAATAAGATAGTTGGTAATTTAAAATTTTCTAATGCAGAAGTTATAAAAAAGCTACCAGCAGCTACAGAAACAAGTGCTCCTACACATAATAAAAGTGCTAGTTTTAAATGTTTCTTGACATTAGAAAAGAAATGACTAATTGCCTCTATTATATCTTCATAAATTCCAAGTGCTATCATAAGTGTACCACCACTAACACCAGGAATTATATTAGCAATTCCTATAAAAAATCCTTTAATTATAAGTTTTAGATTATCTAACATTTTTTCCTCCTTTGCAAAATATAATTAAAAAGTATAAATTATACGATATTTAACTAAAAAATATTATAGTATATAAAAAGTTTTTTTTCAATAAAACAACTAAAGTTTATAGAATAAAGTTTAATAGTTTATAGAATAAAGTTTAATAATTTATATAATAAAAATATATATTATAAAATTAAAAGTTTTACGGATGTAAACGTAAAAAAATAAAAACGAAAAATAAGTCAAATATAAAATGACTTATTTTTGTTTTTTTAGGTAAAATTAATTATAAAAACAATTAAAGTTTGTTGTATTTGATAAAAAAATATAATATAATTATTAAAGATTATGAGAAAGAGAGTTATATATGAATAAAAAATCAGAAAACAATATGATTATAGCATTTATATTAAACCTAATATTTACTATTATAGAAATAATTGGAGGAATATTTACAAACAGTATTTCTATAATATCAGATGCAGTTCACGATTTAGGAGATTCAATTTCAATAGGAATTGCAATAATACTCGAAAAAATATCAAAGAAAAAACCAGATAAAATGTATACATATGGATATTTACGCTTTTCAATAATAGGAGCAATAATTAATTTATTAATATTATCAATTGGAACAACAATTGTTTTATATAATGCTATCCCACGATTAATAAACCCAGAAGTGGTAAATTATGAAGGGATGTTTTGGCTTGCAATAGCTGGAATAGTAATTAATTTAATTGGAACATTAAGAACAAATAAAGGAACTAACATATCAGAAAAAGTAATTAGCCTGCATTTATTAGAAGATATGTTAGGTTGGATTGCAGTATTAATAGTAAGTTTAGTTATAAAGGAATATAAAGTATATATATTAGATCCAATATTATCAATTGGTATAAGTATTATAATATTAATCAACATAGTTAAAAATATAAAAAAAGTATTAGATATAATATTAGAAAAAGTACCAAAAGGAATTAAAATAGATGATATAAAAAGAAAAATAGAAGAAAATAAAGATGTTAAAGAAATTCATCATATACATGTATGGACATTAGATGGTAATAATAATTATTTAACTGCACATATATGTTTAAATAAAAATTTAGATTTGGAAAATGTAGAAAAAATAATAGAAAATATTAAACATGAAATTTCACATTTTAATATACACCATTCAACTTTAGAAGTAGAAAAAAATTTATGTGAAGAAAAAGAATGTGAAGTTAAAATTGATTTAAATAATATAACTAGTTGTCATTCACATGATTATGGACATGATCATAAACACTAAAGATAAAAAAGTATAATTATTACAGGAGAAAAATATGAAAAAAGAATATAAGGTATTAATATATAATATGATTAATAATATAGTAGTAGCAACAATTAAAATTTTTGGAGGGATTACACTAGGTTTAACATCATTATTTGCAGATGGGTTGCATACACTAAGTGATTTTATTATAAATATTATTTCCATGGTAGGAGCAAAATTATCAAGAAAAAGAGCCACTAAACATCATCCATATGGATTTGGGAGAATTGAATATTTAACAAATTTATTTATAGGAATGTTCTTATTTTTACTAGGAATATATATTTTTATACAAGGATTTTTTGCTCCACATGTAATTCCACAAATAGAAATTTTATGGTTTTTAGTAATACCAATAATTTTAAAAGGAATATGTATAGGTATAACATATGTAGCATCAAAGAAATTAAAAAGTAAAATTTTATTAGTATCTGCTGAAGAATCAACAGCAGATATATATTCAACAATTGGTGTAATATTTATAGCAATATTATTACAATTTGCAGAAGAAAATCCAATACTTATGTATTTAGATATAATAGGTGGAATATTAATTAGTTTTGTAATATTAAAAACAGCATTTAAAATTGTATTCCAAAATTCTTTAGCTCTAATTGGTGAAGTAGAAGAAAATGGGGAAGAAGTAAAAAAAGTCAAAGAATTTTTAACTAAATATCATAATAAAATTAAAGCGGAAGATATATATTTAATAAAATATGGTTCATACTATAAGTTGCAATTAAATATAGAATTAGATTCTAATATGACATTAAATAAAATAACAAGACTAGAAAATACAATTAAAAAAGATATAATTAAGCATAGATCATTAAAAGTTAAATATGTAACAATACATGTTAGTAATGATTTAAAATAAGTTAGAGATAGTATAAAAAATAGTTAGTAGAGAATTGTTTGCTAACTATATTATTTTGAAAAATAGGACTTATTCTTGTTTGACAAAAATAAGATAGTATGATTAAATAAATAGTATTTGAAAAGAGGTAAAAATGATAATAAATGTTTTTTTTATAATAGTAGGATTTGCACTACTAATTAAAGGCGCTGACTTTTTAGTAGAAGGTGCTAGCAAAATAGCAAAAAAATTCCATATACCAGAAATAGTAATAGGGCTTACCGTTGTATCTATTGGTACATCAATGCCAGAACTTGTAGTTAGTCTTACATCAGCTGCAAGTGGGCATTCAGACATAGCACTTGGAAATGTAATTGGTAGTAATATAACGAATATGTTTTTAATATTAGGAACATGTGCAGTTATAAAACCATTGTTGTTTAAAAGAGAGACAAGATTAATTGAAAATCCATTAACATTAATTGTAACAATAATATTTTTTGTATTTGCAATTTCAGGTCATGGAGATTTAATGATAACAAGACCAGAGGGAATAGCTCTTCTTGTATTATGTGTAGGATTTATAATATATAACATTGTAATGGCAAAAAAAGGTGAAAAATTCGATTTAGAAGAAGGCGAAGAGATACCAGATGACGCAGAAGAAAATAAAAAGATACACATATTTAAAAATATTTTGTATGTAATAATAGGTATTGTAGGACTTAAATTTGGAGGAGATTTAGTTGTTGAGTATGCAGTTGCAATAGCAGAAAGCTTACATATTAGCGAAAAGATAATTAGTTTAACAATAATTGCGATTAGTACTAGTCTTCCAGAACTAATTACATCTATAACAGCGACAGCTAAGGGTGAAACAGATATGGCAATTGGAAATATAATTGGTTCACAAATATTTAATATCTTGTTAATAATTGGTGTATCATCAGTAATGTCACCAATTGCATATTCACTAGAATATAATAAAGATATGATATTCTTAATTATAGGAACTGTAATACTTGGATTATTTCCTTTTATTGGAGAAAAAAATAAAATGACAAGAATAAATGGAAGTATATTTGTAGTAGCATATATAGCATATATGACAAGTATTGTTATAGGTAATATGTAATTAAATAAGTAAATATAAAGAATAAAGCGATATAATGTATTATTAAAATATATTGTATCTTTTTTTGTCGAATATTGCGATGAGTTATATAGTAAAAAGTAGAAAATATATTGACAATTAGTTTAAAAAAAACTAAAATACAGATAGTTTCCAATATATGGAAATTAATTTCTTTTTATAGTATTTGTGTTTGAATATCTGAGGCCATTATTTTAAATTCAAATTATAACCCCCAAGCCTTAATTTTAATTTTATTTTATGACATCCTTAATCCCCCCATTAAAAGTATATAATATTATAATGGCCTCAGATATTTAAATATTGAAAAATAAAAGAAAAAACGAAATAAAAAAATAGAACAGAAGTAGTAAATGGGAGAAATAATAATTAAAAATGAAAAGAGTTTTAGCTATTTAGCTAAAACTCTTAAATATTTTTCTTTTGCTGTATCTGGGTTATAAATACCTCTAAAATCTTTAATTGGTGCAAATTCATCTAGTGCATTAACACGTAATAATAACATATCATCAAAATACATAAAAGCATCAAATATAAAAGTTTCAAATTTAAATGTATTAGGAGATTCTGGAACTTGTTTCATACCTTCATCATTTATAAAAGCATTTTTCTTATATGCTCTATGGTAATCTAAATCCTTATTGCAGATGATTTTTATGGCATCTAATGTAATTAAATGAGATAAAATATTAGCATCTCTATATAAATAATTTTTATCTTGATCCTTTTTCTCTGACAAGTTTAAATCTATATCCCAGTAGTTTAGTATACAGGGCTTATTACTTACTTTAGAAAAAACTGCTGTCTTTTCTAAAGGTAACATTTTAAACATAGATTTAGAAGCAATTTTATTATTTGTTTCTAACATTAATCCAATAAAAAGTGGATCTATATTTTTTTGAATAATATTATCTATTCCACCAAAATAAATAATCTCTATATTATTAGCTTCTAAAAATGATATAAGGTGCTCTCTTTCTAAAGCAGAAAATACATCTCCATTACCATTAGAGGCTTCTTTTATTTTGCCTAGTTCTGTTAGAATTAACTTTTTATCAACATTAATAATTGGTAATTTTCCTTGTTTGAAAAATATAACCTTTTCTTTAGGATAGTTAAAATAGTTATTAGTCTCAAAAAATACTTTTGTTTGCGAGTCATTTTCTGTACTAGTCATAATAAGCCAAGGAATAGAAATATTAAATTTAGAGTTTGCTTTTTTTAAATCATCACAAATAATTTCGAAAAGTGATTTTTTATAAGTATCAAAATCTAGGCTATATGTACCTTTAGGTCCATTATATCCAAGACGAGTTCCTTGACCACCTGCTAGAGTTAAGACCGCATATTTGTTTAACTTTAAAAAATTAATTCCTATTTCTTCATAATGATTAATCTCCTTTTTAGAGAGTTTACTTTTATCAAAATAAGGCAGAGGTGAAATTGTATTTTTATCTAATGGTATATCTATCATTGAATTATCATATAATTTTAATATTTGATCAAAATCAATTTCTAATATTTGATTAAGTAAATTATTTTTTTCATTTATATCTAATTCATCATAAAAAAGTAATAAATGCTCTTGATTATATTTTTTTAAAATCTCTTTAACTTTTGTATAATTATCTTTGGTACTCTTATCTATATCAGTATCCATATATTTAAAAACTCCTTATTATTTATATATAGTAGGTGATGCAGTCCTTAGTGTTGAAATAAATATCTCTTTATTTGGCATACTACTTTCTTGAATAAATGTAATTTCTTTTTCTATATCATAAGGTACACGTACTAGCTGAAAAGATATAGATGATATATCTTTTGAATCATAATTACCTTCTAATATTATATAAGATGCTAAAGTTGAAAATTTGTTACTTTCTAAATCTTCATTTTTATTTAACATTTCAACAGGGCTTCCTACACTACCTGTATTTATTAAAGTTTTATTTTTGTGACGAACAATACAAGGTGTGTGAATGTGTCCATATATAACGATATCAGGTATTTTATCGTTTTCATCTTTTCCTAAAAAATCAGTATTTTTAAAAAGATCTTCTGGAGAAGGTAATACATTTTTAGGATTTAATAAATCTATATTTGGATACATTGGGTTATATATATCTTCTAGACTATGTGGTGAAGCGTGAAAAAACCTAATAAAATGTCCACTCATATAAATTTCATGAAATTTTGGAAGATTCAAAATATATTCCACATTATCTTCACCTATTTTATTTCTTGTCCAGAAATTTCTATCTTTTACTTCAGGTCTACAGATATTGTAATCTGAATTACCAAGTAAAACAACTTCACATACAGTTTTAAGTCTTTCTAAAACTATATCTGGGTTAGCCGATTTGAATATGCTATCACCTAAACAAAAAATTCGTTTTATTCCTCTAGCTTCGATATCTGCTAAAACACTATCTAAAGCAGTAAGATTTCCATGTACATCAGAAAAAATTGCAATTCTTTCCATTAATCCTCCTTAAAATCCTATAATTTCAGTATAAATGTCAATTGCAAATTTATCTGTCATTCCTGAAATATAGTGTAATATTGCTTTTATATAGTTTTCTTTAGTATGTGTAAAAAATATAATATTATTTTTTAAATTCATATTTTCTCTATAATCTGAATCATAATATGTATATATAAAGTCTTTAAAACTTGAATATAAAGTAGGGCAGAATGTAGATAAATTATTTAAAGAATCCTCTAAATTTGATGAATATGAATTTTTTAATACATCATAAATTTCTGTTAAAACCAATTTAAAATACCTTGTTGAAGGTTCAATTCTTTTGCTTAAATATATATTTTCATAATTGAATTTTTTAATAATATTCATAATATTATTAGCTTGGCTAGAAAAGCATAATCCTTTTTCTAAAGAAGAGTTTTTAAATAAGTCGCCAATAAAATAATTAAGTAATATAGTATTATTAATTTTTTCAATATCTATATGTGTTTGTAATAATTTTAAAAGTTCATCTAACTTATTATCCAAAATTTTAAAAGATATAGCATCTTCTAAATCACGTGCTAAATATGAAAGTTTGTCAGATATTTTAACAACGCAAGCCTCCCATGTATATGGACTATACATATTAGGAGAAGTATAGTCACTTAAATCTATAAATTCTTCTCTAGGTCTTAAACTATTTTCATCAATTTCTCCGCAATGAGAGATAATTCCATCACGTACGCCATAAGTTAAATTTAAGTTTTGTTTACAATTATTATAATCTGTTAAAAGTTCTATATTGTCAACTAAATCTAATCCATTTTTTTCATGCCAGAATTTATAACCTAAGTCATTTAAGCAAAAATTAGATAGTATTCTTTCACCACTATGTCCAAATGGACTATGACCTAAGTCATGTGCTATTGCTATTGATTTAGTTAGTTCTGTATTTAATCCAAAATATTTAGCAATTGTATAACTAATTGATTCTACTAAGTTTGCATGTTCCATTCTAGTACATATATGATCATTATTAGGAGAAAAAAACACTTGAGTTTTATGTTTTAATCTTCTATATGCTCTAGTATTTACAATTCGAGTATAGTCTCTTTCAAATTCACTTCTAATTTCAGAATCTTTCCTGTAGAGGTTAGTTCTTCTAGAAATTATATTATCCCATTTTGGGTTGTTTTCATTTGCAGCTTCAGCTTGAAATAAGTTTTTCATATGTACCTCCATTAGTATTAATATGGCTATTATACCATTTTGTATTATATATTACAAGAAAATTATTTTGTAGGTGATTATATAAAAATGAATCAAAAAATAAAAAATCAAAAGAAGTATTGAAAATTAGAAAATTAATTAGTATAATACGATTAAATTAAAACAAAATAGAAAAATAAAAAAAGTAAAAGAAAAGAGGAATAAAAAATGGCAAATTCAAAACTAATAATAGTAGAAGGACCACAAGGAGCAGGAAAAACAACAATTACAGATCATATAAGATATACATTAAAACATGTAAACTTATACAGATTAACTGGAATTTCAGATGTAACATTAGATGGTAAAAGAAAAATTAAAGAAATGTATGAAGATTTATTAGATTATATCAAAAAACTAGAAAATAAAAATATGAATTTACTTTTTGATAGAACTTTTTTTTCAGAGGAAAATTATTGTAGATTGGGTAAAAAAGAATATTCTTTTACAGATGTATATAAAGAGCTTTTAGATACATTTTCTAAGTTGGATTTTGAAATATATTATATAAATCTATATTTAGAAGATACAAACCTATATGTTGAAAGGTTAAAAAGAGATGGGAAAGCAATTCCGGATTATGCAAAGTTTGCAAAAAATTCTAGTGAAGCTCAACAAAAAGTATATTTAGAAATGGCAGAAGAAATAAAAGAAAAATATCCAAGTATTAAAGTATTAAATTTAGAAAATTCAAAAGATATGGATAATTCTTGTAAAGAAGTGATGGATTTTATAACTAAATAATAATGTTTTTTTTGGTTTAAATAATTATATATGAAAAAGAGAGCAAAACGAAGAAAAAACGAGAAATAGTAAGAAAAAATGGTGATTTGAAACTCTCTAAAACATATAGTAAATAATAAAGACAAATATAAACTTATATAACAATTGTAATAAAAATATAAAATAAGTATAATATATAAAGATGGTGCATTATTCTAGTCATATAGACTTTACGAGGGTGGGGCTAAAAATCCACTAAAGGGCACATCGTTGAAGTTTCTTGTAGATGCGCGAAATGCCAGTTTTGTGTGTTTGTAGGGAGTAAAGAAATTAGGGTATTATGTAGTGGCATATGTAAGATCCCCTGATTTCGTGGAGGCTTAAATATAAACCTTTTAAGTATAACCTATGTTGAGTGCCAAGACACGATATACATAGTGTAGCCTGTCTCGAGTGAAAGTATTGGGATTAAGAAATTATGAAATTGTTTTTGCAAAAAAGACTAGTAAAGGTAAGCTATATGTTAAGGAAAACTTCTAGGGTGTTTGTTTAAAGATATAAACAAGAAAATCTAGGGATTAAGGTACAGATTTAAGTGGTGATCTGGTGTCTATTATAGATATTTACTTTAAACGGAAACGGTTCTAACAGTAATGTTAAGCAGTAAATAGAGAAATTCGACCAGACCTAAACTGTAAAATTTACTTAGGTTTTTACCATCAAAACCAATAATTCTAGTAGGCAGATTTAATCTGTCTATTTTGGAATTATTTTAAAATAGGGAGAAACAATGAACAAAATAAAAGAAAAAGAAAATGAAAATGAAAGACAAAAAGTTAAAAAAGAAAAAGATAAGGAAAAAGATAAAAGTAAAAATCAAAATGGATCAGAAATTAGATGGTTTATTCAAATATTTTTTACAACATTTATTTTATCAATAATATTTTCCTTTATTTCAACAAATGGAGTATCAAATTTAGATTTAATTTCAGCTATATTAATATTAATAGGAGTAATTGTATTAGGTATTTGTTTTGATATAGTAGCAGTAGCAGTAACTGTTGCAAATGAACATGAATTTCACGCTAAAGCAACTAAAAAAGTTAAAGGATCTAAAAATTCGATAAAATTAATAAAAAATGCACCTAGAGTTTCAAATATTTGTGCAGATGTTATTGGTGATATTTGTGGGGTATTAAGTGGTGCGATAAGTGCACTAATATCTATTAAGATAACTGAAAGCATGGGATTTAATTTTGACGTTCAATTTATACTAAGTGCCTTAGTTGCAGCATTTACAGTAGGCGGAAAAGCAATAGGTAAAGGTATTGCAAATAAACACGCAACAGCAATAGTTCATAGAGTTGGTATAATATTACATAAATTTAATAAAAATATCTAATAATAAAGAGAAGGTAGTGAGTATATGAAAGTATTATTAACAGGTGCATCTTCAGGTATAGGAAGAGAAATGGCAAATGAATTTGCTAAAAGGGGATATGAATTAATAATTGTAGCTAGAGATAAAAAAAATTTAGAACAAACTAAAAATGAACTGTTAAATGAATACAAAGTAAATGTAGAAACAATAACAATGGACTTATCAGATTCAAATAATTGTATAGAACTATTTGAAAAAGTAAAAAATATTGATATTTTAGTTAATAATGCAGGTTTTGGAGATTGCGGGAATTTTACTAAAACATCACTAGAAAAAGATTTGAAAATGATAGAAACAAATATATGCGCATATCATATTTTAACTAAATTATATTTAACAGATATGAAGAAAGAAAATAAAGGGCAAATATTAAATGTTGCATCAATAGCAGGTTTCATGCCAGGACCATTAATGACGACATATTATGCTACAAAAGCATATGTTGTTAGTATGTGTGAATCTATAAGGGAAGAGTTAAATCAAGAAAAGTCTAATGTAAAAATTAGTGTACTTTGTCCAGGTCCTGTTGCAACAAATTTTGAAAAAGTAGCAAATGTTAAATTCCAAATAAAATCAGATTCACCACAAAAAATAGCAAAATATGCTGTTAAAAAGTTTTTAAAAGGAAAATTTTATATTGTACCTACACTAGATATGAAATTAGCAAAATTTTCTAATAAAATTTTTTCAAAACTTCTAATAGGAAAAGTTATGTATAAAATACAAAAAAGAAAATTACAATAATTTAATTGTAATTTATTTTTTTTAGAAAAACTCTTATTGACAATGCTAAACAACTGTTTTATAATTCAGATGGTGATAATATGGAAAAACAAATACTTCATGTAGATGTAAACAATGCATTTTTAAGTTGGACAGCAATTGATATGTTAGAAAAAGGATACAAAGAAGATATAAGAGAAATTGTATCTGTAATAGGTGGAGATGAATCTAAAAGAACAGGTATAGTTTTAGCAAAAAGTATGAAAGCAAAAGCAGTTGGAATAAAAACAGCAGAAACATTATATTCTGCAAGAGTAAAATGTCCAAATGTACAAGTATTTGCTTCGGATTATTCAGTATATGTAAAGCATTCAGATAAACTATATAATCTTTTATTAGAATATACAGATAAAATAGAAAGATATAGTATAGATGAATGTTTTTTAGATATGACAAACTATCTAATGAATGATACATTAATATATAAAGCAAATGAGATAAGTAAAAGAGTAAAACAAGAATTAGGGTTTACGGTAAATATAGGTGTTGCAAATAATAAGTTATTAGCAAAAATGGCTTCAGATTTTACAAAGCCAGACAAAGTCCACACCTTATATAAACACGAAATAGAAACTAAATTATGGCCATTAGAGGCATCAGAATTATTTATGCTTGGAAAAGCAACAGCGCAAAAGCTATATAACTTACAAATAAAAAAAATAGGAGATCTAGCAAAATCAAATAAGGAGCTAATTGTAAAAAGGTTTGGAAAACATGGACTATTAATTTGGGAATATGCAAATGGAATTGATAATTCAGAAGTGAAATTTGAAAAGGAAAAACCAAAAGGTGTAGGGAATTCTGTAACACTTCCAGAAGATATAAATGAATTAGAAAAAATAGAAACAATATTATTAGCACTAGCAGAACAAGTAGCGTATAGACTAAGAAAATGTGATTTATTAGCAAAAACAGTAAGTGTTCAATTACGAAATACAAGTTTTGTAGATAGAAGTCATCAAGGGAAATTACAAGCTGCTACAACATCAACTAAAGAAATATATTCAAAAGCAAAAGAACTAGTAGGAGAAATGTATATAAAAAGTGAATCAATTAGATTAATTGGACTTAGAGTTGATAACTTAGTAGAAAAAGAAAATTTACAAGTATCAATATTTGATTTGGAAAATAATAATGCTAAAGATAAAAAAGATGAAAAACAAAAAAAAATAGATAAAGTAGTTGATGAGTTAAAACAAAAATATGGATACTCTTCAATAACTAGAGCTGGGAAAATGAATATAGAAACTAAATTAAAAATGAAAGATTAATAGGATGGAAGAAAAAATTGAGATTAATGGAGAAATAGTAAAATATATAATAGAGAAAAAGAAGATAAAAAATGTATATTTGCAAATAAAAGATCAGCAAATAATTATAAAAGTACCTATGAAATATAAAAAAGAAAATTTAGAACAAATAATTATAGAAAAAATAGATTGGATCAAAAAATCTTTAAAAAAAGAAGAAAAAAGAATTGAAAGTGAAAAAAAATATCAAAAAATGACAGAAGAAGATATATTGAAGTTAAAGAAAATCATAGAATATAATGTGGAAAAATACACTAAAAAACTAGAAGTCTATCCTTCGAAAATTACTATTAAAGACATGAAAAGTGCTTGGGGTAGTTGTTCAAGTAAAAAAAATATTTCTTTTAATGTAAAATTAGCAATAGAAAATCAAAAAATAATTGAGTATGTGGTATTACATGAATTAGTTCATTTGAAGGAGATGAATCATTCAAAAAGGTTTTGGAATACAGTAGAAAAAAATATGCCAGAATATAAGCTAATAAGAAAAAAATTGAAGAGAAAAGAATAACTATAAAAAAATACTTGTAAAACGCTATATAATTTTATATAATTAAGAATATAAAAAATAGGAGAAAAATTATGTGGAATAGAAAAGATCTGAAACAAAAAGGTAAAAAAACTTTAAAAGCAAATTATTGGACAGTAATTGTGGTATGTTTTATAATTGCTATTTTTACTAGTGAATTTGGAGTATCTATAACTGGAAACTGGCAAGATAGTGAAATAGCAACAAGGCAATTTGAAAATTTACAATTAACTTATGAAAATGTTCCTACAATAATTGTTAATGTAATAGAAACAAATATAGAAGATGCAATAAAAGGATATTCATATATCGTAAAAATACATGATTCAGTAGTATCATTTATAGGAGGAAACAACTTAGAAGGAATAGTTGCAATAATATTTATGATAATAACATTATTAGCAGTAATATTTTTCTGTGAGCCATTAATAGTAGGTGGAAGAAGATATTTTTTAAAGGCAAGAGAAAATGAAGAAACTAAAATATCAGAAGTATTTAAAGTATTTAAAGATGGATATTCAAATGTCGTGAAAATAGTTTTAAGTAAAAATATATTTGTACTACTTTGGTCTTTAACAATAATAGGTGGAATTATTAAGAATTATGAATATAGAATGATAGAATATATATTAGCTGAAAATCCGAAAATCAAGAGAAAAGAAGCTTTTGATATATCAAAAAATATGATGAAAGGGTTCAAATTTAAAGTATTTATATTAGATATATCATTTTTACTATGGAAAATTTTATCTATGTTTACTCTAGGATTACTAAATGTTTTATATATAAATCCGTATGTATCTTTTACAAATGTTGAAGTATATTATTTTTTAAAAGCTAATTTAGAAAAAAATAATAAATAAAAAATTAAAGCTAAAAAATAAAAAAATAATTTTAAATATAAAAAAAGTCGAAAAAATCATTCGACTTTTTTCGACTTTTGTGAGATTTTTTAAAGATATCATATATTTAATTAGCATATTTTGTCGAAACATATAATATTATGAAAAATATTGCGATGAAAACAGCTTGATTTTAAGCAAAAGTGAGAGTATTATATTGTCTATGCGATGACAAAAGAAAGAAGAAAGGAGAAATGCAAATGAAAGTATTTTTTGGTGGTGGATTTATTCAAAAAGAAGATTTAGAAGCAGCAGGAATAGAATATCCAGTTAAGTTAGAATATTACAAAATAATTAATGAGGAATGTTTAAAGAGGCAGGAAAAACCAAGATATGGTATAAACGTAGTTAAAACCGAGTATATAAACAATATAGTAAAAACTGAAGATGAAATAATAAAGCATTTATCAGATAATGAAAAAAGAATAGAAGAAATATTAGAAATATTTAAAGAGCATAAGGTAACTCCTATTACAGTTCAAGATGTGATAAGTGATTTTGCTAAAAATTTAATTTCAATCTAATAAATATTTAAAATACTTGCAAAATACTAAATTTTAAGCTAAAATACAATATATATCATTATGTAAAATAAAGAATAAAAAATAGATATATAATTGGGAGGAAATATGGCGGATAAATTAGTAATAGTAGAATCTCCAGCCAAGGCAAATACAATAATGAAATTTTTAGGAGGCAGTACAAAAGTTGTTGCATCAATGGGACATATACGAGATTTACCAAAATCAAAATTAGGTGTAGATGTAAAAAAAGACTTTGAGCCAGAATATATAAACATTAGAGGTAAAGGAGATTTAATAAAAAGTTTAAAAAAAGAAGCTAAAAATGCAAAAAAAATATATATTGCAACTGACCCTGACCGTGAAGGAGAAGCAATAGCATGGCATTTAGCTAAAATATTAGAAGAATACAAAGAAAAGATAACAAGAGTAACTTTTAATGAAATAACGAAAACAGCAGTTCAAAAAGCAATAAAAGAATGCAGAGAAATACATTTAGATGTAGTTGATGCACAACAAGCAAGAAGAGTCTTAGACCGTATAGTTGGATATAAGATGAGTCCAGTATTATGGAAAAAAGTTAAAAGAGGATTATCAGCTGGTAGGGTTCAATCTGTAGCTGTTAAACTCATTGTAGATAGAGAAGAAGAAATTGAAAAATTTATACCACAAGAATATTGGAATATATATGCTAAACTAGAAGATAAGAAAACAAAAAAAGTATTTAATGCACATTTTTATGGATATGAAAATAAAAAGCAAGAAATAAATTCAAAAGAGCAAGTTGATAAAATTTTAAAAGATATTGATGGAAAAAAATATATAGTTGAAGAAGTAAAAAAAGGAGAAAAGAAAAAAAATCCAGCTCCCCCATTTACAACAAGTACACTTCAACAAGAAGCATCAAGAAAATTAGGATTTACTCTTAAAAAGACTATGTCAGTAGCACAAGGTCTATATGAAGGTGTAAAAATACCAAAAGAAGGAACAGTTGGGTTAATTACATATATGAGAACAGACTCAACAAGGATTTCAGATGAAGCAAGAGCTTTAGCAAAAGAATATGTTACTTCAAATTATGGTGAGAGTTATTATGAAAATAGATTTTACAAAGGTAAAAAAGATGCACAAGATGCGCATGAAGCTATAAGACCAACATATCCAGCAATAAGTCCAGATTCGATTAAAGATTCACTTTCGAAAGAGCAATATAAATTATACAAGTTAATACATAATAGATTTATGGCAAGTCAAATGGCTTCAGCAATATATAATACAGTTTCTGTAAATATAGGGGTAAATAACTATACATTTAAAGCAAGTGGGCAAAATATTAAATTCAAAGGTTTTATGACTCTATATGTAGAAGGAAATGATGAGCAAGAAGTTGAAGAAGATGGAATGCTCCCAGAGCTAATAGAAAAAGAAGAAGTTATTAAAAAAGAGTTAAATCCAAAGCAGAGTTTTACTGAGCCACCTGCAAGATTTACAGAAGCAAGTTTAGTAAAAGCATTAGAAGAAAAAGGAATTGGTAGACCTAGTACGTATTCTCCAACAATTACAACAATTTTAGAAAGACGATATGTAGAAAAAGAATTAAAATTATTAGTTCCAACAGAACTTGGGAAAATTGTAAATAAACTTTTAACAGAAAATTTTACAGATATAATAAATGTAGAATTTACAGCTAAAATAGAAAATCAATTTGATGAAATAGCAGAAGGAAAAGAAGAATGGAAAAAAATGATTAGAGAGTTTTATGGACCATTTGAAAAAGTTATAGAAAAAGTAGAAAAAGAGTTAGAACAAGTGGAATTAGTTGATGAAGTTTCAGATGTACCATGTGAAAAATGCGGAAGAATGATGGTGTTTAAGTTTGGTAGATTTGGTAAATTCTTGGCCTGTCCAGGTTATCCAGAATGTAAAAATGCAAAACCTATTATAGAAACAATTGATATACCATGCCCTGTTTGTAATTCAGTTGTACAAGTAAGAAAAACAAAAAGAAAAAGAAATTACTATATATGTGAAAATAATCCAGAAAGTTGTAATTATATTTCTTGGGATAAACCTAAAATAGGAGAAAAATGGGAACCAAAAGAGGTTGTAGAAGTAGATAAAAACAAAAAGAAAGATACAGATAACAAGAAAAAAAATTCTAAAAAGTCTACTAAAAAACCTAAAAAAACAGGAATAAAAACAACTAAGAAAGTAACTAAAAAAACTGAAACTAAAAAATAAATTTATAAAACTATAAAAAATTTAACTAATTTGTTGATATACACAGAAAAAAGAGTTGACAATAACTCTTTTTTTTGTTATTATTGTTAAGCATTTAGTAATAATAATAATATTTATGCATATAATGTAATAAGGAAATGCGGGAATAGCTCAGTTGATAGAGCGTCGCGTTGCCAACGCGAAGGTCGCGAGTTTGAGTCTCGTTTCCCGCTCCATAAAATTTAATTAATTTAATATGGCGACATGGCCAAGTGGCTAAGGCACGAGTCTGCAAAACTCTGATCCCCGGTTCGAATCCGGGTGTCGCCTCCAAAAAATTATCTTCGCATTACGCGACTTACGAGAATATCAATCTAAAGCAAGATTGGTATTTTTTGATATGGTAGAAATTAAAAATGATAAGAAATATGGAAAAATGTGATAATAGGGCAATAAAATGACAGGAAAAATGTGATAAAAATGCGTTGTATTATATGGAAAAATGTGATAAAATGTTATTAGAGAGGTGAAAATATGGTACGTTTAAGTAGAAAGATAGACAAATTTTTATTAGAATGGAAAAATAATCCTAATAGATTGCCACTTATTATAAAGGGGGCCAGACAAATAGGAAAGACCAATGCTATTAGAAATTTTGGTGTTAATAATTATGAATCTTTCATAGAAATAAACTTTACACTAAATCCTGAATTTAAGACTATATTTGAGAGAACATTTGTTGTTGATGAAATAATTAAAGAAATAACTCTGAGACGTCCGAATATAGAAATAATACCAAATGAAACATTAATATTTTTTGACGAAATGCAAGAATATGTTAGTACAGCAACATCACTAAAATCATTTAGAGAAGATGGGAGATATGATGTTATATGTTCAGGTTCATTAATGGGAATTAATTATAAAAAAATTGAATCAAATAGTGTTGGTAATAAAGAAGATTATATATTACATTCTATGGATTTTGAAGAATTCTTATTTGCAAAAGGTTATAAAGAAGATGTAATAGAGGACATGTTAAATTGCATGCTAAAATTAGAACCATTATCAGCTACTATGTATGATGTAATGCTAGAAAATTTTAGAGAGTATATGATTACTGGTGGAATGCCTGCGATAGTAAGTAGTTTTATGCAAAATAAAAATTTTAGCGGTATTTTGAAAATGCAACAGCAAATACTATTAGATTACGAGGAAGATATTACTAAATATGCAGAAGGTTTAGATCAAAGTAAAATTCTTTCTGTATATAAAAATATTCCTGTATTTCTTGGTAGTGAAAACAAAAAATTTCAAATTACTAAAATAGGAGATGGAGCTAGAAGTAGAGAATATATAGGAGTAGTAGATTGGCTTAATAGAGCAGGAATAATTAATATTTGTTATTCACTAGAACAACTTAGTTTACCTTTAAAAGGTAATTATAATCCTAATAATTACAGATTATATTTTGGAGATAGTGGTTTATTAATTGGTTCACTAGATGAAGAAGCACAAGATGATTTGAGAAAAAATCAAAATTTTAATACTTATAAAGGTGCAATATATGAAAATGTAATTAGTGATATGCTAGTTAAACAAGGCTATAACCTATATTTTTATAAAAATGAAAAAGGTACATTAGAGATGGACTTCTTTATTAGAGATGAAAATTCATTAATACCTATAGAAGTAAAAGCAAGTGATAATAGTACACCTTCTTTAAATACTTTAGTTAATAGTGATAATTATAAAGAAATAAAATATGGAATTAAATTATGTAATAAGAATATAGGATTTAATGGTAAATTTTATACATTCCCATATTTTATGGCATTTTTGTTAAAAAGATATTTTAAAGAAAAATAGAAAAATATAAGATAAATAAATTTATGTTTAGAATAAAAGAAAAGGATGTATATGGAAGAAATAGTATTTGTAACACATAATAAAGGTAAAATTGAATCTGCAAGGGATAAACTAAAAAATGTAAAGTTTAGTGTATTTGAATATGATTTAGATGAGCCCAGAAGTGAGAATATAAGGTATATATCAAAAACTAAAGTAGAGCAAGCATATAATCTGGTCAAAAAACCATGTATTTCTTTAGATTGTGGATTTTGGATAGATGAATTAAAGGGATTTCCAAAAGCATTTGTAAATTTTTCATTAGATACATTAGGAATTGAAGGAATTTTAAAATTGATGACTGAAAAAGAAAATAGATCTTGTAGATTTACTGAATGCTTATCATACTATGATGGAGAAAATTTATATCAATTTGATGGTAGACATGAAGGATATATTGCAAAAGAAATATTAGGTCAAGATACACATAAAAAATGGTCAGATTTGTGGTATATATATATTCCTAAAGGTCATAATAAAACATTAGCTCAGATGTCAGATGAAGAAAGAAATAATAGAGAAAAAATAGATTCAATTAGTTCATTTGATTTATTTAGTAAATGGTATCAAGAAAATAAAATGTAATAAAATAAAATAAAAATTCAAGATTTAAAGTATCTTGAATTTTTTTATCAATTTATAACAATGAAAAAAATATATATTAGTCGTATGACTCATTAATAATACAGACTAGTAAACACACTTATATTTTGAAGTGCATAAAATAGTGAAGAAAATTTAAAAATTAATGTATTAATAGATAGTTATGATACAAAATAATAAATATACTTAGAAAATAAAGAAAAGCATTGACAAAAGTAAAGATGTACATTATAATGTACAGAGAAAGGGCGAGAATTATGATTAATATTAATGTTACAAATTTCAGAAAAGACATATTTAATATATTAGAACAAACAATAAAATTTAATGAACCTGTAAATATTGCTACAAAAGAAGGAAACGCTGTAATTTTAAGTGAAGAAGATTATAATGGATTAATGGAAACTATATATATTACAGCTAATCCAAGAATGAAAGAAAAAATAATAGAGGGATTAAACACACCAGTAGATGAATGTATAGATGAGAATGAAGTGGAGTGGTAAAATGTACAAAATCGTATATACTAAAAAAGCAGTAAATGATATAAAAAAATTGAAATCTGCTAAACTAGATGAAAAAGCAAAAAGATTATTAGAAATAGTCAGAGAAAATCCGTACCAAACACCCCCACCATATGAAAAGTTACAGGGAGATTTGTTAGGTATATATTCAAGAAGAATAAATGTTAAACATAGATTTGTATATGAAGTTCTAGAAGATATATCCATAGTCAAAATTATTAGTTTATGGACACATTATGAATTTTAGAATGTATATAAATGTAAGATAGAATCAGCTAGAAATAAACTAACAAAATAAAAATTCAAGATTTAAAGTATCTTGAATTTTTATTTTATTAGTTTACTGTTTTTTTATACTAATTTCTTTATTGTACTATTTTACTATTAGAACTCTTTAAAAAATCTATATTCATCTCCAGAAGTATCTTTAGACTGATAAATATATCCGTTATAAATTCCATTTTCTGTAGTACCATAATCTAATTCCAATTTCATATTATATACAAACTTTTCATCTAAATTATTAATAATATTAATTTTAAGTTCAATACTAGGATTTAAATCAGAGATAGCTAAATTAGCTTCCCTTAAAATAGTTCCATCATAAGTAACTTTTTTAGAATTATCAGTAACAGAATAATTTGAGATTAAATCACTATTACTAAATCCAATTGTTATAGGGTTAGAACAATCCATATAAAAAGTAGGGTCTGAATAATTTGCATTAGAATTTTCCTCATTACTATTTATGATATTAAAATCAATTCTATTATTTTGAGCATTAGTAATAGGTGTAAAGACTCCAAACATATTGGGATCTTTGTAATTTAATGCATTTATACCTATATTTGTTTTTGTTACAATATTATCTATATATAATTCTTTTATTGTATTTTTTCCAGTTAATTCATCTGAATTAACTAAGTTATCAATTTGTATAGAAATATCAGTAAATTGAGTAATTTCTAGATTTTCTAGGGCAGAGATACTAGAGCTATTTTTAACATTTGCACTTCCATAAATTAATATTTTTTGTACACTGAAAATTGTTTCGTTATTGCCATCTGATATTGATAATACTTGCTCTGTAAAAGTATTTTTCTTAATTGTTGGGTTAATTACAAAAGTGTAATAAAGTAAGAAGAGTAAAAACAAGGCAATTAGTATAAATAAAAATATCAATTTTGGTTTTTGTAATATTTTTTTAATCATTAAATCCTCCATAAGAATTATTTAAGCTTATTATATAAATCTTCTAAATGAGAATAAACCTTAGTATGCCAATTAGAATCTGTTGCATATCTAGTATTAATCCCTTTTAGAGTTGGTCCGTTATAGTATGAAGCTAAAGCTATTTCATTATTGTATATTATAGTTCCATAAGGGTTTATATAATATTTTACTAAGCTTTTGGTAACTGTTTCAATACATTCTTCATAACTTTCAAAATCAAAAGAAGATTCAAGAGGTGTTTCATCATAAGATCCATATCCAAACAAATTGTTTTTTTCTAAAGATATTTCAGATGTTCCCCAGTTACTTTCATGAATTGCAATTGCAGCTAGAGCTAAACCATTAATATTATATTGTTTTTCAACATTATAGAATACTTTATAATTATTTCTAAATACACTATTTATATCTTGTGGAAGATTCATAAAAATATTTTCAAAATCTTTTAAAGTAAGTCCACTAGGTGTATTTAGTTGCATATTTTCATTTACAGTTA
This sequence comes from uncultured Clostridium sp., assembly GCA_964370905.1. Lineage (GTDB taxonomy): Bacteria > Bacillota > Clostridia > TANB77 > CAG-508 > CAG-269. Next base: position 4,812 of record CAYJKK010000022.1, on the reverse strand, counting down.
TTAAAATCCTTTGCACTCTATTTTTCTCAGTTATACTTGGTGTTACTTTTGGTGAAGTAAGATCAGAAGTTTTAACAAACCCTTCAATTCCATCAAAAGAAACTTTGCACCATTCTTCATTAGGTAAGTCAAGTAAAACTACATCCATATATTCAGAAATTATAGCTACATCAGAAGAATTTGAATTAGGTTCTAATTTTAAAGTATCAGATTTTGCAAGATATATAGTATCTCCAATATGGGCATTATGTTTTGCTAAAAATTCAGATGTACCTAAATCTATAATCTTAGGAATAGGGGCTATATCATTAGTTCTACTTAATAATATTTCTTCAATAAATTCTCCATTTTCAAAAGTTTTTACAGCTGTAATAGTATCAGAACCTATAACACCTTCTTGAATTAGAATCTCTTCACCTTTTGGAAGTAAAGGATTATCAGTATATTCAGTTTCAAATTCAATATTTCTCGATTCTGTAATTTGTTCTTTTACAATAGTTGAGCCGATATTAGAAGATATATTTTCTTGTATATTTATACGATGTCTATTTAACTCGAAGTTACTATTGGCAAGGGAAAAATTTTCAGCATAACTTTCAGTTATTAATAAGTCTGTTGGTAAAAAAGCAAGTATTGAAATAGTAAGTGCAGAAAGTCCTAATATTATATGAGAAAATTTTAAATCTGAATCTATAAATCTGACACTCGATTTTTTATTAGAAAATTTACTAGGATTTTTTGTTACTATTTTTTTGGTTTTATCATATATTTGTTGTTTATCTTTATTCTTATGTAATTCATTAAAAACATCAGACAATGATTTAGTTTCATGTTCTTTAAATTTTTTATCATCTAACATAAAATATTACTCTCTTTCACATATTAAATATTTAAATTATTATATAATATTCCATTAAAACTGTCTATAAAATTTGTCAAAATTGATTAAAAAATGTAGACATAAAAATATAATTTAAAATCTAAAATACTTGAAAAAATTCAAAAATAGTATATAATAGATACAGGAAAGAAGGTAAAGTTTTGTTGGAAAAATTAGAAAAAAATATAGGATATAAATTTAAAAATAGAGAATTATTAGTTACTGCATTTACACATACTTCATATGCAAATGATAATAAGCTTGAAAGTAATGAAAAATTAGAATTTTTAGGTGATAGTATATTAGAATTTATCTCAAGTGAGATATTATATAAAAAATATATACACTTAAAAGAAGGAGAAATGACTAAAGTTAGAGCAACAGCTGTTTGCGAAAAGAGTTTGTATGAGATAGCAAAAAAGCATAATTTTGGTGATTTCTTGTTTCTTGGAAATTCAGAGAAAAAAACAGAAGGAAAATATAGACCTACAATATTAGCAGATAGTGTAGAAGCATTAATTGCAGCAATATATTTAGATGGTGGATTAGATGCAGCAAAAAAATTTATTGAAGAAAATATATTTGAAACATTAGATATAGCAACTAGAAACGTAGGAGTAAAAGACTATAAAACTGTTTTACAAGAAAAATTACAAAAAGATGGTGAAGTTAAAATAAAATATACAATAATAAATGAAGAAGGTCCAGATCATGATAAAACTTTTAAATCAGAAGTAAGTTGTGATGATAAAGTATTAGCAAGTGGAGTTGGAAAAAGTAAAAAAGAAGCTGAAATGAATGCAGCAAAAAAAGCTTTAGAAAATATTTTGTAAGAAAGAGGTATATAAATGAAAAAACAATATATTTTACCAATATTTGTCCCACATTTAGGATGTCCGAATGACTGTGTATTTTGTAATCAAAAATCTATAAGTGGGCAAAGAAAAAATATTACAAAAGAAGAAGTTAAAAATATTATAGAGGAATATTTGAAAAATATAAAAGAAGATTCCGAAATAGAAATTGCTTTTTATGGTGGGAGTTTTACAGCAATAGAAGAAACTTTACAAGAAGAACTATTAGAAACTGCATATGAATATATTAAAGAAGGAAAAGTAGATAGTATAAGAATTTCTACAAGACCAGATGCAATAACAAAAAAAATTCTTAAAAAATTAAGAAAATATAAAGTTAAAACAATAGAGCTTGGAATTCAGTCAACAAATGAATATATTTTAAAAAGAGCAAATAGAGGACATGGTTTTGAAGAAGTAAAAAAAGCTTCGAAATTAATTAGAAGATATAGATTTAATTTAGGTCATCAAATGATGGTAGGATTACCAGATAGTACTAGAGATGATGAAATTAAAACAGCTAAAGCATTAGTTAAATTAAAACCTAAAATGGTTAGAATATATCCAGTTTTAGTTGTTAAAAATACACAATTAGAAGATGATTACATAAATGGAATATATGAACCAATTCCTCTTGTAAAAGCAGTAGAAACATGTAAGGAAGTTGTTAAATTATTTAATGCTAAGAAAATTGAGATAATTAGAATAGGACTACAAAATACAGATGATATAAAAGATCCAGAAGATGCAGGAAGTGAAGTTGTAGCAGGTCCATATCACCCAGCATTTAGACAATTAGTAGAATCTGAGTTATGGTATGAAGCTATAGTGAATAAAATTAAGAAGCTAAATGTAAAAGTAACAGAAGTAGAAGTTATAGTAAATCCAATAGATGCTAATAATGTAGTAGGACATAAAAGAGCAAATGTTTTAAAATTAAAAGAGCTATATGATGTGGATTTGATTTTAAAGCAAGATTCAAATGTAAAACAAGGTAAGTCAAAAATTGAAATTACAAAAATATATAAAGATTTCTTAGAAGAAACAACTATATAAAATTGGTATAAAAACTTCTTTATTACAAATAATAGTGATAAAGGAGCTTTTTTATGGAAAAAAAAACTAATATAGGATATAAAGAAAAAAGAAAAAATAAATTGATGAGGAAAAGATATTTAATAGTAATAATGAGATATTTGTATGAAATAATAGGTACGATAATAGGTTCATTTATTATGGCTTTTGCAGTATCACTTTTTTTACTTCCCAATCAATTATCATCTGGAGGAGTTTCAGGTATTGCCACAATTTTATACTATTTACTACAAACACCAATGGGAACGTCAATAATTGTAATAAATATACCCCTGTTTATTTTAGCAATATTTAAATTAGGTAAAGAATTTTTTCTAAAGGCTGTGATAGGAACTATTTCATTATCACTATTTATTGATTTATTAAATCAATTTGAGCCACTTACAACAGATAGATTTTTGGCATGTATTTATGGTGGAATAATAATTGGTATAGGAACAGCAATAATTTTAAAAGTTAAATCTTCAACAGGTGGAACAGATTTATCTTCATATATTATTAAGGAATATAGACCATCGGTGCAAATGGGAAGAGCTATAGTGGTAATTGACATAGTGATAATTTCACTAAATGTATTTTTCTTTAATGAAATAGAAATAGGATTGTATTCTGCAATTACGATATATATAATGGGAAAAGTTATAGATATAATTTTTGAAGGTGTTGACTTTACTAAATTAATTTTAATTGTATCAGATAAAAATGATAAAATTGCAGAAGAAATAGGAGATAAGGTAAGGAGAGGTTCAACTGCACTTTATGGAAAAGGTATGCATACAAATGAAGAAAAGATTGTATTAATGACAGCAGCTGCAAGAAGAGATGTTTCTAGAATAAAAGAAATTGCACTTAAAATAGATCCTCGAAGCTTTATTATTGTAACAAATTCAAGAGAGGTACTTGGATTAGGTTTTAAAAAATAGACTTTAAAAGTAAAAAATTGTAATTGAATAAATGTAGTAAATAGTATATAATAAAAAAACAAAGAAAATAAAATGAAAAATTAAAAGGAAAAGAGAAATGAAAGAACAAAAATATATATTAACAAATCAAGAATCATTTGAACTAGAAAATATATTTGACTGTGGTCAATGTTTTAGATGGAATAAAGAATCAGATAATAGCTATACAGGTATAGTTGGAAATGCTGTAATTAATGTAAAGAAGAAACAAAATGAAGTAATATTTACTGGAATTTGTGATAAAGAAATAGAAGAAGTAATTAGAAAATATTTTGATTTAGAAAGAAATTATGAAGATATAAAAGATAAACTTTCAAAAATAGATAACAATATGAAAACAAGTATAGATTATGGAGTAGGAATAAGGTTATTAAATCAAGATTTATGGGAAACAATTATTTCATTTATAATATCAGCAAACAATAATATTCCTAGAATAAAAGGAATTATAGATAGATTATCAGAAAAATATGGGAAAGAGATAGTATGGAATAATAAAAAATATTATACTTTCCCAACAGTTAAAGAGTTAGAAAATGTAGTAGTAGAAGACTTTAGGAAATTAGGATTAGGTTTTAGAGATATACGATTATATGAAACAACAAAACTAATTTTAGAAAATCAAGTTGATTTAAATAAAATATATGAATTAAATACAAAAGAAGCAAGAGAAGAATTATTAAAATTATCAGGAGTAGGTCCAAAAGTTGCGGATTGTATATTACTATTTTCAGATTTAAAGAGATTAGAAGTATTTCCGATAGATGTATGGGTTAGACGTGTAATGAACGATTTATATATAAAAAATATTGATGAAAACAAAGTAAGCAAAAAACAGTTAGAAAAGTTAGCAATAGAAAAATATGGAAATTTAGCTGGAATAGCTCAACAATATTTATTTTATTGGAGAAGAGAAGCATAAAAGCCAAAAGAAATTAAAGTCTAAATTTCTTTTGGCTTTTAAATAATATGCATAAATAAAAAAATATATTTTGTTTTAGTTTATTTAATATCTATTCCA
>CAYJKK010000021.1:0-26402 GCA_964370905.1 uncultured Clostridium sp. | reverse complement strand
GATGCAAATATTTCAAAGGTTATTATAAAAGATGGAGAATACTATAAAATATCTCAAATAGATAATATATATGAAGAAAAAGAAATAATTAGTAAGTTTATTGACAAAGACAAAAAAAAAGAAATTTTTATGTGAAGATAATGACAAAAAGTTATATGATAAATTGTTAAGTATCATAAATGAATATAAAGATGAAAAAGGAAACCCATTTGTTAATTATTGTAGAGAAAATAATATGACTAATAGAGAAATAGAAGAAAAAGTTCCTTTTAACTATGAAAGACATGGAATAAAGAAAACAGAAGATAGAAAAAGTTCTATTATTAAAAAATTAAGATATATGGAAAGAGTAACAACTCCATTTTTATTAAATAAAAAAAGTATTAATAAAAAGGAAAATACCAACTTAATGTATGCAAGTTTAGCACAATATTGTACAAGAGTATATAAAGAAAAAAATACTGAAAAATTATATTTTATGCCAATATATTATTTATTTATAAACAAAAATACAAAAGAAATTGATGATAGCTCTGTATATTATAAAGATGTATATAATAAATTTGTAGAGAAAAATAAAAATGAGATAGAGCATTATATGGATATATTTAATAATGAATATGTAAGGTTTAAAGATAAAAAGGGAAATGAAGCAGAAGGATTGGTTAAGGGATTTGATAAAGCGAGTAATAGAATTGAGATGAAGGATAGTAAAAATATCGGAACAAGTATAGTAGAAATAAAAAAAATTAAATTTGATGTTTTAGGGCTTTACAATTTGAATATTAAGTGATAAAATATAAATGTAATCGAAAGATTATGTTTACATTAATCAAGTTTTACAGTTTCTTTATTATAATAAGAGAATTCTGTACTAATTAGGGCTCGGAAACGAGTCCTTTTCTTTTGGTTAAAAATGAGCTGGCGCATAGTATATATAACAGATGCAGATAAAATAAGTTTAAATTTAAATTCTATTCAAATAATACATGATGGGGAAAAATATTTTGTGAATTTAACAGAAGTATTATTTTTAGTGTTAGAAGATTATAAAACTAGTATTACATCTAGATTATTAATTGAATTAGCAAGTCAAGGAATACCAATGTTAGTATTAGGGAAAAATAGTATGCCTATAGGCGAATATAATCCTATATATGATAATGTAAGAGCAAGTAAAAGAATTTTAGAACAATGTTTATGGACAGAGAAAACAAAAAATAAATTGTGGACGGAAATGATAAAAGCTAAAATATCAGGGCAAATAAATACACTTAAAAGTTTAAATAAATTAGAAAAAATAAGTTTGTTGAAAAAGAATATAGAAGATATAAAATTGGCAGATAGTACAAATGTGGAAGGGATATCTGCTAGAATATATTTTAAAGAACTATTCGGAATAAATTTTATAAGATTTGATAAAAGCATAGATAATTATTGTTTGAATTTCACATACCATATAATTAGAACAATAATAAGTAAAGAAATAATTGCAAGAGGATATATGCCGGCAATAGGTATTAATCACAAAAGTCAATATAATTTATTCAATTTAGCAGATGATATAATAGAAGTTTTTAGACCTATAGTAGACTATTATGTGTATAAGATATTAGAAGAACAGGAAGAAAGTGAAAATAAGTTGACAAAAGAAATTAAATTAGAATTAATTAAAATTGTATATAAAGAAATAAAGTATGAAAATAAAAAATATAGTATAGCAAACTGTATACCTAAATATATAGCTGATATAATAAACTATTTAGAATTAGAAGGTAAATACAAATACAATTATCCAGAGTTATATAATGAATAGTAAAGAGAGTTTATATAAAAAAGTGAGAGTATTAATATTATATGATTTACCAATGATAGAAGATAGAGATATTAAAATATATAGTAGGTTTAGAAAAGAAATTTTAAAGTTAGGGTGCTATATGGTCCAATTTTCAATATATGCAAAAGTAATAAAAAATGAAATATATTATCAGTCATTTGTGACCAAATTAAAAGAGATAATGCCAGCAAAAGGAGAAGTAAGAGTAGTAAAAGTTACAGAAAGACAATACCAATCAATGCTATTTTTAAATGGAGCTAAAAATAATTTTGAAAAGAAAATTTCAAATAATCAACTGGTGGTTTTCTAATGATTCTTTTCGAGGTTGGAAAAGAAAAAATTTGGTTAGATAAATATAATAAGATGATAATAAATAATAATAAAAAATATTTTGAATTTCGTGAAAATATTCAAAGATGTTTTATAAAAGGAGAAAAAGATCTTGTTAAGATAAATAATTCTAATTTTAAGCCAAAAGAAATATTATATTTAGATTTTAGTACAATAAACATGATTGTTCAAAATTAAATTAAAAATCAATATATTGTTAGTAATTACATGACTTGTAAAATTGCAAAATTTATAGAGAAAGACTATTATCAAGAGGAGATAAATAAAGTAGTAGAAAAATTATTTGAAACTTTATATGCTAATGTGAATTATAAAGAAGAAGTAGATATAATAAAATTAATAAAAAGTAATACAGATTGTAGTAAAGTTAATATGAAAGAATTAATAAGTTTTGTTGAATATATTTTACATAATAGTGAGTTTAAATTCATATTAATTTTATTTGATAGAAAAATTATAAATGAATTAAAAATAGATTTTTCCAGAATAGAAAAGATAGATAAAGATAATATAGTATATTTAGAAATGTTAAATAAAGATAGTGAAATAAAAGATGAAGATAATTTAATATGGGTTAATGATGTTATAACACAACTTACATTTAAAGATGTTAAAGAGATAATAGAAATAGAAGAAATTTTAGGTTACGAAGAAAAGTTAAAAAAAATATTGTTTTATATATTAAAAGGAGAAGATGTGCAAATGATACGAGAAGAATTAGAAAATATAGAAACAATTTCTAAAATACTAAACAAAAAATTAGGTTTAAATTACAATAATGAATCTGCAGCTGAAATAAAAGGCTTGCTTAAATAGAAACAGTATGATAAAATATCTATAGGTTTTAAAGTACTGTAAAATTTGATTAATGTAAAACATTATCTATTAAATCTAAATAATCCATTAAGTTTTAAAGTACTGTAAAATTTGATTAATGTAAAACTTTCTTCATTTTTCATTGCCTCAATAGTTAGTTTTAAAGTACTGTAAAATTTGATTAATGTAAAACCAGAAGAGAAATCACTACTCGCAGTAGACAGTTTTAAAGTACTGTAAAATTTGATTAATGTAAAACAGAATGCTAGGTAATCAAATTAAGTGGTATGTTTTAAAGTACTGTAAAATTTGATTAATGTAAAACTGTTCTTTGGTATAATTGAACTCATTATCTCGTTTTAAAGTACTGTAAAATTTGATTAATGTAAAACTACAAAATTCATATATATATATTTCTTTAGGTTTTAAAGTACTGTAAAATTTGATTAATGTAAAACTAGTCTTTGATATGTCATACAAGTATATCTGTTTTAAAGTACTGTAAAATTTGATTAATGTAAAACTACTCCTATTATGCTTATATCTAGAAGCGGGTTTTAAAGTACTGTAAAATTTGATTAATGTAAAACTCTTCCGCTTCCTGCGGTTTGGCTATTTAGGTTTTAAAGTACTGTAAAATTTGATTAATGTAAAACTCTTCCGCTTCCTGCGGTTTGGCTATTTAGGTTTTAAAGTACTGTAAAATTTGATTAATGTAAAACGCTTTTATACCGTCAATGGACGATAAGTATGTTTTAAAGTACTGTAAAATTTGATTAATGTAAAACGGCTTGGATAAAACTTGTAGACAATTTAACGTTTTAAAGTACTGTAAAATTTGATTAATGTAAAACTATCGCTAGTGCCATTATCATATCGTCGTGGTTTTAAAGTACTGTAAAATTTGATTAATGTAAAACTGCTACCCATCTATCAGTACCTATTCTACTGTTTTAAAGTACTGTAAAATTTGATTAATGTAAAACTTATTTGTTCCATATTATCGCTCATTTCCAGTTTTAAAGTACTGTAAAATTTGATTAATGTAAAACTTATTCACTCCTTTTTAAGATTTCCAATGAGTTTTAAAGTACTGTAAAATTTGATTAATGTAAAACAGAGTATAATGAGCATGCCGAACATGACGAGTTTTAAAGTACTGTAAAATTTGATTAATGTAAAACAAACTAAATTATATTTAGAGGAGGTTATTAGTTTTAAAGTACTGTAAAATTTGATTAATGTAAAACTTTTCTATAATAAATATTGTATTCTCTCCGGTTTTAAAGTACTGTAAAATTTGATTAATGTAAAACCAAATTCTGTATTTGAATAAGATAAGTGATGTTTTAAAGTACTGTAAAATTTGATTAATGTAAAACATTCAATGTAGGTTGTTCAAGTTCGTCGTCGTTTTAAAGTACTGTAAAATTTGATTAATGTAAAACCAAATCATATACTATCATTGAGCATGCGATGTTTTAAAGTACTGTAAAATTTGATTAATGTAAAACTCTATTATTAAGTTATATCTAGAGGATTTTGTTTTAAAGTACTGTAAAATTTGATTAATGTAAAACGTACATTCATTTACTTCTGTAATATATGCTGTTTTAAAGTACTGTAAAATTTGATTAATGTAAAACTTAAGGTGATATAAATCACGAAAAAAGGTGGTTTTAAAGTGCTGTAAAATTTGATTAATGTAAAAGAAATATGGAACTCTTATGAAGTAAGTTTAGTACATATAATTTAGGAGAACATGCAATGAATAAAATTAACCAAGAATTAAAAGAAAATATAAGAAAGTGGTCAGAAGGAAATAAATATTTAGAAGAACTATTAATAGCTTCTTATGAAAATGGAATGGAAACAAAATACTCGTGTGCAGGTCATAGAAGAAGTGATAGTCCGTATGTTACATTTAAGTTAGAAGAAAAAAATAAAGGGAAAGTATATAATATAGTAAATGAAGTATCTTCACACAAAAATATACAAATTGCATTTTCAAATAATGGAATAGAGCAAACACCAAGTTTTACTGTGTATATGAAAAATGATAAAAATAAGAATAAAATTTTTGAAACAATGACTAAAGCAGTTTGTGAAGAAAAAAATATTCAAGATGAAGGCTTTGAGAAAAGATTACAAGAATTATTTAAAATAAAAGAAACTTTTGAAAATAAGAAAATGTATTATAGTATGAATTATGATTTAGATAAAAGAAATTTAATGATTTCACATTTAAAAACATATATGAGAATCCGTATAAGTTCAGAATTTATGAAAAATAAAGGTTTTAATGAACAAGAAGATTTATATGGGGCCATAATATACTATAAAAATAGAATACCAAAAGGTGATAAAGAAGCGGAAGAATTATCATATATATCTAAAGGTTTTCAAAATATAGAGCTAGAAAACAGATTAGCTGATAAGCCAAAAACAAGTATATTTAATAAAATAAAAGGATTTTTTAAGAAAGAAGAAGAATTAAATATAGAAAGTAATGAAAGTACGACTAATAATGATAGAAATGATTTCATAGAAAAAATTAAATCTTTAATAGAAAATGATACAGATTCAAATAATGATAATAAAGAAAAATCTAAAGAAGAAAATCAAAAAAGTCAAGCAGATAATGAAACCAAAAAAGAAGATAATAGTAGATAAAATAAAACTAGATTGAAATATATCTAGTTTTTTTGTTTGTTATTATTTCATATTTAAAAATAAATATATTTTATTCTAAAACTAATTGTAAAATAAAAAAAGTTAGGATATAATTTGAGTAGATAAATTGGGTACGAAGGGGATAAAAAATGAAAAAAAGAATTAGTATAGTAAGTATAATCATGATCATACTAATAACTTTTATGTTAGTAACAAACACATATGCAGAAGAAAAAGTTATAAAAGTAGGATATGTAAAAGAATACAATATAATAAGAGATATAGAATCAGTAGATTCAAAAGGATATGGATATGACCTATTTAATAAAATAGACAACTATACAAACCATAAATATGAATATATTGAATGCACATATGAATCAGGATTAGATAAATTAAGAACTGGGGAATTAGATATATTTGCACCAGTAACATATACACAAGAAAGAGATAATGAATTCTATTATTCTGAAGAAATATTTGCAACAGAAGAAATAATACTTGCAGTAGATAATGAATATCAAACACTTTATGATGATGAAGAAAAAATGAATGGTAAAAAAGTGTTCACAAAATCATATAGTGGATATATAGAAGAGTTTGAAGAATATCTATCGAGGAAAAATATAGAGATGCAGTATATATATTCAGATGTATCAGATGAAGTAGAGCAAGTTGGAGACTATTATCTAACAAGTTCACTAAACTATATAGATAACCTAAAATCAACAGCAGTTGTAGGAGAAATAAATTCATACTTAATATCGAATGAAAGTAGTAAAGGAATAATTGATGAGATAGATGAGGCATTAAGAACTCTAAAAGAAGAAGATCCAATGATAATATATAATTTGCATGAAAAATATTATGAAGGTACTAAATTATCACAAAAAGACTTTACTAAAGAACAAATCGAATATACAGCAGAATCTGATGGTAATAGTTATACAGAAGTTGCAGTAAATATTAATCAAAAACCAATATCATATATAAATGAAGAAGGTGAATTAGATGGTATTGGAATAAAAATTATGGAATTATTAAGTGAAACATATAATTTTGAAATCTCGTATTTAATGTACGATATTAGTATAAATACAAAAGAAGAGATTGAAGAAATATATAATAATTCTGATATTTCAATATCACAGATAAATGATTATGATAAAAAAAGCGAAGAATTTTCAGTAACAAATCCATATATGTATATAAATATGATGACAATCATGAAAGAAGATACATTACATAACTTAGAAGGTGAAAGTGAAAAATTAGGAGTACTAGGAACTTTTGATTATGATACTTTTGATATAGATGATATTCAAGAGGAATATATAAATTTTGATATAGTCATATTTGATTCTATAGATGAAATGATAGAAAAATATAATAATGAAGAAATACAAGCAATATTAATAACAGAAGCGGAAGCAAATACAATAATTAATAAAATAACAATTAGAAACACACAAATATACAGTACTTCTATAGAAATACCTCTTAGAATATTTGTAGACAATAGTAGAGGAGAAGCATATTTAGAAGTATATAATATTATGTTTCAAAAACTAGATGATAGTATATTACAGCAGATTAAGAACGAAGAATTAGAAGGATTTAAAGTTCAAAGAACAATTTTACGTTGGATACAAGAATATACCCCAGAATTAGTATTAATAGCATTAGTAATAGTCCTAATAATATCATACTTTAGAAATAGAAAGAAAAAGAAAATATTAAGTGAAGCAAGTAAAGATAAATTAACAGGATTAGATTCTTTAATCATATTTTATCAAAAACTAGATAAATTGATAGAAAGAGCCAAAGAAAACGAATATATAATATTAACAATTGATATGGATGCGTTTAGGGTAATTAGAGAAACATATGGAGATGAAAAAGTTTCAAATGTTATAAAATCAGTAGGTGAAGAATTAAAAGAAAAATATAGTAAAGATAACTTAATAAGTAGAATTGCAAATGATGTATTTGTGTTAGTCATAAAAAATGAACAAAGTGAAATGGACAATATTGTAAAAGATTTAATTAAGACATATAATGATGGACTAAAAAAAGAATTACCTAAAACATATAATGTTAATGTATCAGTAGGAGCATATATAATAAATGATAAATCTGAAACACTTCATAAAATGATAGATGATTCGAGTATGGCAAGAAGAGAAGGAAAACAGTTATATAAAAACACATTCCATATATTTAATAATGAAATGCGAAAAAAATATGAAAATGAAAATAAAATAGTTCAAAAAATGAAAAAAGCGCTTGAAGAAAGAGAATTTATAGTTGTATATCAACCTAAAGTAAGCTTAAAAACATTAAAAATGGAAAGCTCAGAAGCACTTGTTAGATGGGTGCCTAAAGATGGAAATATGATATATCCAGATGAATTTATACCGGTATTTGAGAAAAATGGATTCATAACAAATTTAGACTATTATGTATTTGAAGAAGTATGTAAAGTTTTAAGTGATAATCGAGAATTACATATGCCATTAATAGCAGTTAATATATCTGCAATAACATTAATAGAAGATATAACACCAGTAAAAATGATAGAAATATTAAACAAATATAATATTAAAACATCAAATATTCAAATAGAAATAACAGAAAGTGCATTTGTAAGAGAAAAAGAAATAATCAAAACTAAATTTGAACAACTTAAAGAATTAGGATTTTCAGTAGCAATTGATGATTTTGGAGCAGGAATATCATCATTAAATAGATTAAATGACTTAAATGCAGATGTAATAAAAATAGACAAAGGATTCTTAGATAACTCTACAGAAAGAGGCAATATAATAATTGAATCTGTAATAAGAATGGCAAATAAATTAAATATTAAAGTTGTAACAGAAGGTGTAGAAACTAAGGAACAAGTAGAGTTATTAAAAGCACTTGGATGTAATGAAGTACAAGGATACTATTTTGATAAACCACTTACAAAAGATATATTTTTAAAAAATATAATAGATCAAAAAATATATAAGATATAGGAAATCAAAAATTAAATATTAAATTAAAAATAAAAGGAGAAAAAAGATGATTTGTAAAAAATGTGGAACAGAAGTTGTTAAAGGACTATTTTGTGGTAATTGTGGAGCTAATTTATTAGAACAAGAAGAAATGGAAAATGATTTAGAAATAGAAAAAATGAAAGAAGAAAATACAATCATAGCTGAGGAAACTAAAATAATACCAGAACCTGCAATAGAAGAAAAAGTAGAGATAAAAGAAAATATTGTAAAGCAAGAAACTATAGAAGAATTAGTAAAGCCAAAAGAACAAATACAAAACAAATATAATAATATAAAACAAGAAAAAACAAATACGAAAAAAGTAAAAAGTGGGAAAAATAAAGCACCAGCAATAGTTGGAAGTATATTAATAATCTTGATTTTAATAACTATTGTAGTTGGAACATATTTATTTGCTAAATCATTATCTGCAGAAACAGTAGGAGAAGAATTCATTTTATCAGTTATGCAAAATGAAAAAGAAAAATTGTATAACATGATTATAAAAGAAGAAAATGACTTTATAACTAAAGAAACTTTTTATGACTACATAGGTTCAGAATATTATGAAGAAATTAAAAATTTAGAAGTTGAAATAGTAGGGTTAGAAGAATATTTTGATGAAATGACAATAACATATTTTGTAAAAGGAACAATTGATGGAGAAGAGGAAGAAGACGAATTAGATGTTGAACTTAAAAAAGTAGAAAATACATTTGGAATGTTTGAAACATGGGAAATTGATACTTCAGCCATGATGATTGAAGACTATAAAATAAGTGTGAAAAAAGGGACAAAAGTAACTATTGAAGATATTGAATTATCAGATAAATATTTAGATAGTAGTATGTCAACAGAAGAAACAGATGTATATATAATTCCTCAAATATTTAATGAATCTTATGATATAAAATTAGAATATAAAACGGGAAAAATACTTGAAACTCGTATATATACATATAGTAAAGAATTTTCAGATAGCTTAGAAGATTTAGAAGTAACTGGATTAGGTTATGATATAGTACAAGAATCTTTAATGAATTTAGAAGGATTATGGAATGATATTTTAGTTGAAGATGTTATGGAAAATGAAGAATTCTATGGTTTTTCAAATTTAAAATACGGATATGACTATTTAGTAAATGTAACAAATGGAACAGGATATAAAGATTTAAAAATGTATATAGCGGAAGAAGAAGTTGAAGAATTAGAAGAAGATAGATTAAGAGTTGTAGCAGAATATGATTTAGAAGTAATGAATAGTGAAGAAATGATTGTCGAAAATTTAGGAGCAGAGCTAGAAATTATTTTAAAATATGATTTAGAGCAACAAAAATATTTAATTGAAGAAATTAAAAAGTTAGAATTTTTAGAAAATAATTAAAAGGAAAAGAAGAATATGTCTAGAGCTAATTTTCAAGTATTAATATTACCATTTAAAAAAGAAAAAGATAATATAAAATATTGTATATTTAAAAGGAAAGATAGAAAAATATGGCAATTTATTTCAGGTGGTGGAGAGGATAATGAAAATATAATAGAAGCGGCAATCAGAGAAGTAAAAGAAGAAACTGGAATTAATGTAAAAGAGAATATATTTAAATTAGATAGTATATGTAGTATACCAGCTGATATATTTAAAAATCATGAAGAGTTATGGGGAAAAGATTGTTTTGTTATACCAGAATATACTTTTGGTTTAGAATTAAAAGAAGATGAAATTATTTTATCAGATGAACATTTAGAATTTATTTGGACAGATTACAAAGAATCTATAAATTTATTACAATATGATAGTAACCGCACAGCATTATATGAATTAAATAAAAGGATATTAATAAACTAAAAAGAACAAAATATCAAAAGAAAAAACTAAAAAATATAAATTAAAATACAAATAAAAAAATAAATAGTAAAACATAAAAAAGTCACAAGCAAATTAGCCTGTGACTTTTTAGTAATAAAATTAGCGTTACTTAGATACTACTACCGAAATATTACCATTATCAACAAAAATTTCATATTTGTTGATGGGGCTAAGATCAAGTGGCTCAGCTACTACATAAAGTAATAGATTTTTTGTTACTGGATCTTGTTGGAGTGTTAAAAAATATTTGGTATTACAATTATCTTCAAACAAGTAGTCAGAAATGACAGTGCTTTTGATAGTTATAATTCCATTTGGAGTTAGTCCACACTTTGTGAAGATATCCGAAAGATCTGTTAGAGCTAAACCGCCTTTTGTTAGCCATTTTAAAAAGTCTACAATAACATGTGTGTTATCAGTTGCTAACTCTGTTGGAGGTGGTGTAAATGTTGTTTTGTTCATAATGCTTCTCCTCATATTACTAATTTAGTAATTGGTAATTTTTTATATCTTTACCTAGATAATATACAAATATTATAGCATACTTTACATAAAAAAGCAAAAATAATTCTATTTCCAAACTAAAGTGACAAATTATTATGAAAGTGATAATATATTAATATACAGATAATATAAAAGGTAATAAAAAAATAGGAATAAAACATAGGACAAGATAATAATATGTAATAAGTAAAAATAAAAATAAAAACAAAAGAAGGTGTAAATATGTGTAAATTAAAAAGTTTAGGTTATAAATATGAAACATTTTATCATAAAGACGAAAATATTGTTAATTTATCAAATTCAATATTAAAATACATGGATATAGAAACAAATGAAAAAACTTTAAATTTGTTAGATACAATATTAGAAGAAAAAGACTATACAAATATAATATTACAAATATATGATGGGTTAGGTATAAATATTTTAATGAAAAATGCAAAAGAAGATAGTATTCTAAGAAAAGGATTAGAAACTACGATAACTTCAATATTTCCGTCATCAACAGTTGCAGCAACAACATCAATATTAACTGGAACATATCCAGGAAGTCATGGTTGGGCGCGGCTGGGATATGTATTTTAAAGATGATGAGGAAATAGTTTCTGTATATAGAGATACTATTAAAGGAACGAAGCTAAAATGTAAAAATAATATCTCAGAAAAAGAATATATGAAATATGAAAATATAATAGATAAGATAAATAAAAAATCAAATTCAAATAACAAAGCATATATGTTATCAAAGTTTATGCCAAATAGTAATATTAATAATCTAGAAGATATATTTAAAAAGGTTGAAGAAATAATTAATAGTAAAGAAGAAAACAGTGGGAAAAAATTAAAAAGAAAGTTTATATATTCATATTATGAATATCCAGATAAGTTAATTCATCAGTTTGGAACAAATTCAAAAGAAGTAAAAAAAGAAATTAATATGATAGAAGAAAATATAGAGAATTTGTATTCAAAAATAGATGGAAATACAATAGTAATAATAACAGCAGACCATGGGTTAGTAGATACAACAGATATAATATTAAAGGATTATCCTGAAATATTTAATATGTTAGAACATAGTACTTTGCTAGAAGAAAGAGCACTTTCTATGAAATTAAAGAAAGGAGTAAATCAAAAGCAATTTGCAAAAAGGTTTAATGAATATTTTAGTGAGTATTTTAAACTATACTCTAAAGATGAAATAATAGAATTGAAATTATTAGGAAAAGAAATAACAAAAGAAATAGTTATAGATAATTTAGGAGAATATATTGGAATCGGAATATCAAATAAATGTATGAAATATGAAAAAGATGAAAAAAGTTTTAAAGCAAATCATGGAGGTATCACAAAAGAAGAAATGGAGGTTCCATTAATAATATTAAGAAAGTAGGTACTTTAAGTATGAGTGATAATTTAATTAGAAATTTAGCTAATATTGTAGATACTAGATTTAAACAATACTTTAAAGATGATGAAAGAGTTAAAACTATATTTGTTGTAGGGTCTATGGCTAATATGGAAAAATACAATCAAAAAAAAGATAATGATTATGACATACGAGCAGTATCAGATGTAATTGATAGAGATTTAATTATAAACTTTAATAACTTTTTAGAAGAGTTATCTGAAGAATTAACAAGTGATAATATTACAGTTGGATATAATACATCAGTAGGTCCAGTAAATCATGAATTGGAGAAAGAAAAAACTAACTTCTTAATTCATGCAATGATCCATAAAAGAACACAATTAGAAGATTTCTTACCTTTAACACATAAACATACATATTCAAAGAATTATAGAATTGTAGAAGGAGAAGATTGTCTTGAAAATTTTAAAAATGTAAGATACGCATTAGATGATATATTAAATGGGCATGAAGGTTTAAATTATTGTATAGATATGCTTAAGAAGAAAGAACATAGATATTTAGATTGGGATACAGAAAATGGAAAATGTGAATTTGAATTCTATAAAACTCAAATGCCAGATGATACAATAAATGAAAATTGTTTCTATAGTATTAATAAGTTTTTAAAAAATATAGAACAATATTTAGAGTGGAATAATTATGAAGTTCCAAATGATAGGCTAGAATTTGCAGTGTCACTTTTAGGAGATAAATATAATATAGAAGAAGTAAGAATGTTTTTAGAATGTGTAATAAAAAAAGATGTTAAAAACTTACATAAATTAGCAAGAGATCCAATAAAATTAACAACATATATATTAGAAAAATGTAATCAGAGAATAACTAAGGAAGGTTTAGATAATATATATAAGACTAAAATATTAGATAATAAAAGTGAAAAAGAAAGATAAGAAGAAAATAAGAATTATTCAAACATTTACAAATCTATTGAAATATACAAGACAAAGATATATACTATACATATATTTTGATGGAAAGTAAGGGGAAAATGAAAGAAAACAAAAAAAGAAGGAAAAAATAAAAAATAAAAAGATAAGCAAAAATTTAAAAAGATTAATGTCATTTTATAAGAAATATAAGTTGTTAGTATTTTTTACAATTGTACTTAGCTGGACTTTTGCAGGGTTAAATATATTAGTGCCAATACTAGAAGGAAATATGTTAGCAAACTTTACAGAAGGTGAAAGCTTTAACATTAGATATATATTAGAATTAGCTTTAATATTAGTTGGTGTTAGAATAGGTATAGAAATAATAACACATTTATGGTCGATGACAGTATTGAAATTAAATACAAAAGTTGATTTTGATATTAAACATAGTTTGCTAAATAGTTTAATGAAATTAAAAAGTAAAAACTTTGATAGAACAGGTTCAGGAGTATTTGTTTCAAGAATAAATAAAGATTCACATGATTTAGCAGAAGTTTTTGATGATATTACAGATGACTTTTCAGAAATCTTATTAAACATATCATTTATAATTTACACATACTTTATAAACATATATATAGGAATATTTTTAAGCTTAACAGTTCTAACAATATATGCAATAGATACAATAAGATTAAAAAGATTTAAAGAAAATAGTTTAGAATATAGAAAAAAAGATGAAAAAGTAATTGGTAGTTATTCAGATTTAGTAAAAGGAATGAAAGATGTTAAAAACTTAGGACTTCATAAAGTATTAATACCTAAAATTAATGTAGAGCAATTAGATTCATTAAATGCTAATAAAAAAACTATACATGAAAAACGTTCTTTCAATAGAGTAATGGATAGTATATTACATATGTTTAATTTCCTTTTCATAATATTATCAATATATTTAATATCAATAAACAGTTTAACAATAACAGGATTTTTAATTGTATTTGTATATAAAGATAATATAATATCAATGATAAAGGCATTAGCAAATATAAGAGAGAAAATAGCAAATGCATCAGTTGCAGCACGAAGAGTTTTTGATATTATAGATTTTAAAACATTTGAGAAAGAAGAATATGGAAAAAATAATTTAGAAAATGTAAAAGGGAAAATAGAATTCAAAAAAGTACAATTTAGTTATACAAAAAATACTAAGCTATTTCAAAATTTGAATTTTACGATAAATCCAAATTCTATGGTAGCATTTGTAGGTAAAAGTGGGGAAGGAAAATCAACAATATTAGATTTGATTTCCAAAAATTATGATATAAATTTTGGTAGTATAAAAATAGAAAACATTGACATTAAAGAAATTTCAGAAAATAGTATTAGAGATAATATATCTATTGTTAGCCAAGAACCATATATTTTTAATCTATCTATAAAAGATAATATTAGGATAGCAAATCCAGATGCAACAGATGAGGAAATAGTAGAAGTTTGTAAAAAGGCATATATACATGAATTTGTAGAAAACAAAGAAAATGGTTATGACACAATAGTTGGAGAAAATGGAGTAACACTAAGTGGAGGTCAAAAACAAAGATTAGCAATAGCAAGAGCTTTAATTAAAAAGTCTAAAATAATATTATTAGATGAGGCTACTAGTAGTTTGGATAACCATAGTCAAAACAGAATAAAAGAGATAATTAAAGAATTATCTAAAAATCATACAATAGTAATTGTAGCACATAGATTAAGTACAATATTAGATGCAGATGAGATATTTGTAGTACAAGATCATCAAATAAGAGAAAAAGGAACACATAAATATTTGATGGAAAATTCAAAATACTATAGTGATTTATATATAAATGAAGTAATCGATAGTGAAGAACAATTAATATAGATTATAGGGAATAATAAAAAACTAAAAGAGTAGGAAAATCTACTCTTTTAGTTTTATCTAGATAAATGTTTTTGGAGATTCAATAAATGAAAGTATCTCATTTGTTGAAAATGATTGAGTTCTGAAAAAATCGATTGCTTCGAAAAGCTTTTCTTTATTCATATTGCAATACTTATTCCATAAATTTAAAAATTTGTCACCAGTAATTCCTAGAACATATAGGTAGAAGATGTGGGACAAATCTTCCGGAGCAAAATGAAGTTGAAAGCTAGAATTTAAGATTGCATTAACTTCACGATTTCCGCCGGAAAAAGCAACTATAATAAAATCAGAATTTTCTTCGAGCCTAACATGATAGTTAGTTACCATCTCAAATCTCCTGTAATTTAAGAAAATGAATTATCAAATTCTATCTTAAACTAGTGCACTTATTTAATTCGTTTGCACCAACGAATAATATAAATTGATAATAATATAAAAATCAATAAAAATCAATAACAAATCAAAAAAACTTAGAATAATAGTAAGATAAAATGAAGGAATTAGAAGAAATAAAAAATAAAAAATAAAAAAAATAAAAAATATAAAACAATAGAAAAAAATATATAGTTATGATAAGATAAATAAAAAGTAAAAGAAAAGGGGAAATAGATATTAGTGGGATTAGAAAAAAGTAATTTAAGTAATGAAAAAATAAAAAAAATAGCATTAGATAATTATGGAATAAAAATAGAAACTATCACACAAATATTTGGAACTACACAAAATGTATGGTGCTTAGATGATTTTGATAAAAAATATATACTAAAAGAATTTATTAGTTCTAAAAAACAAAAAGATATAGAAAAAGAAATAAAAATTGTGAACTTTTTAAAAGAAAAAGGATTAAGAGTACCAATATATGTACCAACTAAAAACAATAAATTATATCTAGAAAATGAAGGTAGAGTAATAACAATGCAAGAATATATATATGGGGATATAGTAGAAAATAATACTGGAAACTATGAACAAGTTATAGAATCTGCAAATATATTAGGTAAAATAACAAAACTATTGCTAGAATATCCAAAGTTAAGTGAAGAAGGCATTATAGAAAAAAACTTTTCAAAAGAAAGTTTGGAAAAAAATATAGTAAAATTAAAGCAATTAATAGAAAGAGTTGGAAAATTAGAAGAAGATAATAGTGATAAGATATTAGAAGATTTAGAATTTAAAATTAAAATCTTAGAAAATATTAAAGATAAATTTGATTTCCAAAATATTAGAAAAATGACAATATTAAATTCGCATGGTGATTTTTCTGTAAGGCAATTAATATATTCAAAAAATGAGGAAACAGCAGTTATAGATTTTGAAAGAGCAAAAAGTTTACCTATAGTATGGGAAGTTATAAGGTCATACTGTTATATAGATGAAAATGCAAAAAATGGAGAAATAGATATAGAAGTATTAGTAAAATATTTCGAAGAATTTCAAAAATATATAAAATTAAATGAGTATGATTTGAAATACGTATCATATATATACTTATTACAGCTTGCAGGAAGTGGATTTGGTTATAAAGAATATCTAAATAACAATAAAGAAGTAGAGTTATTAAAATTTGCATTTTTTAGAACAAAGACATGTGAATTTTTAAGTAAGAATTTAGAGGAAATAAGTAAAAAACTATTAATGTTAAAATAAAAAATAAAAATAATACATAAAACTATTGTATAAAAAAAATATTTATGATAACATAATTAAGTTGAAAATAAGAAAGGGGATAAAATAATGGAAAATCAAGAGCAAAACAATGAAAATGTAGAAGTAAAAGTAGAAGAGGTAGTTACAGAAGTTAAAACAGAGGAAACTGTAGAAAAAAAACCTAAAAAAACATTAAGAAACATAATAATAGTTTTAGTTATATTAGGAATCATGGGAGCAATCTTAGTTGTAGCTGGATTAGGTTTAGCAACTTTATTTGATAAAGATAAAATAATAAATGAAGAATTAAAAGAAATAACAGCAGAAATGAATCAAACAACACCATATATGGTAGATCAAGTAACTAGATTAGATAGTGTTACTGTAGACGAAAACAATGCTTTAACATATACATTTACAATAATGGGATATACATTAGATGAAGCAAAATCAATATTTACAGAAACTGCAATAGAATCACAAAGACAATCAATGATAGCTTTAGCTAAAACAAGTCCAGAATTACTATATTTTAGAGAAAACGATATAGATTTAAAATATGTATATAAAGTAGAAGATGGACAAGAAATAGTAGTAATTGAATTACCAGCAGAATCATATATATAAATTACATATATCTTGAAAATAGATAAAGAAAAAAATAGATAAAAAGATAAGTTAAAGAATAAAAATCAAAAAATGAAAAAATAAAAAAATTAAAAATAAAGAAATTAAAAAACAGAAAATAATAGATTTTCTGTTTTTTTGCGGTTTCTAACTAGTTTTAAGTATTGATATTTTTTTCAGGTAAAGATGAATAATCACTAAAATACTTGTAACATATAAGTACGGGTATTTTAGGGTTAGAAAAATAATTTTCCTCTATTATTTCTACTGTAAAACTGTTATTTTCATCATCATAAGAATAATTAGCTATAGTATTACCATCTACATCTGAAATAGTACCAAAAGAGTTTTTGATGTAAAAAGAGGCAGTAGCCACTACCGTATTTTTGTCATATATTGAATATGACATTCCCCACATATCAGTAGAATTATCAATCATTTCAATAGAATATTCATCCAAAGTGATAGAATGAATTGTTTGTACAGAGCCAGGATTTTTGGTTACTGTAAATCCAACTTCTTCTTGTGAAGAAGAAGAAATAATAGTAGTTTTTAGTTCTTCTTCATCTTCTCTAATATCAAGAAGTTTGGTATCATCTTCTTTAACGCTTGTACTATCACTAAGTACATTACAGGTATATATTTTAGATGCACTTACTTCTGTTGGATAAAATACCGAAAAAAACGAATATGCAAATAAACCTGTTGCAATTCCTAAAACTAATAAATTTGCTGAAAACCGACCTTTCATAATTAATACCTCCATAATTATTTAGTATTTTTTTTATTTAGTATCACTCAATTATACCATATAAATAGAATATAAGCAATGAATATAAAAAACAAAAGTAGAATTGAAAATGCTAAAATTAAAAAAGATTTAAATAAAGTGAAATAAAATATTGTAAAAAAAGCAAATTATATGATAAAATATAATTGAAAAAATATTAATACGAAAGAGAGTAAAATGAAGAAGAAATTTAAAATAAGTAATATATTTATAATAATATTAGCAATAATGATAATAGGCAATGTATATATATCTATACATAAAACTTTTTTTAAAGAAGATATTGCAAAAATATTTGGATTTTCATCAATAGTAGACTTATCAGATGTGATGTCTCCTACTGTAAAACATGGTGATGTAGTTTTGTTAAATGAAGAAGAAACTTATCAAGAAGATGATTTAATAGTAGTATACTATAATGACGAATTTGAAATACATAGGATAGTAGAAGAAACTCAAAATGGATATATAACAAAATATGATAATGTGGAAAGTGTAAATAGAGAGATAGTTCCCTATGATGATGTACAAGGAAAGGTTTTTTATACATTTAAAAATGGGGAAGTAATATGTACATCTACTTTTGCAGTAATAATACTATTTGCAATATTAGTTCATATACACAAGTTTAAAAATAAACATGGTGTAAAAGTTTCTATTCATGATAGAATTGAATATGCTAATGAAAAGAAAGAATCAGTATTAGAAGTAAAAAGTAATAATAAAAAAGAGAATAAAGAGAAAATAGGAAAAGGAAAAACAGAAGAAAAAGAAAAAATTAAAAAAGAACCAAACATAGTTATAATTGTAATTAGAAAAATAAAAGAAACTCTTTTAAAAATACAAGGAAGAAGGCTTGTAGAAGTATTATCAATATTATTAATATTTGGATCAATTGGAACTTTTACAAATGCAAGATACAGTTCAGAATATAGTTTTGATAGCACTGGTCATATAGCGAACTTTTATGTAGAAGGTGTATATACAAATTATCAAGAAATAATAATAGATAGCCTATATCCAACACAAAACAAGTCATTTACTGTAGATGTATTAAACTATAATCTAGACACAGTAAGTGATGTTAAACAAGAATATGAAATTATGCTATTTACAACAAATAATATGCCAGTAGAATATATAATTGAGGAAGTAGATCCAGTAGCAGAACAAGTGTATCTAGGTGATTTTACTAAAACTGTAGATACATATCTTGCAACAGGTGGAATATTAAATCATACTACTCCAGAAAAACATACATATAGAATTACTGTATCATGGCTTCCAGGAGAAGATGATCCTAAATATAGTAAAGAAATCGACTATATTAAATTAATTCTAAATGCAAAACAAAAAGATTAGTAAATTCAGTAGAATATGAAAGAGAAATTTATGAAAATTAAAAAAGCAGGCAGAGGAAAAAGAATAATAATATTAATATGTATAATGCTAGTATTAAGTGCAATAACAGTACCAACATATATGTATTTTAATGAAGAAGATACTAGAGAAATAGAACCATTTTATTTCTCTAGTAATTATCATGTGGAAAATGAAAGGCCTATATATGAAATATTTGATTATTATACAAATCAAGAAATTGTAATAGAAATAAATAATTTTATTGATGAAAATACATATATGAAAGAGGAAATACCATTTACTATAGAAGTAAACGAAGAATTGGGTATGGAAAATGTAGAAATAGTAAATTGGGAAGGTACTGACTTAAAAACAGCATATATTAAAGTTAAATTGCCAGATGAAGAATTTAAAAATGGAGAATTTAAATTTGAAATAAGGGTTATATTTGATAAACCATATGAAAAAGAAATAATAGCAAACTTTATTGCATATAAAACATTAGAAGAAAGTAATGCTAGTATGAGAATTGTAGACGTACAAGGTACATATGATGCAATTTTAACAGTCTATACAGAAAATAGAAGTGGACTATTTACAGTAAAACATCCAGAAGGAATAAGTATAGATAATGATAAAATATCAGAAATAGGTAATACATATTTTAAATTTATGGCAGAAGAAGATACAGTATATAAATTTATGATACATAAAGAAGATGAAATGAAGTTATATGGAATAAGTCAAGATGAAAAATTTAGATTAGTAGAACTAGAAGTTGAAGAAAATTAATAATTATGGTATAATATTTACATAATTTGTTAATAGAGTGCATGGCAATTAATGAGCTCGAAATAAAGGGATATTAAGCAAATTATATAAAAAACATAAAGTGAGGACAGAAAGATGATAGTTATAGGAATAAAAACAGATACAGTAGAAATGCTAAATGAAGTTGTTGATATACTTAAAACAAGTTTAGAAATAAAATCAACAATAAAAATGGAAGAGCTAGTAGCAGAAATAAAAGTTGATAGTTCACTTGATATAATTGAAGTGATAGAAAACTTTGAAGAGGAAATTGATTCGAATTTAGGCATTGTGGAAATATCTATAACATTAGTATAAAAAAGAAAAAAGAAAAAAATCAAATATCCCTTTAAAAAACCAGTAGAAATAAACTACTGGTTTTTTATATATTTAATACGTAGATAGATTTTTTAGAAGAAAGTTGCTTCTAAAAAATCAGTTAAATTAAGGAGTTGGTTCTGGTTCAGTATTTAAAGCTAAAGAAACAACATCCTCCATTTTCATTCCGATTAACATTTGGTTTTTTATAACATCTCTTAGCATCTTGTTTGAAGAGTTATTTATCTCCATAATTTCATCTAAAGTAGCAGCTTCACCATTTGCAGTTTCAAGTGTACCTAAAGCAAATTGTATTTTTTCAGCTTCAGCATTAACAATGTGAGCCATACTTAATTCTTCCATACCAATAGAAGATAAAATTACATTTAACGCATCATCTCTTGAAATCGAAACTTCTGGATTTAAATCTGGGATATTTGGCATTGACATATTGAATTCCTCCTAAAATATATTTAATAGAGCATTTAACTCTTTAATATATCTTATGATATATGTATAAATATGTTACAAACAATTAAACAGTTTAATATAAATAAAATATAAATAGTTTGTAACTAATATTACCTAAATACATAAAATATATTAAAGAAATAAAAATATTAATTAGGAGAACTTGGTCTTAAATTAATTGTAATTTTTATGTTTATTATGGCTACAGTTATTACAAGGTGTAGTTTTTTTGAGTTTTTGAACTTGCATTGAATAATCTTTAATATTATTAAATTTAGACAGCAATAACCATTCTTTTATAATTAAATTAGAAATAGTTTGATTTAAATTAGAAGATACTTTGTCAAGTGCTCTAATATCAGTAGGATTTTCCTTAAAACTTTTTACTAATGCTTGTAATTTATCTGCCTCAGCATTTAATATACTACTAATTGCAATTTCTTCTAAGGCAATAGACTCGAATAAATCGATAAAAACTTCATCTAAATCAGGTCTATTGCTATCATCTGGTAATTGTGGCATTCCCATAAACATTCCTCCTTAATTGATATTTTTAAATATATGTAGATAAAAATAAAATATTATCTATATTAGATATTATTTATGTAAGTAGATAATATAAATTAAAAGTATTAAATAAAAGGAGGATGTATGAATATATTAAAAAAATTGTTTAATATTAGGTCTAAAAAAGAAGAAAGTAAAATAGTAGAAAAGGAAGAAGAAAATAAAATAATACAAAACAAAATAATAGAGAATAAAGAAACAGAAAAAAAGGTGATAGAAAATAAGGAAAATACTACTAAATATAAAATAAAGAAAAAACAAAATGAATCAAAAGAACAAGAAAAACAAAATATTCAAAGTGAAAGTGATATAAAAGAAGAAAAAAAAGAAAAAGAAATAAAAGAAGAAAAATCAGCAGAAAAACTAAATAAAGAATTAATTCAGCAATTAGATAAATGGGTAGAAGATGTAAGTAATATAGAAGAATTTGAAAATGAAGACGTAGAAGTGATTGGAAAAGTAAAACAAATAATAGAAAAACAAGAATTATCAGAAGATAATATAAAAGACCTATATAAAATAGTTGAAAAAAATATAGAAGAAGAAATATTAAAGCACAAAGAAACAGAAATAAATATAACAGATAAAAGTGAACTGGAAAAAGAAAAAATAGAAATAGGAACAATATCTAGTTTGCTAAAAGAAATAATAGAAATAAAAGAAATAGAAAAAGAAGTAAAATATGAAGATTTTTTAACATCAGATGGATATATAGTAATTAGAAAAATAGAAAAAGTATTGAAAAAAATTAGTATTAGTAAAGTTAGTCATGTAATATATACTAATTTAGAAGATATAATAATTAGTTATGAGAATAAAATTGAATTAATAATTAAACAAGTAGATGAATGTGAAAAAAACACAATAGAAACAAACGAGGAAATGGAACAATTAAAAGAAGAAATAATAGGATTTACAAATACCTTAAATAAAATAAAAGCAAAAGGTAAAATTGCATTAAAACAAGAATATGAAAAACTTTCAAGAGCACAAGTTAATTTAAGTAATAGGAAAGAAAAGTTACAAGAAAAAGAAAATATGCTAAATGAGAAGATAGAAGAAATAAATGATTGTATAATTGATAATTTTAAAAAATTTGAAGAAGTATCAGAATATATAATGATTTGTTTAGAAGAAGAAAAAAGAAATTTAGACAAAAAAATAGGAGAAGCTTTGCAAAATATAAATATAGGGGGAGAATATTATACTGAAAAGCAGGAAAAATTGAAAAAGTTAAAAGAAATTTTAAGAATTGAAATTAAATAAAAGAAAGGAAAGTGATTTTAATGTTTACAATTTTAAGTGAAGTAGATAGACTAAAGGGAAATTATGAAGATGTATTTATATACACATTAAATGCAGGATTTAGTGGAGTTGCAGGAGATGTAGAAAATGCAGAAATACGTATATTTATTCCAGAAACATTAGACATATATTTAGGTGATGTAGAAAGCCCCGTGCAAGAAGTAAGAGAAGAAATAGTAACAGGAGGAAAAAATGTAATATTTGATTTTGGTACAATAGAAGACTTAGGTATAGCAGTAAGAATAGGATTTGGAATAGCATTTAAACAAACAACTTTAACAGGAGAAAGATTTGAATTAAATTCACAAATGTATATAAATGGAGAACTAGAAGTAGAGTATACAAATGAAGCAGTTGAACTAGAAGTAATACCAAGATTTGAAATATCAAGAGAAGTAGTATTACCAGTTATAGATCCGGCTCCAGGAGGTGAAGTATTCTATAAAGTAACACTAGAAAACTTTAATGATTTAGGAGCAGAAATTCAAAATGTAGAAATAATATCTTCTGGAACAGATGGAATAACAATAGACACAAGTTTTCCAGTAATAGGAACAGATACAACAACAAACGCTAGATTTATAGATAATAGATATGATAATCTACAAGGTGTATTTGATGAAAATTCAGTAATATTTACTCTTCCTGCTTTTAAAGGTGAAAGATATGAATTTATATATAAAGCAACAATAGCAGAAGAATTAGAAATAGGAACAGAAATAATAACAAATACTACGTGGAGTATAGATGGAGTTCCAGATTCGCCAGATGTAAACACAATAACTTTAGGTGAGCTATTAGCAATAGGAACAATATCAGCATATGGGCCAGACTATACATTACAAGATAAATATATAGGATATGAATTTAATGTTAGAAATCAAGGAAATAAAGCATTAAATTCAGTAACAATTACAGAAACACTACCACAAGAAATAGAATATTATGAATTTAAAACAGGAACATTCCATTTCCAAGAAATAAATGTTGATATAGATGTAGAATATGAAATAGGATATACAACAATACTTGGCGAAATAGGGACTTTTGGGCCATTTAACACAAGTATAAATTCAACAGTTGATTTACAATTTATACTAGAAGATGGAGATAATTTAAGTACTTTAACTTGGAATTTACCACAAATAAATGTAGGAATGAGAAATAAAGTAGCACCTAAAATAGATGGTATTGTTAAATCTGATGTAATATTAAATACAACAATAGTAAATGAAATGGAATTAATGTATATAGAAAATGGAGAAGAAGAAATAGTTCCAAATAGTAAAAGTACTTTAGTTCAAGATACGTGCATACTAAATACAAGTTTTACTCAAGATAACTTTAATACACCAGTAAAACCTGGAGCAGTATTAAATTATGGAATAGGAGCAACATGTAGAGAATCAAGATTAAATAACCCAATTATTGCATTTCTATTACCAAAGGAATTAGAATATATTGGAAATGAAACACTATCATATACAGACTATTTTGAAAACCCAGAAACGCCTATACTTCCTCCAGCAGTCATAATACCTGATATAAATGAAGAAGGAGATAGTATTGTAAAATTTGAATTTAAAGATGAATTTGAATTTGACTTTAGACAAAAATCAACATTTAGCATAAATTTTCAAACAAGAGTTAAAATAGGAGCAAAAGGACTATTTGAAACATTTATGATATTAAATACAATAGATTCTGTAGAAGTAATACCAGATGAATCAGATATTTATAGAGATACAAATAATATTGCAGATAACCCACTTGTTTCACCAATATATGCAAAAAGCAGTACAAATGAAAATAGAATACTCTTTTTTGTAAGTACTAGAAGTAATAAAAAAGTAAAAGGACTTTTAGATGAAGAATATTTAGAAGAACCTTTTATCGGAAATACAACAGCAGGTGGAAATATAGACTATAAAATATCAATTACAAATATAGGAAATGTGGAACTTGAAAAAGTTGAAGTAGTAGATATATTACCTCATATTGGTGATACTGGTGTAATTGGTATAAATACTCAAAGAGAAAGTGGTTATGCGGTATATACAATAGAAGAGGTAAAAGCTCAAATTGTTAGTGAAGATGAAACAGTTCAAGAAGCGGAATTTGATATATTCTATTCTAATAGTTATGACCCAGTTAGATTTGGAGCACAGTTTGATATAATAGGGACTGATCCAGAATGGTTAGAAACATTACCAGAAGCACTAGTTGATGTAAAATCATTTAAAGTAATAACAAAAGATATAGTATTAAATCCAAACGAAACACTAGTAATTGACGTATCATTAGTAGCTCCACTTAGTACTCCAGTAGACACTGTAGCATGGAATTCATTTGCTGCAGATGTTGTATATAAAAACTTAGCAGGAGAAGATACCCATTTACTTGCTATAGAACCTGAAAAAGTTGGTATTCAAATACAAGAAGTACCACTAGATAAAGGAGAAATAAATGGATATATTTGGTTTGATTCAAATAAAGATGGACTTCCAGATGAAGGATTAGATGGAATAAATGATGTTGGTGTAGTATTATTAGATGAAGAAGGAACAATATTAAACTATATGTTTACAGTTCCAAATTTTGATGGTAATAATGGATACTATAGTTTTAGTAATTTAGATTATGGAAATTATGTACTAAGATTTTTTAAAGATCCTAAATATATATTTACAAATAAAAATGAAACTGTTCCAGAAGGAAGTAAAGTTAATTCTAAAACTAATTTAAGTGATACAATAACAATTAATGAAACAAATAGAATTGTTCAAGTTAATGGTGGATTAATTGATAAGCCAAGAATTTCGATTGAGTATTTATTAAAAGTAAATGAAAGTTGTAATAAGACTTTTAAAAGTGTTGTTAGAAATCAGTTATTACTTGCTATGAAAACTGAAGATACAATTAAAATTATTAAGTATGAAGAAGGTAAGAAATAGGGAATAATAAACTAGGAAAAAAGAAAAAATAGAAAAGAAAAAAGAAACTAAGAAATTAAGACTTAGTTTCTTTCGTTATTTAACTGCAAATAGCATAAAAAAAGTAATTTGAAAGTAGAAAAAAACATTGGAAAATATTTGAAAAACACTAAAAAACCGTAAAAAAACATTGTAAAAAACTATAAGTTATGATAAATTTATACTAAA
>CAYJKK010000020.1:0-28041 GCA_964370905.1 uncultured Clostridium sp. | reverse complement strand
TTAGTTTTTATTGGGACTGATAAAAAACATGATAATTTATGGTATTGTTTAGGATATGGTGCTAACGGTATTTTATATGCTGTTTATGGTGCTCAAATGTTGATTGATTTATATAATAATAAGTTGCACCCAGATTTACACAAATTTTATCCTTTTAGAAATAGTTAAAATACTTGAATATATGCTTCAAGTATTTTAACTTTTTTATATTAATTAAATTTCTTTTCCTCACAGAATTTTTTAATTTCTGCTGTTATTAACTCTCCATATTCTGCTGCTTTTATTTCACCAACTCCTGATATATTTTTAAAATCTTCTATAGTTATTGGTAGCGCTTTGCACATATCCACTAAATTTTTATCAGCAAAAATTATAAATGCTGGAACGTTTTTTTCTTTTGCTAATTTCATTCTTAATTCTTTTAATCTTAAATACAGTTTTTGCTCTGTATCTGATAAACTTGAATTTTCTATCTTCTTACTAGCTAATTTTTCTTTTGCAAGTTTCATAATTATTTTCAAATCTTCTTCGAGTACTCTTTTAGAATTCTTATTTAAATACAATGTCGGATATTGTCCACTAGATTCCCCAATATATTCATTTTGTATTAAAAAACTAATGATATTTCGAAGTGTTGCTTCACTTCTTTCTGAAATATTGTAAGTTGATAACTCATTAAATTTATTTCTAACTATTTTCTCAGTTTTAGCTCCTCTTAATATATCAATTATCATCTTGGCTCCAAATCTTCCTCTAACTCTATAAATACAAGATATTATTTTTTTTGCGTCTAATGTAATATCTATGTCCTCAAATTTAGTATTACAATTACTACAATTCCCACAATAGCTTTCAGTTTTTTCTCCAAAGTACCTTAATATGCTTTGTCTTAAACAATAGTTAGTTGTAGAATAAAAAGTCATTAATTTTAATCTATCATATTTTTTGTCTTTTAATTCTGTATCTTCTTTATTAAATACTCTTTGTTCTTCCTCACTATCTTCTAAATTTTCTATCATCCAATTATGAACTCTTACATCTTGGCCACTATAATACAGTATACATTTAGCATCATTTCCATCTCTACCTGCTCTACCTGCTTCTTGATAATAACTTTCAATATCTTTTGGCATATTATAATGTATTACATACGAAACATTTGATTTATCTATTCCCATACCAAAAGCATTTGTTGCGACAATAATTTTCGTTCTATCATAAATAAAATTTTCTTGATTTGTTTTTCTTACATCATCTGCTAGTCCGAGCGTGATATATTCCTACACTATGTCCTTGTTCCTTAAGTTTAGTATATACTTCTTCAACAGTTTTTCTAGCTAAACAATATATAATTCCAGATTCCTCTTTATTCTCATTTAAGAATCTCTCTAATTCTTTCATTTTGTCTTTAGGTGTTTGTACTTCAAAATATAAATTCTTTCTATCATATCCTGTAATTAGTACCTCTGGATTATTCAATTCTAAAATATTTATTATATCATTTCTAACATTTTCCGTTGCTGTAGCTGTAAATACTGATACGATAGGTCTATTATCAAATATTTTTATAAAATTAGGGATATCTAGATAACTCTTTCTAAAGTCTTGTCCCCACTGTGAAATGCAATGTGCTTCATCTATTGTAATCATACTTATTAAAATGCTTTTTGAAAAATTTATAAATTCCTCTGTTAACAATCTCTCTGGAGCAACATATATTATTTTATATAATTCATTTCTAGCATTTTCCAACACTTTAAATTGTTGTATTTGTGTTAAAGATGAATTAATATATGCAGCCGGTATTTTAACTTCGTTTAATGCTCTTACTTGATCTTGCATAAGTGAGATTAAAGGAGAAACGACTATTGTTATACCATCTAATATTACACTTGGAACTTGATAACAAATTGACTTTCCTGCACCAGTTGGCATTATTCCTACTACATCTTTTTTATTTAATATTTCTTTAATTAGTACATCTTGTCCTTTTCTAAAACCATCATACCCAAAATGTTTTTTTAATACTTCTAATTCTTCCATTTTACTCCTATCCATTAATTTTGAGATTAATTAATCATTTACTTATTATTCTAATTATACATTTATGCTTCTATATTCACTTTTCTATATATAATCATACTACTAATCTATTCGTAAATCAATTCTAAACTATCCATTTACCGATTATTTAAAATATCCTCTTTATTAATTATTTAAAATTTAGGAGAAACTATTAAATCCAATGTTTCATTTTCATACTTTATAGCTTCAAAACTATCATATGTATATATAATTGCATCTTTTGTTCTTTCTTTATCCACTGTTATAAATCCATATTTAGCATCTAATTCTATTTGTTTCATTATATCTTCAAACTCTATAATATTTTCTAATATTGCATTTTTTAAATTTGTTATTACCATATCTTGTTCTACTACTATATTCATATATCCACCAATTATTTTTATACTATATGGATATTTTGTATATTCTTTATTATCAATTAAAACTTCTAATCCTAAATTTTTTTCACGCAAATATTCAAACTCTAAATTTCGAGTATAATTACTACTAGAAAAACTGTACTCACATATTATCATATTTTGTACTAAATCATAATTTTCTTCTGAATCAAAAAACACTTCAATATTACCAATATCATTTATTCTTCTTTTTATATCCCATATATTATCATCATATTCACTAACATATTTTCCATTTTCATATATTATATACTTAGATTCTCCTTCAGCAATATTTGAATACTCTACAACTACATCTTCACTTGCTTTAATTTCTAGTTTATTAGCAACTTTATTTCTTGATGTTTCAATAAACTCGTTAATTAATTCTTCATTTTCAATTATTCCATTTTGAATTATTACCTTTTTACTTTCTTCTAATTTTTTTGCTTCTACTTCTGTAGTTTTGAATTTTCCATATTCTGCTCCTATAAAAAAGCAAATAATACTCAAAATTACTATTAATACTATAATGGCAACAATGCTTAAAATCTTTTTCATTTTAACCACCTTTCCTTTCTATTATTTAGACTTTTTTAATCTATTAAATAGTTGGGTTTTTAATAAACTTATTAAAAAATATATAGTTAGTGTGAAAAATATTAATCCTATACTAAGTACTATAGTTCCTTCTTTTGTTATAATTGTTTCTTTACTATAAATTTCTTCAGTAATTGTTGTGTTTTGTATTATATCTTGATATTCATCAGATTTAATATCATTTTCATATTCATTACTTACTTCACTATTTACAACTTCTTTTTCTATGTATTGTATATATTCTTTTTCTTCATACATAATATTTAGTCCTAAAATTATTGCTACTACACCTAATCCAAAATTAGATATAATTATTTTGAGTTTATTTAAAGATTTATAATATTGCCACTTTATAGTTCCTTCTGGTTTTTTTAGCATTTTTGCTATTTCTGAAAAAGAAAATTGTGATATAACTTTTAAACTTATAATTTCTTTTTCTCTATTATTTAATGTTTTTACTATTCTATTATATGTATCTAAGTCAATTATTTCTTCTAGATCATCTTTTTCTTCAAGATTTTCCAACTTATATTGAGCAGTCTCTTTTTCAATAATTCTGCTTTTTCTCAAGTATGTTAATGCTTCATTCTTAGTTATTTTATATAACCAACTCATAACATGTTTACTCGGAAAATTTTCTTCTTTTAAATTATATATTTTTAGAAATATATTTTGCATAATATCTTCAGAATTTTCTTTATTTTTAAGTATCGAATACGCTATTTTAAATACCAATTTATTATACTTATTATATATCTCTTCATAAATTTCTTTTTCTCTTTTTTCTTTGTATGTACTTAATAACTCTTCTAATTTTTGTTCTTCTAAACTATTCATATATGTTTCCTCAATTTTTATTTTAGTATATTATATATCTTTTTTAATCTAATTAAAAGTAAGTTTAATTTAATTTATGGAAACATAAAAAAGAACTTAATTTCATAGCTTATAATCTACAAAATTAAGTTCTTATATTTGGTTGCGGGAGAAGGACTCGAACCTCCGACCTTCGGGTTATGAGCCCGACGAGCTGCCAACTGCTCCATCCCGCGATGTAACATATGTTATTATACGATTTTTTAGCACTATTTGTCAAGTCTTTTAGAGAATTTAATTAAATTTCTCTTTTTATACTTTATATTATATGCTATAATTTCCAAAATATTCATAATTGTTTTATATTCTTTTTATAAAATTTAAAAAACGAAAAACTAATTTAAATACTAGTTTTCCGTTTTTATTTATTTTAAGAATCCTGATATAATTTGCTCTTCTGCTTCTTTTTCTGAAAGCCCCAAAGTCATTAATTTCATAAGCTGTTCTCCTGCTATCTTACCAATTGCGGCTTCGTGAATTAAATTCGCATCAACATGATTTGCAATAATCTCTGGAGCAGCTATAACTTTAGCTTCATCCTTAATTATTGCATCACACTCACTATGTGCAAAACTTTTGCTATTACCATAAATTTTAGATAAAAATTCTTGTTTAGAATTTTCAGTTGCAACAGCTCTAGATATTAAATGTGTACTTGCATTTTCTCCATTTAAATTCACATCAAAAATAGTTTTAGCAAATTGATTTCCATGTGTTAATATTTTTTCTTTTATTACCAAATTAGTATCTTTTCCAATTTCACCTTTAGTTTCTCTTATTGTTGAATCAACACCTCTGATTTGCGTTGTTTCCATCTCTAAAGAACTATTTTCTTTTAAGTATACTTCTGTAACTGGATTTAAAATTCTTTTTCCTTTTCCATCACCTGCTCCATAATGTTTTTCAACATATTTTACTTTTGAACCTTCTTCTAGGTAAAATCTATGTATCCCATCATGTTGTGAATCCTCACTATTACAGTTATGAATTCCACACCCTGCAACTATTATTACATCTGCATTTTTACCGATATAAAAGTCATTATATACCATATCACTTAATCCACTCTCAGTAATAATTACTGGTATATGTACAAATTCTCCTTTAGTATTTTCTTTTACTTTAATGTCAATTCCTTGAACATCTTTTTTAGGTTCGATTGTTATATTTTTTGTAACTTTTCTATCTATTCCTTTTCCATTTTTTCGTATATTATATGCACCTTTAGAAATATTACCTAAATTAGATATTTCGTTTAATATTTCTTCATCTATTTTTTCTAAAACTTCCATTTCCTTCACCTCTTTACTTACAATTTTTACTGTTTATTGGAAAGTTTTTACAACAATTAGATACAATTTCTTTATCTAATTTCAATATTTCTTTACTTGTTCCAATTTCTTCTATTTTTCCATTTCTCATTAATATTACTTCATTTGCAAAATTTAATATTCTTTCTTGATGTGAAATTATTATTGTAGTTCCTTTAATAATTTCATTCATATTTTCAAATACATTTATCAAATTATTAAAACTCCATAAATCTATTCCAGCTTCTGGTTCATCAAATATCGTTATTTTAGTTTCTCTTAAAACTACTGTTGCTATTTCTATTCTTTTTAGCTCTCCACCTGATAATGAATTATTTATTTCTCTATCTATATATTCGTTTGCACATAATCCAACTTTTGCAAGTGCATCACAAGCTTCATTTTTATTTATTTTTTTGTGTGCTGCTATTTTTAATAAATCATAAACTGTTACACCTTTAAATTTTACTGGTTGTTGAAATGCAAAACTAATACCTAAATTTGCTCTTTCGTTTATTTCTAAATTTGTTATATCTTGTCCATCTAAAAATATTTTTCCTGAATCTGGTTTTACTATTCCCATAATAACTTTTGCAAGTGTTGATTTACCTGATCCATTTGGTCCAGTAATTGCTACAAACTTTCCTAATTCTATTTCTAAATTAATATTATCTAATATTTTTTTATTTTCTCTTGTAAAACATATATTTTTTAATTCTAACAACATTTCGCATCTCCTTTTAATGTTTTTTGCCACTTTTTATTCTTTCCTAGTTTTTCTCGTATTTTAGTAGTTGAACATTCTTTACATTTTGAATTTTCCTCTACATAATTACAATTACATCCTCGACCTTTTAATTCAAATAAATCTTTTATATATATATATAGCTTTTTTTCTGTTTCTTTTGATATTACAGATTTCAATTTTATTGCATCTTCCTTTGCTTGAGATTCTTCCACATTAAGTACACCTGCTAAGAACATCTCTAGTATATCTTCCTTGTTTAGTATTTCAGTTGCTAGTTCTCTTGCTTTGTCGGTTAATCGTATTTCAGAATAAACCTTATATTCCACTAGTCCTAGCTCTTTTAAATTATTTATTGCTTTATTTACACTTGGTTTAGTTATATTTAATTTATTAGCTATATCTGTTACTCTAATTTTTTCATCTCCGAGCTTCTAATATATATATTGTTTTCAAATATTCTTCTTGAGAATTTGTTAATTTCATATAAAACTCCTTTTGTTAGTTTGTGCTAACATTTTATTATATATCTTACTAAATGTCAATATTTTTATAAATTTTATTGTAGATTCTTTTTCATTGTGTTATTATTTATATACATGCAAGTATGCTGGAACTGGTAGACAGGCACGTTTGAGGGGCGTGTGTATTTTACGTGTGGGTTCGACTCCCATTACTTGCACCAATACTTATATATTTTTTATTTGGAGTAATTATGGAACTAATATTAATTTTTGCGGCTGCTTTGTTTGGCGCATTTGGACAAAATATAGATAAACATCTATCAAATTTAAAAACAACTAGAAAAGATTATTTCTATTATATGTGTGTTACTATGCTACCATATTCTTTAATTATGGTTATTATTGAAGTTTTAAATAACACCTTTTACTTTGATTTTAATGTTTTAATTATAATTTTAATAATCTTAGCTATGATTTTTAGATACATTAAACAACACACTATAATGGGCTGTTTATCTCATCTAAATCCTTATGAAGATTCAGCTTATTTATCACTTGGCATTATTTTATCATTTATACTTGATTGTTTAATATCTGTTCAAAATATAACTGTATATTCAGTGTCTTCAATTTTCCTTATATTAATTGGTGTATTTTGTGTAGCAGACTCAAAATTTAAAATTTCAGAATTAAAGAAAGATATTGTAATTAGAATTGTTACATCTACAATAATTAGTTATATTACTTTTTTTGCTCTAAAGTATATTACTAATGCAAGTTACTTATTTATTGTAAATATTTTATTAGTATTTATATTTGCTAAAAACTATACTTTCTCTTATCACAAAGAAAACTCTAAAATAATCAAATGGACTTTTATTCAACAACTATGTGGATTTACAACTTTATATTTATCAAATACTTTAATCACAAGTTCAGTTACACTTTCTAATTATGTAAGGCCTGTTAGTATTTCATTATTAGTTATTTTTGCATTATTTCAAAAAACAAAATCTAGTATTACTTCTAAAAAAATACTAGGAATAATTTTAATTATTATTGGTACTATTACGATTTCATAAAAAAATCTATACAACAAAGTATAATTTGTTGTATAGATTTTTTTTACTTTATTAAATTTCTATTTTATCTTTTATTTCATCATATTTGCTATCTCCTATGCCACTAACATTTTTGATATCTTCAATACTTTTAAATTCCCCATTTTCTTCTCTATATTTAATAATTTTAGTAGCTGTCGCCTCACCTATTCCAGGTAACTCATCTAATTCATTTACACTGGCTGTGTTAATATTTATCTTTTCATTTTTATTTATTTCATAATCTTCAAAATTTTCACTTTGCAAACCTAAATTAACTTTCACTTCTTGACTATTAATTTCATCGTTAGAACTAATATATATTTTCATACCATCTTCTACTTTCATAGCTAAATTTATATTTATTAAATTTGCATTTTCTTTTAAACCACCTGCTTTTTCTATAACATCTGATATTCTACTTCCTTCTTCTACTTCTACTATTCCTTGATTTATAACCGCCCCTGCAATATGTATTATTAATTTTGTTTTTTTAATTTCTTCTATTTCATTTAACTCACTTTCATTTTCTTCTATGTACTCCTCTTTATTACTAATAACATTTTTTTCATCATCATTTGTATATATTATTTCTTCTTTCTTATTATTTTCTACATAAAAATAGTAAATTATACAAATAATAACTATTATTAGTGAAAAAATTGTTTTGATTTTTTTGTTTATTTTATTTTTTCTATCTATATTATTCACCTTCTTTCATTTTACCCTATTTTACGACATTTTTTCTTGAATTTCACATATATATGTGGTATTATACTTTTAATTTAATTTAGGAGATTTTATGAGAAAAAAAACTATATACTTACTAACAAAAATATTTATAATTTTAAACTTTTTAATATATTTTATATTTAATATACCTACTAATACATTTGCATATAATGAACCTGAAATTAATTCTGAAGCTGCAATTGTAATTGATGTAGAATCTAACTCTATCTTATATTCTAAAGCACATGATGTAAAAAAATATCCAGCTAGCACAACAAAAATATTGACAGCTATAATAGTTATTGAAAATAGCTCACTTGATGAACTAGTTACTATGAGTCAATATTCAACAACAATTTTAGGTCCTGAATATTCTAGTGCTGGTCTAAAATATGGTGAAATTTTAACTGTTGAACAATTACTTCAGCTAATGCTAGTACATTCTGCAAATGATGCAGCCATTGCACTTGCAGAACATATTGCTGGTACAGAATCAAGCTTTGTATCTATGATGAATGCTAAAGTATATGAATTGGAATTAGCTAATACTAATTTCGTTAATTCTTATGGTGGACATGATGATAATCAATATACTACTGCCTATGATTTATCACAAATAATGAGATATTGTATTGAAAATGAAACTTTTAGAAGACTAGCAGGAAGTGCTTCATGTTCAATACCTGCTACAAATAAGTCAGATGTAAGACAGTTTGTATCTACAAATAGTTTAATGGTTGCAGATAGTGATATATATTACCCTACTATTTTTGTAGGTAAAACTGGTTTTACTACACCTGCTGGATTTTGCTTAGTTTCAGCCGCATATGAAAACGAAAGAGCTTTTATATCTGTTGTTTTAAACTCAGTTGATCCTGATTTACGTTTTTTAGATACAACTAGATTATATAATTACACTTACAGTAAATTTAGTGAAAAGACAATTATAGCTGAAAATCAATATTTGCTTACAACTGAAGTTAGTAGTGCTACAAATTCAAGTAATAATCTATTAAATATTCAAACAGCTTCTGAAATTACTGCTTTAATTTCTAATGATATTGATATAACTACTCTAACTCATACAATTAATATTGATGAGCATATTTCAGCACCAATATTTAAGGGCGACAAAGTTGGAACATTAACTTATGAGATTAATGGCACAAAATATTCTACTGATTTAATTGCATCTAATACAATTGAGCCTTCTAAAACAAAAATCTATTTAATCGGTATTGTTACATTAATCATTTCATCTTTAGCTTTTTCATATATCTACGGGATTATAAAAAAAAGAAAAGTGGAAACACATATAGAATAAAAATAAAACAGGTGGCTTAAAACTCCCCCTGTTTTATTTTTATTCTATTATTATATAACTTATTATCTTTTTAGAATCTGATTCTTGTTTTACTCTTTTATTTGATTTTTATATTTATATATTTAAAATCTAAATATAATCTTTTCCTAAAACAATTTTAATGTTTACTGTACTTGAAGTTGTAGTTTCTAACATATCTGTTGTACTTATTCCTAGAATATTTTTTATATTTGTTAATGTTGTACTATTTACTTTATCATCAGAATATATTGTAGATCTTGAAGTTAGATTTGTTGTTCCCTGTCTTGAAACATTAAATCCTGCTTCTTTTAATCCTGTTACAACTTCTTGAAGAGCTGTACTTGATCCAGAACCATCTAATATTTCAATAACTAGATTTTCTTTACTAACTTGTCCATCTTCTACTTCTTCAGGTACTAAATCTCTTGTTATAAACATTTCTTCAATTAAATCTTCTACTTGTGCTTTATTTGGGTAGAAAATCCAAGTTCCTCCTGTTTTATCTGGTGAAAGATTTGTCCCCGGTAATACTTCTGCTTGTAAATTAGCCACATCAAATTCAACTGCATATGGAATATAGTCTTTAGCAAAATTCAAATCAATATTAGTTATTATATTTTCATTTGCTATTTCTAATAATTCGCCAATTTTCAATATATTTTCTGGCCTTAATGTTTGCTCTATAACTGCTGTTATAAATTCTCTTTGTGTTCTCATTCTTCCAGTATCGTTATCTCCATATTCTTCTGGATATGTTGTATAATCATCATTTTGTCTAAATCTAAGCAATTGTTCAGCTTGTTCCCCATTTAAAAGTTGCTCTCCTGCTTGTAAGTCTATAAATAAGTCTTGTGATGTATCTGTATATTTCATTCTAATCGGAACATTAAAAGTAACTCCACCTATTGCATCAACAATTTCTATTAATGCTTCCGTTTTTACTACAATATAATATTCTATATCTAAACCTGTTACTTTATTTACTGCTGCAAGTGTTTCATCTGGTCTATTATTTCGTGCATAAAATGAATTTAATTTATCGTATGCTACTGCTGTAGAAACATTGGATCCTGTATATGTATCTCGTGGTATTGATAATAATGATGCTTTTTGAGTGTTTGGATTATATGATGCAACCATTATTGTATCTGTTAAATATACATCTTCCTGATCTGTACTAATTCCTAATAAAAGAACTTTAAATTCTTTTAAATCTTTTACTGTTTCACTATCATGTCCTATAACTGTGGAAATAATACCACTAAGCCCCCAACCATTTTGGTACACTTTATATGTAAATATTCCAAGTGCAATTATAGCTATTAATAATATTAATATAAATATACTTTTAAATATACTTTTTTTCTTTCTACCTCTAGAACGGGTTGCTCTAGAATTTACTCTCTTTTGTTTTTTGGCCATTATTATTATCACTCCTAAAAATTCTTATGAATAGTATAACAAATAGTTTTTTAAAAATCAACGTTTTACTCTATTTTAAACCAAAGTTTCTAATATATTATATTCATACATTAATTTTGTTACATATGATTCTTCTATATATTTATTTACTGTGTTTAATTCATTTGCATCTTTAAAGAATCCAATTATTAATAATATTGTATATATCAATATTATTCCTCTTAATATTCCGTAAATTACTCCACCTATTTTGTCAATTTGTTTTAATATCGGTAATTTAGCTATTAAATTCGCTAATGCTTTTACAAATACTAATCCTATTCTTATTCCAAAGAATAATATTAATATTACACCTACTTTTATGATATTAGTCGATGTTTCTTCTGCTACTTCTTGTATCATATCTAGTGAACCTTCATTAAATATTAGATTAGATAATCCTTCACTCGTATTTTCTGTCACTATATTACTTGAATTCTCGATTATTGTATCTTCAATCGCTTCATCTATTCCTGTATATTCTATTACAAAATTTGTAACTGGTATATATAATATAAGTGTTGCAACAACAGCTATAACAACTGCTAACAAACTAATCGCAAGTTTTGTAAAACCTTTTCTATATGCTAAGAATGTTGATAATAATATAATTCCTATAACAATTACGTCTACTATAATTCCCATTTTAAATCCTCCTTGTTTTTTATAAGTTTATAATTTCAATTTTATCTGTATATACTACAGCTGCTATATTTCTAGAAAAAGTGATATTTGTAATTTCTTTACTTGATAAATATCTTTTAACTAATCCTCCTGAACTATTTATGAATTCAATTTCTGTACCTAAGTTTACAGCAATTATATCATTTGATACAACTAGGTCATTTGCAACTTCTTCTATAATGTATTCTTTTTCTTTGCTATCCTTGACATCATATAAATATATATATGAATCTGCTGTAAATAAACCTGAAGATTTTTCTTCAATATATACTACTGTATCTTGCACAAATATCGTTTGATATGTAACTTTTCTATCTAGAAAGTCCTTTATAATTTCATTCGTATCTCCACTTACTTTTCGTACGCTATCTGTATACATACAAATTAATTCATTGTTAGTTGTATATTCTAAATCAATTAATAATTCATCAGTTTCTAAATCTAATACACTTTCACCATTTTCCATAGTTCCAGTTGCTGCTTTTTCTATTGATAGTATTTTAATATCTGATTTTAAAATTGTACTTGCTGTATCAATTTCTGCCATTGCTAAAAATTGATTATCATTTGATATGTCTACATCTGTTATTCTTGTGTTTGATAAGAATTGTTTAAATAA
The DNA here is from genome assembly GCA_964370905.1 of uncultured Clostridium sp. Lineage (GTDB taxonomy): Bacteria > Bacillota > Clostridia > TANB77 > CAG-508 > CAG-269. The sequence continues at coordinate 15,640 of CAYJKK010000020.1, read as the reverse complement.
TTCATTTCCTTCATTATCATGCACTTGTACTACTGTTTTGTGAGTAGTTTCTGTTATAACTATTGCAGTATAACCATTTTTATTTATATGTATTTGAGAGATATTTCCTTCTATACTTGTTTGCCATAAAATGTTTTTCCCATCTGTTACATAGACTCTTTGACCTTCACTTTCTGCTACTGCTAAAAATCTATTTGCTGTAGCAAATATGGGATTTGATATTTCCATATCAACACTATTTTCTAGTCCTCCTAGTTGATTATATACATCTAATTTATTTTTATTTACTATACATATATTACTATTGAAGGCAAATACATTTTGCGAAGGAACTTCTGTTATTTCAATTATATTCACATCTTCTTGTAATATTTGTTTTCTTAAAATATTTACATTTATCCATTCTCGTGCTTCAGCATTTGAATTATATACTGATACTATTGTTATAGTTAAAATTATAACAATAATTATTAATATTATACTAATTAATTTCTTTTTATTTAATTTACTTTCTTTTATTTTATTTTCATTTTCTTCAACCCAAAAATCTTTCATAATTTTCTCCTTAGAATTTATGACTTTATTCTACTATAAAGATATTAAAAAATCAATAATTCTAACTTAAACTAACAAATTGTTTTTTTATAATTTATAAAACATATATAATTTATAAAAAATCTCCTATTTAAGGAGATTTTTTATGGATTTTTTATTTATTCTTATATGATATTTTAAACTAATATTTTACTTATTATGATAAGTAAAAAGTTTAAGATAGTAATTGCTATACCAATAATTATTGGCATAATAACTGTTGCAACAATGCATATTAATATACATTGTAAAAAATAGTGTCTAAATTTAAATTCATCTTCATCTTCTTCTTTAGTTATATCTAACTCATTTAGTATAACAAAACAAGCCAAAGCTAAAAGTCCTGCAGATAATGCAAAATAGATATAACCATAGGTGTTCATTCCTATTACATGCTTAGTAACTAAAGCAGACATAATAATAAATGCACCAAATGTTATAACAATTATACCTAGTTGAATAATCCGCTCTAATGCTGAAATAAAAATTTTTCGCATAATAATACCTCCATTTAATAAATATTAATTTTAATATTTTTAACTTATACTGATTGCTATGCATATTATACTACCAACATATTTATTTTTCAACTTTAAATGTTACTATTTTAAATATTTGAATTATACCAATATACCCTATAATTGGGTATATTAAGTTTAGCAATGCAGAGAATCCAAATCTTGATAATACAAATGAAATTATACACAAAATAAGTACAATATGTGGATTACTCTCACCTTTTTTAGATATATTCTCTAAGAAACTGTTTCCAAGTGCTATTGTTGTTGTTATTATTGAAAAAATGATTACAATTCCATATACGTATTTAAATGTATTTGAAATTTGTGAGATAAAATATACTGCTGGCATTTCTAAATATTCAATATTATTATCTACATTACTTAAAATAAAGAAAATTGAAAGTAGTAATAAATTTATAACTATTGCTAAAATAATGACAATTTTTTTAATTTGTTTTTTATTTTTTAATAATTTTTTTACAGAAATTAATACTGGTATATTTAATACTAAATTATAACTAACATATATTATGCTACTTTTAATTATTTCAAAATAATTTAATATATTATTCCCATTATATTCATCAATCATATTTTCTACACCAACAGCTCCATAACCATTATAGATAAATATTATTATAACTAGTATTAAAAAAATTAAAGTTGGAACTACATACTTACTTATTTTAATAATTTTATCTACATCTTTTATTAGTATAAAAAAAGTTGTAATAGCTAATATAAAACTACCAATTTCTTTATTTATTCTAAATTCTTGCTCTAAGTATGCACCAAAGCCAGCAATCATTATTATAAATGTTATTACTATTAAAATATTAAATAATGCATTAATTACTATGATTTTTTTGTTTCTACTTTTATTTTTAAAATTCAAAGTAAGTTCCAAAAAACCTTTGTAGTTTTTAATGTTATTTTTTAAGGTTATAACTAATACTTTATATATAATTAGTCCAAATAAAATACTTGTTAAAAATATTCCAACTATTCCATAGATTCCATATTGAAAGAAAAAAGTATATATCTCTTTTCCTGATGCAAATCCTGCTCCTATTAAAGCACCTATTATCATTGATATAGCTTTTACACTCAAAATAAAAACCCCCATTAAAATATATGGTGGGTTTTTATTTTTATTCTTGTACTTTTTATTTATATTTGTATAATAGTTTTTAATTATTTTTTTTTGCTTTTTTTATTTTTTTCTTCTTCTAACTTGCCATACAACTATACCAATTACAATTATCAATACTGGCATTGCAAAAATTATAATTTTTATTATTGTATCTTGAGTTTCTGAAGGTGAATATATAGTAACTGTACCCGTGCTTTTTCTAGCTTCTATATCTTCTTCTCTTTCTCCTAAATATGCTATTGAATCTAATATTATGTTTTTATTATATGATAATTGAATAGCAGGATACTGTGAATTTTGCATTATTGTTAAATCTGAAACAAAATATTGCTCTCCAAATATAATAAGTTTAGATTCTACTCCTGATATACCTTCTTCTGTATTTTCTTCTGTTATAGTTTTAGTCATTTCTGCTGCTACAGTAAACATTCCTGTTTCTTCTCCATCAACTGCATTATCATCTGATATTTCAATGTTAGTTCTAAAATATGCACTTTCACTTGTAGTTAAAATATCACTTTTAACTACACTTAACTCTGTCATTTTCTCTTCGTTAATATTAATTTTTGTAGCATTCACAAAAATTACTTCTGGAGTATTTTTTGTTACTTCTGAATAATTTATTGTTGGAAATATTATATCTGGTGATCCTGAAACCATGTTACTAGAATCAGTTTCTCTTATTAAACCTATATCAAACGGATCTATTCCATACATAGCTAATACTTTATCCACATTTTCATATTGTTGTTCTTCATATACAACTGCTGAATTCATCCATAATATATTTCCACCTAAATTTATATAATTTTCAATTGCAGTTACTGTTATATCTTCAAAATCCTTATTTGGAGTTGTTATTACTAATACATCACAATCTTCTGGTATACTTCCTTCTGATAATGTATTTACAGTATTTACTTCTACTATTTCATTTGATAGATATACTCCTAATAAATATAGATTTTGATCTAAAGTCATCTCACTGTACCCATCTAAAAAGTATACATTTGGTACATCTTCTGTTACAACAGATACTATTGAACTTGTAAATACTTCTTCAGCAATATTAATCGATTGGCCTGTTGTATAATCATATGTATATAGATCATATTCTGTTAATACCTTAAACTTTTCACCTGATTCAACAATTATTCCTTGTGTTCCATCTTCTATTGCATATTTTTGTACTAAATCTGGTCTACTTGTAGATGTTACCACTTCTACATTTATCTTTTCATTAATGTTTCCATATTGTTTTACTAAGTCTAAAATCGCATAACTCTCATCATACCCTATAAAATATATATTTACTTCTTTTTCTATTGTTTTAATTCTATCTTTACTTTCATCAGATAAAGAATATAGTCCTTCTTGTGTAAAATCTAGTGGTAATAAATCCATATTTATTACTAATATGTTTATTCCAAACAGTATTAATATTATTACTAATATTAATATTAAGGTTTTACTTGTATCTACTAAGTAATTTTTCTTAATTTTATTACTTAACTTTTCTTTTTCTTTGATTTTAATTATATCTTTTTTCTCTGAATTTTCTTTTTTATTTTTCATATCACTCCTCCTATCTTACACTTTTTCTGCGTTGCATAAATATTATTGTTAATAATATACATCCTATTGTAAATGTCATAAATGTAACTGTATCTGCTATATCAACTTGCCCAGCTGGGAATTTTGAAAATAGATTTATTAATGATATACTAGAAAATACATCTGAAAATTGTGGTAAAAACCATGTTAAAACTAAAAATCCTGTTGTTATTATTCCTGCTATTATTTGATTTTCTGTGATACTAGATGCTAAAATTCCAAAAGATATATATGACATTGCAAGTAATAAAAATCCAAACATTGTTACTAACGCTGTTGATATATGTGGATTACCATATACACTTAAGATTATAAAATATACAAATGTAAATAACATTGTAATTACAACAATTAATGATGCTGCTATAAATTTTCCTAAAACTATTTTAGTAATACTAATTGGTGAGGTAATTAGTAATTGTTCTGTACCTGTTTTTCTTTCTTCTGCTATAGTTCTCATTGTGAGAATTGGGGTAATAAAAGTTAATATTGTTGCACCTGAATAAAATATATATTCGAAATTACTACTTTGATATGCAAATACATCTATATAAAAGAATATACTAAACATTATTAAAAATAGTCCTATAAATACATATCCTACAGGTGAATAAAAGTATGATTTAAATTCCTTTTTTATTATTGATAACATTTTTATTCCTCTCCTTCTATTATTTTCATAAATGCATCTTCTAATGAGTTATCCATTTTTTTCATTTCATATATAGTTATATCTAATTTTGCAAATTCTGCAGATAATGTTTTTCTAATATCTTCATTATCTTTTGTTTCAATTGAATATTTTTTTGTACCATCATCATTTTTTTCTAGTAGTTTTATCATTTTTATATTTGAATTTTTACTTTTTATTTTTTCTATATTATTATTTGGATCTTCTACTACTACATATATAACATTGTTTTTTACTGCTTTAAATTCTAAATTTTTAGGTGTATCTATTGCTACAATTTTCCCTTTATTTATTATAATTACTTTATTACAAATTTGACTAACTTCAGATAATATATGTGAACTAAGTATTATAGTATGTGTTTTTCCAAGTTCTTTTATTAAATCTCTTATTTCTGTTATTTGCTTTGGATCTAATCCTACTGTTGGTTCATCTAAAATTAATATTTTAGGTTCCCCTACTAATGCACCTGCCATACTTACTCTTTGTTTATATCCTCTTGATAGGTTTCGAATTAATTTGTTTTCTACATCTATTAAACCCGTTTTTGTTAATATATCTAAAACTTTTTCTTTTCTTACTTTTTTATTTACTTGTTTTAATTCTGACATATACATTACAAATTCTTTTACTGTTAAATCAGTATATAGAGGTACTCCTTCTGGCATATATCCAATACTTTTTTTTGCTTGATTTGGCTTTTTATCCATATCATAACCATTTACCGTTATACTTCCATTTGTAGGTTCTATAAAACCTGTTATCATATTCATTGTTGTACTTTTTCCTGCCCCATTTGGTCCTAATAAACCTACTATTTCTCCTTCTCCTATAGAAAAACTTATTTCTTCTACTGCGATTGTTTTTCCATACTTTTTGGTAATCTCTTTTAACTCAATCACAAAAATACCTCCTATCATTTTTTCTTCTTAATTTCATTAACATATTAACACCTATATTTTTCGATGTAAAGCAATTCACACAATTTTCACATAGAGTTTATTTTTAAGACATTTATTTTCAAAATATAAATTTTTCAACATTTTTAATTTTTTTGCATTTTTTACTCTTTTTCGTCTTTTTTTATTGACAGCTACTTAATTATGTGCTATTATATTTATTGTCTTTACTATATGGGTCAGTAGCTCAGTTGGATAGAGCACAGGCCTTCTAAGCCTGGGGTCAGGGGTTCGAATCCCTTCTGGCTCACCATGCAGTCAAAAAATGAAAAAGACAAATTAAAACCTCACATTTTCTGTAAAACAGATGTGAGGTTTTGCTATTTCAAAGCAAAATTAAACTCTCAAAATAATTTGACATTTTAACTAATTGGCTATATAATATATTTAGAAGATGAGACATCATATATTGATGTGTCGATTGTAAGTTTAATTATAAGTTTTTAAAATACATTTCTAATCGCCAGACAGAAATGTGTTTTTCTTTTTGTATTTATCGAGCTTCTTATTTGCATTAATAAGTAGTGCAAACAAGACGATAACTACAATTGTTATATTCATAAGAATAAATAATAACATAGATATTAAAAATATGTATATTTCTTCATATAACATAGCATCGCCTCCTTCCATAAAAGGATTGCGACACACCACATTTCATGCTCTCTCATCTTGGTAAAAGTATACTACCGAATAAATATAAAATCAATTAAATTTACTAATTTTTCAAGATTATTTTACTATTACTTTCAAATACTTAAATATAGTTCATTTAAACATTTCTATTTTTCAGAAATGTTTTTTATTTTGCACCCATTTTCATAAAAAAATTATCTAATAAGTATGCAAATGTAAAAACAATATATTGTAATATTATTGCATAAACTATAGTTTAAATTATATATTAAATAAAATACAAAAGTGAGGTAACAAAATGGAAGAATTAGTTATAGAAGCTAAAAATGGTAATGAATTATCTTTTAAACAATTAATAGAACTTCTTGATACAGACCTATATAGAATTGGTAGAGCTAGATTAAATAATGAAGAAGATATTAAAGATGCTATTCAAAATACCATGATATATACATATACTAACTTAAATAAACTCAGAGAAAATAAATATTTTAAAACTTGGGTTATTAGAATCTATATTAATGAATGTAATAAAATTTATAAACAAATTTTAAGAAATAATTCTAATGTAACACTTTTAAATGATAATATCGAATTTACTAAACATCTTTTAAATGAATCAGATACTGCACCTAAAATAAGTATTTATGATTTAGTTAATAGATTAAAATATAATGATAGAATTATAATTTTATTACATTATCAAAGTGGATTTTCTACTTCGCAAATTGCTAATATTCTAAAAATAAATAAAAATACTGCTAAAAGTAGATTAACTAGAGCTATAAAAAAATTACAAAAACTATATAAAGGAGAAAATTATTATGAATATTTTTAAAAAAGATATATCTCAAATGATGAAAAAAGAATCAAAAGTTCCTAATTGGGTTAAGGACTGTATATATGATATAGATTTAACTAAAAAAAATAAAATCACTTCTATATCTTCAAAATTTAGCAATGCAAAAAGAGCTATAGCAGCAAGTATATTAATTGGAACTTTATCTACTGGTATTGTTTTTGCTGAAGAAATACAAACAAATATTAATAACCTATTTGGCATAAGTGATGGTATTTCAAGTGCTAGCGAAAATGGTTATATAGAAGATTTGTCAAAAGACTCTACTTCTCAAATACATATGCGAAATACTTTTGAAAATATAAATTTCACTACAACTAACTTCATTTTAGATAACTCAACATTAAATATAACTATTAATGTTGAATTTGAAAATGAAATAGATGCTAATATTTTTAAAACAGTTAATTTTGATCATTTAGCAATTTTCGATGAAAATAATATATTGTATACTACTGATAATTATTTATTAACAGCTAATACTTTTTTACCTGGTATACTCCCTACTGACTCTGAAGAGTCTAGTAGAAAATATTTATTAAATACTAACTACTCAGGTACTATAAAAAATTTAACTTCTTCTGGATTTGATATTGTTATTAATGTAAATTCGATGTATGATTCATTTCCAAAAAGTGAAAAACTTTATATTGGATTTCTAGATTTAATTTTATATGATTCTAATAAATCAGAATCAACAAAGAGTATTATTACAGGTGAATATTTATCTGAAATTATCGTTCCAGAACAATTTAATACAAGAAGCCTAGACACCTATAATGTTTCTTATACGTCTAATAATAATCTAGAAATAACTAATTTACTTTTAACATCTCAAGAAACATCTACAATTGTTAATATTTCTGCTAAAAAACACACTCATTTTTTAAACACATATTTAAAAGATGAATATGGAAATGTTTATAATTGCATAGAAACGTCTTTAGAATATTCTGAAAACTCTACTAATTATTTTATTCACTATGATTTATCTAAATATGATGCTACTGATAAATTAGAATTGGTATTTGAATTTGAAAATAATAGTACTTCAGTTATTACTCTTGAAAAATAACTTTATAATACTCAAAATAAAAGAACATTATTCATTAAAATGTTCTTTTATTTTGGATTATTTAATTTTTTTCTTAGCTTATTTAAAAGATTTTTTTACATATTGCTATTGCAATATCTTCTTTTGTTTGGCAATAAATTTTATTTTTATCTTTATCCATTACTATAGCAGGATGCTTACCATCACCTATTTTAGATAAATCATTAGCAACTATTACATCTGCTGAATTTTTTTCCATTAACCTACTTGCAACACTTAATAACTCTTCTTCTGTTACACCATCTAATAACTTAAATCCTATTAATTTAGTTTTAGGTGAAACTTCTTTTACTTTTCCAATAACTTTAGGTGTTAATCCTAATTTAACAATTAAATTTTTCTGATATGAACTCATTTTTCCAGAATTGTCTGTTGATTCAGATGGATGTTCAATAATATCTAATATTTTGCTTTTCATTTCTTCTTTACTTAATTCTTTATTGTTAATTACTTTTATTATTTGATTTGCTAATTCTTCACCTGTTATACAATATTCTCCAAAATAATCCCCTACTGCTGCTGAATGAATAATTGCATCAATTGTATCTTTTTCAAATAAATTTAATAATGTTCTTAATAAATCTTCTGTAGATTCAATTAATATCATTTCTATTTTACTACTCTTAACTTTTGGCTTATATGACATTTTAGTAGTTATATAATATATCTTTTCTATTTCATCATTCATTTTATCTATCATCGTATCTGCTATTATTGTTCCTAGTTTTCCAGTAGCCATATTCGTTATTTTCATAACTGAATCTATTCTTTCATTAGTTGGCCCTGCTGTTATTATTATTTTCTTCATCATTTTCTCTCCACTCCATATTATATATTTTTTCATTTAATGCTTCATCTACACATATTCCTATATTTTTAAATTGCATTGCAAGAACAAAAACAGTTCCTTCTATATTTCTTTCAAATACTTTTAAATTTATTTGTTCCTTTTTTTCTTTAATTACATTAACTAATTTTCTTCCAATTCCTTTTCTTAAATTTGTTTCTTTAACTGCAATATGAATTATTTCATTTTTTTGATTATCATATGTAATAAATCCTTTTATTTCTTCACCTTCTATGTATAGATATGTCTCATTTAATAAAATTTCTTCTTTTACTTTGTTAAAATTTTCAATCCAGTATTCTCTATCTATAAAGTTATTTGCTCTAAAATTCCCTTTAGTCCATATAGTCATAACATGACTTATTTCTTCTTCTTTTAATTTCCTTATCATAAAACAACCTCCTTATTCTCTTTTTAGTTATTTTCCATCATATCATAATTTTTAAAATATTATAACAAAATATTAAAAAATGTAAAAAGATTTTAAGATTATTTTAATTTAAAATTATTTTTCATCTTACATTCTTTTTACATTTTTTAGTCTCTTTTATTCATTCCAAAAGGCTCTATACATTTTATATGCTTCATAAATATCAAATTTACTTGTTACTTCATAAGGAGCATGCATTGATAATACTGGAACTCCACAATCTATTACATCAGCACCTTTATTTGCTAATATATATGCAATTGTTCCTCCTCCACCAATATCTACTTTTCCAAGTTCTGATAATTGATATTTTATATTATTTTTTTCAAATACATTTCTTACCCAAGCTACATATTCTGCATTTGCATCAGATGCCCCAGATTTTCCTCTTGCTCCTGTGTACTTAACAAGTGCCACACCACACCCTAAAAATCCTGCATTGTTCTTTTCAGATACAGATGCATATATTGGATCATATGCTGCATCAACATCAGATGAAAGCATTTTAGAGAAACAATAAATTTTATCTAATAAATTTGGTCTATTAATATTTAGCTTATTTAAAATTTCTGAAATAAAGAAATCAAACATATGTGATTCCATACCAGTATTTCCCATACTTCCTACTTCTTCTTTATCTGATAATATACAAACTGCTGTATTTTTTACATTTTCAAGTTCCATCATAGCTGCAAGTGATGTATATGCACAAACTCTATCATCTTGTCCATATGATGCTACCATACTTTCATCAAATCCTAAACTTCTTGCTTTAAATGCTGGCACTAATTCTATTTCTGAGCTATTAAAATCAACTTCTGTAATTCCATATTTTTGATTTAGTAAATTTAAAATATTTAATTTTACTTTTTCAGAAACTTTATCATCTTTAAATGGTATACTTCCTACTAATATATTTAAATCTTCACCTGCTATTGCGCTTTTTAATTTTTTTTCCATTTGTTCTTGTGCTAAATGTGGTAATAGGTCTGTTATTGTAAAAATTGGATCTTCATCATTTTCACCAATATTTATTTCAATTTTTTCTCCATTTGTTTTAACTATAACTCCATGCATACTAAGTGGTATAGTTGTCCATTGATATTTTTTTATTCCACCATAATAGTGAGTTTTAAAATATGCAAAACCTCCATCTTCATATACTGGATTTGGTTTTAAATCTAATCTTGGTGAATCAACGTGTGAACCTATCATATGCATACCATTTTCAATTGGCTCTTTACCAATTATTGCTAAATACATACTTTTTTCTCTATTAATAAAAAATACTTTATCACCTTGTTTTAAAGATGAAAATTCAATTATATCTCTAAAACCATTAGCTTCTGCCATTTTTCTAGCTTCTTTTATAAATTCTCTTTCAGTTTTTGCTTTATTTAAAAATTCCATATATGATTTAGATAATGAAAATATTTGATTTTTTCTATTTTCATCTACTTCTTCCCATCCATTTTTCTTTATATTAAATAATTTATTTTTTAATTCTTCTCCCATTTTTCCCTCCTAAATTTTTTTTTATTATATCACTATCTTTTTTATTTTTCCACTTTTTTTAATATTTATAACTAATATTTTAAAGTTTTTTTATTTATTTTTTACTTATTTTTTATCTATTTTTTTTATTTAATTCTTCATTTCAATTTTTTTATTATATTTTAGCGTATTTTATTGACTTTAAGTACTTTTTTTGCTACAATGCGATTAATAAATCATATATTTATATGAATTATTTTTGTTTACCGAACTAGATTTCTTCTTAAAAGGCAATCTAGTTCTTTTGTGTAAAAAAATGGAGGATTTTATGAATTTATTAGATATTTCAATAATTATATTTGTTATTATGGAATCTGCAAATGTGCTCATTTTATTTTTTTTTCAAGATTTTAAATATGGAAATAGTATGAATGTTTTTGATAATTGGCATGAAGCAAAACAGGAAGAAAGTAGATCTTTATTTGCTAAATATATGGTATATTGGGTTGCTGGAACAAAAATAATATTTATAATATTACTTTTAGTAATATTATTTACTGGTAGTGAACTAACTAAGATTCGGGGAGTTTTAGCATTAATTTTATCTATCTCTACATTTTTTTGGAAATTAAATCCAACAATGAAAAGATTAGATGAACTAGATAAATTAACACCTAAAGGTTATTCTAAAACATTAAAATATATTATTATTTTTATGATTATATTATTTTTAGCTTCTTTAATAACTCATCTAGCTATGAATTATATTTAGATTGAAAAATATAGGTTTGTATTTATTACTTACCTATATTTTTTAATTTAACACTTTCAAACTAAAGTTTAAAATTACCCACATGCACACAACTCCTTAAAAAGCTTAGTATTACAGGCTTTTAGACATTTTTCGACTTGAATTTAATGTTAAAATATGTTATAATATTTTTACTAAATTTAATTTGGAGGAAAAAATGGCCAGAAGAAAAATGAAAAAAACTAGACTTGTTACAATAATTGTTTCATTATCTTTAATAAGTCTTGTACTTACTTTAACATGGAGATATGATACTTTGCTAGATTTACAAAATTCTTATCAAAGTACTATGAGTAGCTCAAATTTTGAATATACTGCATCAACTGATGATTATACACTTACATATTGGTATATGGAGGGAAATTCTAAGCAATCTATTACATATTTTAAGACTCTTGATGAGTTTTCAATTTATACAGATTTTAATGATGAAACTCAATATGTTTTTCGTAATGATTCTTTATATGCAGAAAAGACAGCTATAGAATTTAATTATATGCCTGCTGTATCAAAGACTATCTATACGACTGGAGAATTACTTCAATTAGCGCTTATTCCTACTTTGAACATGACACCTATTACTTATGAAGGTAAGGCTTGTATAGAAATTAAAAGCCTTAAAACTAGAGATATAGTTGAAAAGTCTACTGGATTAGTTCTATATTCAAAATCTAAACATAATGAAGAAAAATTTTGTTCATACAACTTTAATACTGTAGAATATTCTGATGTATTTCTTTCTAACTCTATTTTAACAGATGCAAAAAAGTAGCTATTTAGCTACTTTTTTTGCTTCCCAAATAATTTAGATAAAAATACACTTTTGTTTAATTAGTTACCACTATATACTCCACCACTATACATTGCAGCGTCTGCAAGTACTCTAAGTTCATATGCTTTTCCACTTGTTCCATAAACTAAATCTCTATAGTTATGTCCAATATCGTCTATGATCTCAATAGGTTGCCAGTAGTATTTACCTACCTCTTTTACCCAAAATTGCAAACTTCCACCGTGTTGTAGATAGATATGTAATTTTAGATATTCACCAATTCCTGGTCTTACTGTAAAATATGCATATCCATTTGAATATGTATAATCGTCAAATGTAAGATAGTCGATATTTCGTGGTTGTACTTGTTGCAAACCTAGATCTTCCATAGCTTCTAAAGAATTATCAATTGATGTTCTTTGAACACTTGCAAAATCTAATACTGGTTGTTGTTCTACTTCACTAATTTGCTCATCAGTTGCTGAGGCAAATGTAGTCATAGATGCTGCCATTAAAATTGCTAAAAATAATGCTGTGAATCTTTTCATAGTTAATTCTCCTTACCTTCTTTTGTGCTTTTAATTAATGTGCTTTGACTACGTGTATTTTTATCTTTTTCTACTTCCTGCCTTTGCAAGAATACTAATAAGATAACACTTTGATTATGTGCTGTAAATAATATTTAGTGTAATATATACAATTTTGTCAAACTTTTAGAACAACAACAAACTCATTACTTTCATTGTAATATTTGATATTCTTTTATCACCCTTAATACAAAAAGTAGATTAGTATTTTTACCAATCTACTTTTTCTATATTAAATTACTTTCCAACATTGAGGATCTTTTTCATAAAAATCTCCAGTAACTGTTTTTGTAACAGATGGACAACCTCTACAATAACTAAAAAGTTCACATTTATTACAATATTTAAACTCTTCAAATTTTCTGTATTGTTCCATCTTCTTACCTAAAAAGATATCATAAAATGATTCTTCTTCTATTTTTCCTACTTCTGTTTCACTTCTTCTACACGCATATACTTTACCATCAGCAAGTGTTGTTATATGAGAAATACCACAGTGACAACCATCTACAATATAGTTTGTTTTTTCTGGATTAAATATCCCTTTCTCCAACAAAAACAATTTCCAGAGATGTTCTTTCATTGCAAATCTTGTTTTGCAGTCTTTGTATTCTTCATATTTTCCCCACATTTTTGTAAGAAATTCTTTGTATTCTTCTGGTGATACCATCATATCCAAATCATCACTACTTGGACAATATCTTGCAAAAGTAAAATTAGACACATTATTTTTAACCACTATTTCAACTAATTCTGGAATCTCTTTTATATTCATTTTAGAAACTGTTGACATTATAGTTGTTTTTACTTTTGTTCCTTCAAAATATTTAAGTGCATCTAAAGTTTCTTTAAATGAGCCTGGCTTTCTTATATAGTCATGTGTATTCTCTAGTCCATCTAAAGACATTTGATAACTTAAACATCCATTTTCTTCTAATTTTTTGACTACTTCAAAATTAAGATGAAATGGATTTCCAAGTATTCCAAATGGTATTTCTTTTGAATTAACATATTCTATAAATTGCCAAAAATCTTTGTGTAATATTGGATCTCCTCCAGTTATTACTAAATATGGTTTTTTTTCTAGCTTAGAACAGCTAATACTATAGTCATCAACTATTTTAATTAAAAGCTCCATATCTAACTCTGCTAATTCATGCTCTCCTCTTCCGAAAATATAGCAATGTTCACACCGTTGATCACAAGTATCTGTTATGTGTAATTGCATTGAAAAATACTTTTTCATTTGTTTTCCTCCTTAGTTTATCTTTGTTTTTTGCTTTTTACTTTTGTGATTTGAAGAAGACACCTTTTTAAGGTGTCTTCTTCTGAATTATTATTTTCCGATTACTATCCACATCCGCAGCTTGATTCTGGTTCTTCGTTGCTTGAGCATCCTGAATCTGGTCCACAAGGTACATGTATAATATTTTCAGTACCCTTTCCAAATTTCATTGCAATAATAAGATTAGCTGTTTTTGTTATTGTTGCCTCATTTTCGCAGGAAGGATTCCAATCAGCTGTCTTATTTAGGCTACTAGACCGTAACATAATAATTCTCCTTTCTCTTTTGTAGGTTGTGTAGAGTTAACTTTAGACTCTACCATTTTGCAACATACCTCTTTGTAGTTACATAATACCTTTTTTTGTTGTTTTTGTCAATATTTTCTAACTTTTTTACTTCTTTATTTTTAATTATATATATATTTATTAACTGATCACTTTTATTGTAACTTAATATATTATATTTTTATTAAGATACATAAAAAACAAATAAATTTAATACTAAACTTATTTGTTTTAGAATTTTATATTATTTTATATTTCTATTATTATACTATTTTCTCTTACTATTTTATTATCGCTTTTTCTAATTTCTAAAGTATTTTCTTTAGCTGAAATATAATAATAAAGCTCTCCATCTCTTTGAATTTCTACTATTTCTAAATCTTCTTTATTTATTGTTTCACCTAATTGTTTAAATCTAGCTACTGCTATCTCTAATGTATCTGAATTTTCTGAATTTGGTTCTACAAGAGTTTTACTGTTATTATTTGCTAAATTATCATTATACATTTTTAATCCAATTAAAAGTAGCGCAACTATAACTACTATTATAATTAGATTTCTTAGCATTTTTTTTCTTTTAATTCTTCTTATTTTCGCTGATTTTATTTCGTCTGTTTCTTGTATTTCTACATTTTCTTCTTCCATCATATGTTTCCCCATTTTATCTACTCTCCTTTGTATATATTTAGAATTATATCAAAATATATTTTTATTGTAAATATATTTTTCAACTTATTTTAGGTTTATTTTTTACTATTATTTTTCTATTATTTTTCTATTATTTCTCTATTTTTTTATATTTTTTGTTATCTCCTTATTGTATTTTTCTTTTTTTAATCTCTAATATTATTAAAAGTGAAGATATTAAATTTTAATATCTTCACTTTCTTTCTATATTTATTTTTCCTTTGTTTTATTCTCTTTTATCTTTTGGAAATTATTTAAAATCAATATATTTACTTGGGTCTACATCATTTCCATATCCTGAT
>CAYJKK010000019.1:0-28267 GCA_964370905.1 uncultured Clostridium sp. | reverse complement strand
GAGGAACAATAATTTCAACTACTACATCTGCAAGTAGTTCAGCATATGGGATATACAACGCCAGTATAGGAGCAATAAACATAGGAGAAGAAGGTGGGGAAATAAGCAAAACAGTTCCAAGTATAAGTGGAAGCACATATGGAGTATCTAACAATGGTGGTGGAACACTAAACTTCTATGATGGAGTAATCAAAGGAAAGGTTAATACATATTATGGAACAATAAGTAACATAGAACCAGATTACCAATTATCAGAAACAGTAGTTGGAGAATATGAAGAAGGAATCTTAATACCAGTTGGAGGAGAAGTAATAATTGCAACAATAGGAAGTGTAAATTATGGATCATTACAAGATGCAATAGCACTAAGTGTTGAAGGAGATACAATAGTACTTAGAAAAGAAGTTATTCTTGAAGGCTCAAGCATTGAAATTGGTGATAAGAAAATAACAGTTGAATTAAACGGAAACAGTATTACAGGAACAGGAGAAACTTGTATAATAAATAGCGGAGAATTAACTATTACTGGAAATGGAAGAATTGAAAACACAGTAGGAATAGGAATTAAAAATACAGGTAAATTACTACTCGGAGTAGATGACGGAAATGTAGCAGTAGATAATCCAGCTGTAATAGGTGGAAATGTAGGAATAGAAACTACTGGAGAATTCATATTCTATGATGGTTTTGTAAAAGGAACAATTGCATTAGAAGGTTTAGTTACAAACAAACCACTGTTATATGTTACAAATACAATAACAGAAGACAGTAAAGAAAAAATGATATTAGTATCAGAATAAAATATTAGAAATGGAAGTAATTTATGTTACTTCTTTTTCTAGTTTTTCATTATATATCTTTCTTTTCTAGTTTATTTATTTCTTTTTTAATTTAGATATATTCTTTTGTGATTTATATGTATATTTTGTTTTTTTATCAATATATATTGTTAAAAAAAAACATTTATGATAAATTAGATATATAAATATAAAATTAAGATTTTAAATAAATAGGAGGAAATATGGGGAAAAATAGAAATAGTAAAACAGGTGGTAAAGGATTAGTAGTAGCCGTATCTCTGCTATTATGTACCTTTATAGCTATTGGAATATTTGCATACTTGTATTTAGCAACAGATACATTTGAATCTACAGAAGCTAAATATTTTGGATACTTAGAAAAAGTAGTAGGAAATGAAAGTAGCTTTTTAGATGAAGAATTAAAAAAATATATATATTTAAAAGAAGAAGCAATGTATACAGAAACAACTGATATAGATATAGAATTTCAAACACCAAATATATCTGAAAACGTAAATATAATAATAGATAGTAAAATAAACCCAAAAACAGATCTAGAATTAAGTAATATAGATATTAACTATTCAGATGATATTACATTCCCATTTATATATAAAAAAATAGATGGAATTGAAGGAATACAATCAGACTATATAGCAGGAACATATATAGCAGAAGATGTAGGAGATATAGAAAAATATTATGATGTATTAGGAATAAGAAATGAATTAGAAGAATTTAATTCTTTGTTAGCAAATGTAAATTTAGATATATTTAATATAGAATTATCAGAAAGCTTAGTAATGGAATTAATGTCAGCTATTCCAGATAATAAATATAGTATAACATCTGAAAATATAGAAGTAGGTTTAAATGTAGAAGAATATACAAAAATAGTAGAATTAATTGAAAAAGAACAAACTGTCGAATTACCAAATATAAAAGAAGATATAGTAATTAGTATATCTTTTAGTTCTGGAAAAGCAAATAAAATAGAGTTAGTTGTTGATGGAGAAAAAAGTTCTTTAGAAAAAACAATAGATAATAGTGCAGAGGTAGAATATACATATATTAAAGAAACTGAATTTGCATCTTTAAGTATAAAACAAAAGTATTTAAAAACTGACGCAGATTCAAAAGTATTTGAAGAAATTATAGAAATATCATATCAAAATAAAAATAACGAAAAATTAAATATAAGCGTAGGAAAATCAGTAGTATTTGCAGGTTCTGATGAATTTGAAGAATTTAGCTCAATTCCTAAATTTACAAAAGAAGATACAACATTTTTAACAGGAAATACTGAAGAAAGTATAAATAACTTCTTGAAATTAGTAGAAGATAGATTAATAGACGTAAGTAATACGCAAATGGCTGATTTGGGAAAACAAACAAATCCATTAAGTATAATAGCTAACTTTGAACTTGCATTTAAAGATAGTAATAGTAGTAATGAAAGTGAAGATACAGATTCGGACTCTGATAGTGATTCAGACACAGATATAGATACAGAAAATGAAACAGAACCTGATAGTGATGAAAATAGGATAAATAGCTATAACAAAAATTTAGAAGCATATCAAAGTACAAATTTAGATCCACAAACTGTAAAAGGACTACTTACTGAAATAGAAGTTGTAAATGAAGAAAACAAAGACTTAGATATTGAGTTAGAAGTTAAAGAAATACATTTTAATGGAACAGAATATGATACTTCAAAAGATAATTTAGATAAAATAAGTAGCCAAATTGATTTAGAAGCAAAATATAAAGTTGAGTTTGAAAAAGAAGAAGATACAGGTAAAATATATAGAGCAATAATAACTGTAAAATAGTTTAGTTCTAAAATCTAAAATAGAGCATATACATATATATAATAAGAGAAATATTATATATATGTTTTTTTATTGTTTTAATCTTTTTAGCTATATATGTAAGGAGGAACTTTAATGGAAAAAGTTGTACAAGGTATATTAGAATATTTTCCTAATAATATATATATGATACTTAGAAATTCTTTAATACAAAATCAAAAAATATTAGAAGAGATTAGAGAAATAAGAATTAGAGCAAATAAACCAGTTATATTAAAAACAATAGAAAAAGACTTTGTAATAGAATACATTGTAAGTTCTAGTGAAATTTTAATGATATTAGAAAAGTTATGTGAAAACTCTGTATATGCATATAGGAGTCAGTTATGTAATGGATATATAACTATTAAAGGTGGACATAGGGTTGGAATAACAGGAAGTGCAGTAGTAGAAGAAAATAAAGTTATTAATTTGAAAAATATAACTAGTTTGAATTTTAGAATAGCAAGAGAAGTAATAGATTGTAGCAGTAAAATTATTAAAGAAATAATTGATAGGAAAAATAATACGATATATACAACATTAATAGTATCACCACCAGGAAAAGGAAAAACAACAATTTTAAGAGATATAATAAGGAAAATTAGTAATGGAATAGAAGGTATTGGTTTTTTAGGTAAGACATGCGGAGTTGTAGATGAACGTGGAGAACTTGCAGCAAACTATAAAGGGATTTTACAAAATGATCTAGGAATAAGAACTGATGTTGTTGAAAATATATCAAAATCAAAAGGGATGAAAATGTTAATAAGGTCTATGGCACCAGAGATAATAGCTTGTGATGAAATAGGTTCAAAAGAAGATGTAGAGGCAATAGGAGAAGCAGTATGTTCAGGTATTAAAGGTATATTTACAATGCATGGTAGTACAATAGAAGATGTTAAAAGTAATTTACAAATAAATTATTTAATAGAAACAAAACAAATAGAAAAAGTTATCTTTTTATAACTCTCTCTATTTGTTTTCTCTTTTTATTTTCTTATTTTTATTTCAGATTTTTTACATCTTTTTTCTTTCATATTGTAGATTCTAATATATTTGTAGTTCTAAAAAAGAATTATGAGAATATAATAAAATGAGAAAAAATTTATAAGAAAAAATTAAGTTTAAGAATTTAAAATTTTTAATTAAGAATTTTAAATAAAAAAAAGGAGGACAAGATGACAGTTATAAAATATATAACACTAATATTAATGTTTTTTGCATCAACTTTTTTAGGAAAGTTAATAGCTAAAAAATATGTATATCGAAATAAAGAATTAGAGGAAATGAAAAATAGTTTAAATATGTTGCAAAGTAAAATTAAATTTACATATGACCCGATACCTGAAATATTTGAAGAAATAGGAAATATGATAAAAGGAAATGTAGGACAAATATTTTTAAATGCTAAAAATAATATGAAAAACGATTTAGCATACATAGCTTGGCAAAACGCAGTAGAAGAAACAATGAGTCACTTTAATTCACTAGATAAAGAAGCAATAATTTCATTGTCAAAATTACTTGGACAAACAGATGTAGAAGGACAAGTAAGTCAAATACAAGTAACACAAGAGCTATTATCTGCAAGAATTGAAAATGCTAATTTAGAAAAACAAAAAAATGAAAAGCTGTATTCTAAATTAGGTGTAACTATAGGGCTTGCAATAGTAATTACATTAGTATAAGGGGGGAATTTAAGGTGGATATTGATTTGTTATTTAGAATAGCTGCAATAGGGATATTAGTAGCAGTATTACATCAAGTACTAGTAAGGGCAGGAAGAGAAGACCAAGCAATGATGACTACACTAGCTGGCTTAGTTATAGTTCTTACAATGGTAATAAGAGAAATAAGTGTGTTATTTGATTCTGTAAGAACAATATTTAATTTATAAGCAAAGGAAAAAATATATATGGAGATAATTCAAATAATTGGTATAGGTTTAATTTCACTAGTTATCATAATCATAATAAAACAATATAAGCCAGAATTTGCAATATATTTAAGTATCTTATCAGGAGTTATAATTCTCTTTTTAGTAATTGATGAATTAACAGGAATAGTAGAGCTATTAGAATCTATTGCAAATAGGACAAGTATAAATAGTAGCTTCTTAATAATACTTTTAAAAATAACCGGAATAGCTTTTTTATCAGAATTTGCGGTAAGTGTATGTAAAGATGCAGGTGAAGGAGCAATAGCTAGTAAAATAGAAATTGGAAGCAAAATAGTAATAATATCATTATCAGTCCCAATAATATCTAATCTATTAGAAATAATTTTAGATATTTTACCAACATAAAAATATCTGATTAAATCCTAAAAAGGAGATATATAATGGATAAACAAAAGAATAAGAAAAAAATAATAACAATACTAATATATGTATTTATACTAATTTTATCAAACAATATTACATATGCAAGTGGAACAAATAGTTTAATAACAGAACAAGAAAATTTAGGAATAGATGACTTTATAGAAGGAACAGAAGAATATTCAGGAGAATTTTTTGATGATATAGATATTTCAGAGCTATTAGGTGATGCAATAGTTGGAAACACAAATAATACAGATATATTAAATAGGATATTAGAATTAATAGGTCCAGTTTTCTTAAGTACATTAAAAACAATGGGGAGTATCTTAGTAATTGTCTTGATACATAGCATATTAAAAGCAATTAGTGATGGATTACAAAATGATGGAATAGCTAAAATGATATATTATGTTCAATATATATTAATTGTAACAATAATTATGGCAAGCTTTTCAGAAGTCATTAAAATGGTAGAAGATACAGTAACTAATTTAGTAGGGTTCTTAAATTTATTAGCTCCTCTATTAATAACTTTAATGATGTATACGGGAAATATAGTAACTACAAGTATGTTAGAGCCAGTGATAATATTTATGGGCAACTTTATAGGTAATACCATACAAGTAATAATAATACCACTTACACTTGTTTTTACAGCATTAATAATAATATCAAAATTATCTGATAAAGTACAAATAGAGTCACTCGCAAAATTTCTTAAATCAGGTATAGTGTGGTTTTTATGTATAATTCTAACAATATTTGTAAGTGTTGTATCTTTAGAAGGTAATTTAGGAAGCTCAATAGATGGAATAACAGCTAAAACAAGTAAATCAATAGTAAGTTCAAGTATTCCTGTTGTAGGTAAAATATTAGGTGATGTTGTAGATACTGTTCTAGGATCTGGAATTATATTAAAAAATGCAGTAGGTTTTGTGGGAATAATAATTGTAGTAGGTATTGCAATTATTCCAGTAATAAAACTTGGGATACTTAGTTTTTCATATAGTTTACTAGGCACAATACTAGAACCTATAGCAGATAGTAAAATAACTAAGCTGTTATCTCAAATAGGAGATGTTTTTAAAATATTACTTGCTTCACTTAGTTCACTTGCTTTTTTATTAATAATTGGGACAGCCTTAGTGCTTAAAATATCAGATACAGGAATGATGTATAGGTAAGGAGAAATCATGGTTGAATTTTTTAGTTCTTGGGCTAAAAGTTTAGGGTTAGCTATAGTTATTGTATCAATACTAGAAATGCTACTTCCAAATAACAGTAATAAAAAATATGTCAGAATGATAATGGGTATATATGTCCTTTTTAATATAGTTTCACCATTTTTAAATAATGAAGAAATATTTGACCTAGAAGAACTTGGAATAGAAACATATATAGAAATATCTGAAGATGAAGAAAAAATAGAGATTAATCAAGAATCTATGGATAGAAGAATACACGAAATATATATAGAAGAATTAGAAAAAGATATAAAGGGTAAAATAGAAAAACAAGGGTATAGCGTGAAAGCTTGCACAGTAGAAGGAAATATTGGAAGCGTAGATAAAGAAGCGGAAATCACATTAATTGATTTAGAATTATTAAAATCAGTAGAAAATGAAGAAATTGATATTTCAAGTACAGAAGAAATATTAGTAGAACAAATACAAAAGATAAAACCAGTTGAAATAGATGAAGGGAATAGAGAAGAAAGTCAAAACAAGGAAGAAAATATATCTAATATAGATATACAAAACATAAAAAAATTTTTAATAGAAGAATATGGGGTGAGTGAAAATTGTTTAGTGATAAAATAAAATCATATTTTGACAAGTATGTAAAAAAAGAAAAAAATTTAAAAGTTAATAAGGAAAGCGAAAATGTAAATATAGTAAAAAGTGAAACAAAAAAAGATATTAAAAATATTGGAAACGATAAAAAGAAAATAGAAAACTTAATCTTTTTCATAGTTATATGTATAATAACTGTTTTTGTTATTAACTTAATATGGAATGATTCTAGTAGCGAAGAGCAAGATGTAGAGAGTCAAAATGGAAAAGAATTAGCAAGTAATTTAAATGTAGATATAGTAAGTGAAAATAGTGATAATAGTATAGAATTAGAACTAAAAAATATATTAAGTAAAATATCTGGAGTTGGAGATGTTGAAATATATATAAGTTATTCAGAATCTTCAGAAGTAATAGCAATGTATAACGAATCTTCTACAACAAGTGTAACAGAAGAAACAGATGATTCTGGAGGAATAAGGAAAATAGAGGAAACAGATAGTCAAAAAGATATAATCTACAAAGAAGATTCAGGAGATAAAACTCCTATGACCCAAAAAGTTATAGAGCCTAAAATTGAAGGAGCAATAATTGCTGCTAAAGGAGCAAATAATATAGATGTAAAAAATAATATAATAAAAGCAGTAGAAGCAGTAACTGGTATTGCTACACATAAAATTCAAGTGTTTGAAATGAATTGAAAAAATCTAAATTAATTAAAAATAAAAGAAAGTAGGAAAAGAATATGAAATTATTAAAGAAAAATCAAATAATTATTTATGTATTTATTTTAATGTTAATAACAGCAGGATATTTAAATTATACATCTAGTTCTATGAATCAAGATTTAGAAACAAGTATAATATTAGATTCTAAAGATGAAACAAGTATATCAGACATAGGTGATGCAGCTTTAGTTAGTAGCACAGATGTAGTATTTCCTGAAAGTGAAAATGAGGAAGTCGTATTAGAAGATGAAGCAGAAGAAGTAAATAATGTAGAAGTAGAAATTGTAGATGAATACTTTACAAAATCTAAGATAGAACGAGATAATATGTATTCTCAAATGATAGAAACATATGAAAGTGTATTAAATAGTGACTTAACATCAGAAACACAAAAACAATCAGCAACTGAACAAATTACAAAAGTAAATGAAACTAAAAATCAAATAATGATATGTGAAAATTTAATAGAATTAAAAGAATTTCAAGATTCAGTTATTTTTGTAAATGACCAAAGTGTAAACGTAATTATAAAAGCTGAAGAAATAAACCCAGAAGATATTGCACAAATTCAAAATATAATTGCAAGAGAATTAAAGGTAGATATTCAAAATATACATATTACTAATAAAAAATGATAGAGCAAAAATTGAAAAGATAAAATTAAGGTTAAATTAAAAATAAAACTTAAAATAAAACTAAAAAATAGGTTGTAAAATAAGAAAAAATTGGTATAATAAGTATAGAAAAAATAAATAAAGGAAGAAACTTAGGAGGAAAAAATGTTAAAAAAAGTAGGAATATTAGCAAATGGTGGAGATGTTTCAGGATTTAATGCAGTAATAAGAGCAATAGTAAAAACAGCAGAAAATCACGGAATAGAATGTTATGGAATAATAGATGGGTATAATGGTTTACTAAAAAAAGAATTCAAGCTATTATCTACAGCTATAGAAGGAAATGCAAGAGGTATACTTCATAAAGGAGGATCAATAATAGGTTCTTCAACAAATGCAAATGTATTTAATTATAAAGTTGAAAATGAAGATGGAACAGTAGAATATAAAGATTTATCAGGAGAATGTATTAAAAATATAAAAGAATTTGGATTTGATTGTATCTTTACACTAGGTGGAGACGGTACTCAAAAATCTGCAAGAGATTTTGCAACAAAAGGAGTAAATGTAATAGGAGTTCCTAAAACAATAGATAATGATGTAGCGTGTACTGATATAACTTTTGGATATAATACAGCAGTATCTGTAGCAATGGAAGCAATAGATAGATTACACACAACAGGAGAAACACATCATAGAGTAATGGTATTAGAAGTAATGGGAAGATATGCAGGTTGGATAGCATTAGAATCTGCAATAGCAGGTGGAGCAGATGTTGCACTTATACCAGAAATACCATTTAATATAAATAAAGTAGCAGAAAAAATAGAAAATAGAAAAAAAAGAGGTAAAAGTTTTAGTATTGTAGTAGTTGCAGAAGGTGCAAAACCAGAAGGTGGAGAACTAAGTGTTGTAAATGTTAGAGAAAATGGAGCAGGAGTTGATAATACTAAATTAGGTGGTATTGGAGATCAAGTTGCAAAACAATTAGAAGAATTAACTGGGTTAGAAGCTAGAAATACAACACTTGGATATATGCAAAGAGGTGGAACACCTACAGCTTTTGATAGAGTGCTTTCAACAAAATATGGAATGCAAGCAATGGAACTTGCTATGCAAGGAAAGTTTGGTACTTTAGCAGTACTAAAAGATGGAAAATTAGATAGTGTATCACTTGATGATGTTGTAGGAAACAATACAAAAATAGGAGCAGTGTCAGGAAATACTAAAGAAAGTAATATAAGAAAAGTAACAATGGATCATGATTTAGTTAAAACAGCAAGAGATATAGGAATTAATTTAGGAGATTAATTTGCTATTTTATGTAAATTGTGTTAAAATATTTCTATTATAAATTAGAAAACCTTGAAAAACAAAATGGAGGAAGCAAGATGACAATAAACAGGGAAGAAAGTTTCGATAAATTAAAAGAAACATACAAATTAATTAGCTTTGAGCATGAAGTTGTAGAAAAAGGAATAGAAGAAACACGTCATATAGTTGTTAATAGCTATGGATTTCTACTTTGTAGTATTATTGATAATAATACAGACAAAGTAAAAAGAGCTACACTTTATGCAGAAATGCGAAGCAGAATAAAACCAATAGATACAGATAAGCTTTCAAGGAAGCAAATTGAAGATTTAGTAGGTTGGAAAATTCGTGAAAAGCCAGATGAAGAAGGAAACTATATAATGAAAAAAGAAGTTGATTCTTCAACATTATGTCAGTCAGTAATAGCACTTTTAGAATATTTTACTTTATTCAAAAGATGGTATGCAAGTCCATATATCTGGATGGAAGAAATTACAGGTGATTTATGCTGTAGTTATAAAGATCTAATTAAATAATTAAAAGATGAGTAGAAAATATAGTTTATATTTTCTACTCATCTTTTTGTACATGAAAAATATTTAACTATATAAAATATATGTTTGTAAAATATGCATGAGGAGGAGGTTTTTATGAATGATATAGAAAAGTATACTAATAATATGTTTGAAAGTATAAAACATATTGATGATGAAGGGACTGAATTTTGGTTTGCAAGAGAATTAAAAGAAATAATGGAATATACTCAATGGAGAAGATTTGAATCTATTATTGAAAAAGCAAAAGAAAGCTGTAAGAATAGTGATAATACAGTGGTTGATCATTTTGCCAATGTTGGCAAAACGATACAAATGCCCAAAAATGCAGAAAAAATTATTGATGATTACAAACTATCAAGATATGCTTGCTATTTAATAGCACAAAATGGAGATAGTAGAAAAAAAACTATTGCACTAGCACAAACATATTTTGCAATTCAAACAAGGAAACAAGAGTTAAGCGAAGTGGAGTTTTCAGATTTAAATGAAACTGAAAAAAGATTCTATGTTAGAAAACAAACAAAAGATAAAAACTTAATATTATATAAAGTAGCTAAAAATGCAGGAGTTAAAAATTACGAGAAATTTACAAATGCAGGATATAAAGGCTTATATAATGGTGAAACAGCAGATGATATTGCAAAAAGAAAAGGTTTAAGATATAGAGAAGAAATTTTAGACAATATGCGGAAGTGATGAACTTGCAGCTAATTTATTTAGAATTACGCAAACTGGACAAAAAATAACAAATCAAAATATTAAAGGTGAAAAAAATGCAAGTGATGCTCATTTTGAAGTAGGAAAAGCAATTAGAGATACTATTAGTTATCTAGGTGGTACAATGCTTGAAGAACTAGAAATTCCTAATAAAAGTTTAAAACAGATAGAAAAAGAAACTAAACAAAAATTATTGAAAAAGTAATTAAAATCTTTGTTATATACCTGTTTTTTATAATATATATTACAACAATATTACACATATATTACGTTTATATTACATTATTCTAAAACATTGTACAAAAAAACCTTTATTGATATAATCTACTTGTAAAAATATAAAAAAATAAGGAGGATTTTATTATGTTAAAATCAAATGTAAGTTGGAGTATTAATAAAGACAGCTTTATGCAAGGAAAGGAAACAGCAGAAAAAGCAGTAGTAGATTTAATGGAAACAAAAGTAGCATTCCTATACACATCAGTAGACTCAGATGTAGAAAAAGTATTAGAAGGAGCAAAAACAGTACTTGGAACAGCACCAATAATTGGGTGTACATCAAGTGCAGGAATAATTGTACCAGATGGATTTATTACATCAGAAAACGGATACACAGGAATTTTAGCATTAGGAGATCCAGACTTAAGTGTAGGAGTTGCATCTTCAAAAAAAGAAGGAACAGCTAGAGAAACAGGAAAAAGAGTAGCAGAAGAAGCAATTGCTAAATTAGGAGAAGGAAAAGTACCAGCATACTTCTATATGGCAGCATCACCAGGAGAAGAAGAAGCATATATGAAAGGAATAGAAGATGTAGTTGGAAACATACCAGTATTTGGAGGAAGTGGAGCAGACAACACAGTAGAAGGAAAATGGAGCATATATACAAATGACAATATATTTGGAGATGGTGTTGCAATAGCAATATTTGCTACAGACAAAGAAATGGTAAATGTATATACAGGAGAATATGCAGAAACAGATAATGTTGGAATAATAACAAAGCTAGATGGAAAAAGAAAATTAGTAGAAATAGATGGAGTACCGGCATTAGAAAAATATGCACAGTGGACAGGAGAAAAATTAAAAGACTTAGAAGGTGGAAATCTTTTAGTAAAAACAATAACAAAACCACTAGGGGTAAAAAATATGTTAGGTGATTTAGTTGCTATTCGTCATCCAATGAATGGGAACAAAGATAAAACTATGAATGTAGGAAATGACTTAGCAGAACATACTGCAGTTATCCAAATGGAAGGAACAATAGATGGCTTAATAGATGCAGCAGGAAAAAGCATGAAAGAAGTTAATTCTAAAATGAATAGTGAAATAGGGGCATATCTTTTAGTACACTGTGGTGGAAGAAGATTAGGAATTAATGAAAGAGTAGATGAAGTTGTAGAAAAAATTAAAAAAGAAGCAAAAGGTGTACCTTTTATGACAATATTTACATTTGGTGAATATGGAGTAACAGATCACAGTGCAAATACAGCAGGAGGATTAATGCTATCTTTTACAGCATTTGGTAAATGAAGAGCAGAGGAATCTAATTCCTCAAAAAAACTAGAAAAAGAATTTAAATGTGAAAAGATTCTAATAGAAGACAAAACAGGAACACATGAAGTATTAGCTTGTAAAAAAGAAAATAAAAGTGTGGAGAATAAGGAAAAGGAGAATAGTAGTATGAACAATTTAATTGGATATGAATGGAGAGGATCTTCTAATGGATCTATTATCAATATTATAAATCCAGCAACTCAAGAAGTAATAGGAAATGTTCCAAATGTAACAGTAGAAGATGTAGATACAGCTGTTAAAGTAGCTAAACAAGAGCAAAAAAAATGGGAACAAGTTTCAATATATGACAGAGCAGAAATTCTATATAAATTTGTAGATTTAATAGAAGAAAATAAAGAAAGATTAGCTAAGCTATTATCTATGGAAACAGGGAAACCAATAAAAGAAGCAAGAGGAGAACTTGCAAATGTAAAAATAGGTGCTACAGCTTTTGTAGAAAAAGCAAAACACTTATATGGTGAGAGTATAGAACCAGGAAGTGAAGCAGGACAAGCTAAAACAATACAAATCGTAAGAAGATATCCATTAGGAGTTATTGCAGCTATAATACCTTTTAACTTCCCAAGTGACCTATTTTGCCAAAAAGTGCCACCAGCACTTATGATGGGAAATAGTATAATAATTAAACCTTCAAACTATAATCCTTTAACATTAATAGAATATACAAAATTAATGATAGAAGCAGGAGTTCCAGCAGGTTGTATTCAAATAATAACAGGTGATGGACCAGTAGTTGGACAAGCATTAGCAGCACACAAGGATGTGAGTTTAGTGTCATTAACAGGTGGAACAGAAGCTGGAATACAAACAATGGGTACAGCATCTAAAAATTTAACACATGTAACACTAGAATTAGGTGGAAATGATGCTTTCATTTTCTTAGAAGATGGAGATATGGATTTATGTGTAAATGAAACAATTTGGGGTAGACTATATAATGGAGGACAAGTTTGTTGTGCTAGTAAAAGATTTTTAATACATAATTCTAGAAAAGACGAATTTATAGGTAGGATGCAAGAAGTATTAGCAAACTTAAAAGTAGGTAATCCAATGAATGAAGATACTGATATGGGACCTATGATAAATATAGCTGCAGCAGAAAGAATAGAAGCTCAAGTAAATGAAATGGTATCAAAAGGTGCTAAACTCGTTTATGGAGGAAAAAGAGAAGGTGCATATTATCACCCAGCAATATTAGATGGTGTAACTAAAGAAATGGAAGTTGCAAGTGATATGGAAATATTTGGACCGGTAATTTCAGTTATAGGTTTTGATACTCCAGAAGAAGCAGTTGAAATAGCTAATCAATCTAAATATGGATTATGTGGAAGTGTAATATCAAATGACTTTAAAAAAGCTATGCAAATTGCAGATAAATTAGAATGTGGTGGAGCAATTGTAAATGGAGCAAGTTTTTATAGATCATTTGAAATGCCATTTGGTGGATGGAAATATTCAGGAATAGGTAATGAAGGTGTAATGACAACTTTAGAAGAAATGTCTAGAATAAAAACAATAGTCCTAAAAAATGTACTTTAGTTGAGGTGAAAACAAAACAAAATGAAATCAAATAAAGGTATAACTTTAATATCATTAGTAATAACAATTATAATTCTAATAATTTTAGCTGGAATATCAATTAGTATGATAGCAGGAGAAAATGGAATAATATCTAATGCTAATTTAGCTCAAAAAGAAATAGAAAGAGCTAGTTTAATAGAAGAAATACAAATAGAAATATTAGAAAAACAATTAGATGGAACATTAACAGGTGGAACTCTAAATGATATATATAATAAATATGAAGATCAAATGAACGATTTAGATGTTACAGAAGATGATGTTGTAGGTAGTGATATATTAAATAAAGACTTAACAGTAGATGGCTCATGGTTAGGATATGTAAATGCCCCAAAACTTGGAGAAGGAATGATTCCAGTTACTTGGAATGAAGAAAATACAGAGTATATACCTTTAGTTGATTCAGAATGGCATTTATATGCAGATACAACAATATCAGGAAAAGATACCAGTAAATGGGCTAATGCTAAAAATGAGGATGGTAGCTATTTTGTATGGATACCAAGATATGAATATAAAATAGATGAGGAAAATCAAACAATAGATATAAAATTTATAGAAACAGATCAAACTGAGCCAAGTGAAGGATATATTATACATCCAGTTTTTCAAGATGGAACAGATAATAATTTTCAAAATGGAGAATGGGATGAAGAAATATCAGGAATTTGGGTTATGAAATTTGAAGCAAGCCAAAATACTAATAATTTATTAGAATCAGTTTCAAATGCATCACCCTTAAGAAGTATAAACATAGGTGATATGTATACAAAAGCATATGATTATGATAGAGAAGATGAAAGTCATTTAACTAAAAATAGTGAGTGGGGAGCAATAGCATATTTAACATATAGTGAATATGGAAGAGATGGTGAAATTTTAGAAGTAAATAACAAATTAGAAACAGGTGGAAATAATTATCTAGAAAACACAAAGCAAAGTAGTACTGGAAATGTAACTGGAATATATGATTTAAGAGGTGGAGCGTGGGAATATGTAACGGCATATACAATGACTGGGCATTCTACGTTAACAACAAATGCAGGATCTTTTGCTAAATCTGAAGTAAATTCTAAAGGATATATGACAGAAAGTACAAAATATGTTACAGTGTATCCATTTAGTCATGGTGAATATCAAAATTTATCATCAAATACTTATGGATATGGTGATGCAGTACTTGAAACTTCTACAGTAAGTGGATCATGGAATTCTAATTTTTCATTTTATCCAGTAAGTAATTTACCATTTTTTATTAGAGGTGGAGATGCTTATGATGGAACTAAAACTGGAATATTTGCTTATAGTAATATAGATGGGAAAGCAACATCACATTATGGTTTTAGACTTATATTAATACCATAAAGAAGAATTTGAAAAAGTTAAAGTAATAAAAAATAATAAAATACTAAAAAAGAAAAAATAAAGATAAAATTTAAATATAATTAAAAAAATATTTGAATTTTATCTTTTTTATGGTACAATATGAAATATAAATAAATTTTAGGAGGAACAAATGAAAAAGAAACAAATAATTATATTAGTTATATCTCTAATTGTTGCAGTAACTGCAATAGCTCTAACAATATACTTACTAGACTTATCAACTAGACCAAATGGAATTGATGATGTAAAAGCTTATAGAGAAAAATTAGAAAGTATGGAAGTCTATACAGTTAACCGTGAAAGTCAAGAAAGATTAGAATTTTACGCAAAAAGCGGAGAAAAAGCATATATATATGCAGAAATATTTGGAACAACAAGAAAAGAAGAAAAAATAATAATGGATGGAGATACATACATTATAGATGACGATTATGCAGAATATATATTATTAAAATATAATGATTCAGATGTTAAAAAAATTGAAATGGAATTAAAAGAATTAGAAGAATTAGAATATGTAGAAGGTAAAGAAGTAATAAATGAAGAAGACTTAGAATACCAAGAATATGGTACAACTACTGACTTAATATTAAATACTGATTTTGAAGGTGTTTATGAAACAGCAAAAACACGTATATATTTTGACAAAGAGGGAAATATGAAATATATTAAAACTTTTACAGATAGTTATGAAGAATTATTAACTATAGAAATGAAAGATGATGTAAGACAAGATATCTTTGTAGTACCAGAGGATTATACTGAAAGATAGAATATGAATAGACAAAATGAGTAAAATAGTATATAATAAGAAATAAAAAAATATAATTAAAACAATAAAAAAGAGGAGTAAATTTATACTTAATTAAAGAGAATAGAAGTTATAGCTGAGAGCTTCTAAATAAAAGATAAATTGAAGGTAGCTTTTTTGTTAATATACTGAAACTAAGTAAGATATTCGTAAGACCTGCGTTAAAGGTAATTAAGATATATAAACTAAGTATTTATATAATTAAGGTGGTACCGCGTGAAATAAAAAGCTCGCCCTTATTTTAAGGGGGAGCTTTTTGTGTATATAGATAAATATTATATAAAAAATAATTAGAAAGGAGTAAATATGATAGAAGTAAAAACTAAAAAAGAAGGAGCAGAATTAATAAGTTTAAAATATAAAGGAAAAGAAATTCTACATGATGGAAAATCATATTGGAATAGACAATCACCAATCCTGTTTCCGGTAGTCGGAAAATTAAAAGAAAATGAAACTGAAATTTTAGGAAACAAATATCAAATGAATCAACATGGATTTATTCGAGATATGGAATTTGAAGAAGTAGAAAAAACAGATAAAAAACATAAATATAAATTTAAATCAAATAAAGAAACATTGTTAAAATATCCATATGATTTTGAAATTACTGTAATATATGAAATAAACGAAAAAGAAGTTGTAGTTAGATATGAGGTTTTAAATCTAAGCAATTTTGAAATGGAATTTGGTATTGGTGCACACCCAGCATTTAAATGTGAATATAGTTTAGGAAAATATATAGTTGAATTTGAAAAAGAAGAAAATGATTTGAAAATATTAAAATTAAAAGATGGATTAATAGAAAAAGAAGAAGATATTAAATTAGTAAATAATAAAATACTAGAATTAAATGAAAAATCATTTTTAGAAGATGCAATAATATTTAAAAATTTAAAATCAAGAAAATGTATATTAAGAAACAAAGAAAATAATGAGAAAGTTATAGAAATGGATTTTAATAGTTTCCCGTATTTTGCAGTGTGGTCAAAAATAGGAGCACCTTTTGTCTGTTTAGAACCATGGAAAACAACAGCAGACTATGTAAATTCAGATGGTAAATTTGAAAATAAAAAAGATAATATAAAATTAAATAAAAATGAAAAAAATATATATGAATATATATTAAAATTTTAGGAGGAAAAGAAATGAAAAAAATATTAAATCAAAAGTTTAATCCAAAAGATTTTGAAGATGAAATCTATGAAAACTGGGAAAAAAACGGATACTTTAAACCAAATATGGATAAAACAAAAGAAAGTTTTTCAATTATGATGCCACCACCAAATGTAACAGGAAAATTACACATGGGGCACGCATTAGATGGAACAATACAAGATATATTAATACGTTTTAAAAGAATGCAAGGATTTAATACATTATGGCTTCCAGGTACAGACCATGCTTCAATTTCAACAGAAATGAAAGTAGTAGAAAAACTAAAAAAAGAAGGTATATCTAAATATGAATTAGGAAGAGAAAAATTCTTAGAAGAAGCATGGGAATGGACTAAAATCTATGGTGGAGAAATACAAAAACAACAAAGAAAATTAGGCGCTTCTTGTGATTGGGATAGAAAAAGATTTACATTAGATGAGGGATTAAGTGGTGC
Source organism: uncultured Clostridium sp. (assembly GCA_964370905.1). Lineage (GTDB taxonomy): Bacteria > Bacillota > Clostridia > TANB77 > CAG-508 > CAG-269. The sequence goes on along the minus strand of CAYJKK010000019.1, from coordinate 10,603 downwards.
AGTTTTAGAACAATTTGTATCACTATATAATAAAGGATATATATATAAAGGAAAAAGAATGGTAAACTGGTGTCCTAATTGTAATACATCAATATCTGATGCAGAAGTTGAATACAAAGAAGAAGACGGAAAACTATGGCATATTAAATACCAAATAACAGGTACAGATAAATATTTAGTAGTTGCAACAACTAGACCAGAAACAATGCTTGGGGATACAGCAGTAGCAGTACATCCAGATGATGAGAGATATAAAGAGTTAGTTGGAAAGACATGTATATTACCAATAATGAATAAAGAAATACCAATTATAGCAGATGATTTTGTAGAAAAAGATTTTGGTACAGGATGTGTTAAAATAACACCAGCACATGATATGAATGACTATCAAGCAGGGCTTAGAAATAATCTAGAGGTAATAGAAATATTTGATGAAAACTTTAAAATGGGAGATTTAGTACCAGAATATAAAGGATTAGAAATAATAGAAGCAAGAAAACAAATTGTAGAAAAGTTAAAAGAATTAGGAAATTTAGAAAAAGAAGAAGAACATAATCATAATGTAAGTAAATGTGAAAGATGTAAAAATACAATAGAACCTAAAATATCTACACAATGGTTTGTAAAAATGAAAGAACTTGCAAAACCAGCTATAGAAGCAGTAAGAAATGATGATACAAAATTTATACCAAAAAGATATGAAAAAACATATTTTAATTGGATGGAAAATATTCAAGATTGGTGTATTTCTAGACAATTATGGTGGGGTCACCAAATACCTGCATATTATTGTAAAAAGTGTAATGAAATTCATGTGGCAAAAGAAAAACCAGAAAAATGTACAAAATGCAATTGTACAGATTTAGAACAAGATTTAGATACATTAGATACATGGTTTAGTTCAGCATTATGGCCATTTTCAACTTTAGGTTGGCCAAATAAAGAATCAGAAGATTTAAGCATGTTCTATCCAAGTAATGTATTAGTAACAGCATATGATATAATTTTCTTTTGGGTAGCAAGAATGATATTCTCAGGATTAGAAGTAATGGGTGAAGTACCATTTAGTGATGTTTTAATACATGGAATAGTTAGAGATTCAGAAGGAAGAAAGATGTCTAAAACATTAGGTAATGGAGTAGATCCATTAGATGTAATAGAGAAATATGGAGCAGATAGTTTAAGATTTTCAGTATTATCAGGAACTACAATGGGAAATGATATAAAATATATGCCTGAAAAATTAGACCAAGCATCAAACTTTGCAAATAAAATATGGAATGCATCAAAATTTATAAATATGAATATAGAAAATGATGATGAAGTAAAAGAATTTGGAAAAAGAATATATAATGATGAAGAAAAAACATATAATGAAAAATATTTAGAAATAGAAGATAAATGGATAATTTCTAAAATGAATAAGTTAGTAGAAGAAGTAACTTCTAATTTAGAAAATTATGATTTAGGAATAGCTCTAGATAAAATATATGGATTTATGTGGAATGATTTTTGTAATTGGTATATAGAAATTGCAAAAATACGTCTAAACTCTGAAAATAAAGAAAGTAAATTAACAGTATTATATATTTTAGATAATATATTTAGAACTTCACTTAAGTTATTACATCCATTTATGCCATTTGTTACTACAGAAATATATAGCAGTTTAATAGAATATGATGATATAGAATTAATGATTTCTAATTGGCCAATAGCAAATAAGAATTTAAAATATTTAAAAGAAGAAGAAACGCTAGAAAAACTTCAAGATATAATTGTACAAATTAGAAACATAAGAAATGAAAAAAATATTCATCCAAGCAAAAAAGCTAAATTAATATTTGTGACAGAAAAATATATAAATGAAATAGAAAAATCAAAAGAAATATTAACTAAATTTGGTTTTGCAGAAGAAATTCTAATTCAAAGGTCAAAAGAAAATATTCCAGAAAATGTAATTAGCATTATAACAGAAGGAATAGAACTATATATGCCATCAGAAGGCCTAATAGATTTAGAAGAAGAAAAATCAAGAGTAGACGCAGAAAGAAAAAAATTAGAATCAGAAATATTAAGATGCGAAAAAATGTTATCAAATCCTGGATTTGTAAATAAAGCACCACAAGAAAAAATAGATGAAGAAAAGAAAAAATTAGAAAAATACAAAGATATGTTTGAAAAACTAAATTAGAAATACTATAAAAGTTAAACTAAATTAAAAACTAAAAAATTAGATAAAAAGCAAATAAAAAATAAATAAGAATATTTGTCGAAAACTTCTTAAAGTTCGACAAATGTTCTTATTTTTTACTCTTGGAAAATATTGGAAAAGCATCTATAATAAAAAACAAGAACAGGAGGCAAAAATTATGGAATCTAATTATATGGAAAAGGACAGGCTGTTAGTATGTAAATTAACAGAAGAAATGGATGAATATTGTGTCCAAAAATTAAGAGGGAGGGTAGATTATGAAATTCAAAGATATATGCCTAAAAAAATTATATTTGACTTTAGTAGTGTTTCTTTTATGGATAGTGCCGGAATAGGATTTTTAATAGGAAGATACAAATTTGCAACTATGATAGGAGCAGAGGTAGAATTATATAATTTGCAAAATAGTGTAAAGAAAATATTTGAAATGAGTGGTGTATTGAAGTTGATATCTGAAACAGATGAAATAGCTTCATAGAAAGGATTTTAAAAATATGAAAGAAAATTTAGAAAATGAAATGAAATTAGAATTTATAAGTAAGTCAAAAAATGAGTCATTTGCAAGAATAGCAGTAGCTGCGTTTGCATCTGGATTAGATCCAAGCATTGAAGAACTTGCAGATATTAAAACTGCAGTATCAGAAGCAGTAACTAATGCAATAATACACGGGTATGAAAATAAGCAAGGAATTGTAAAAATATCGGGTAAATTAATTGGAAATAAATTGATACTTGAAATATCAGATAAAGGAAGAGGAATAGAAGATATTAATATTGCAAAAGAACCACTATATACAACAAGACCAAATTTAGAAAGGTCAGGTATGGGATTCACTATTATGGAGAGTTTTATGGATAGCGTTGAGATAGAATCAATAGTAGGACTTGGTACTAAAGTTACAATGACAAAAACAATTAAAGAAAAAGCGGCAGAAGAAGAGGAATTTGAAATGTTAATAAAATAATTCAAAAGGAGTAATTATGTTTGAAAACAATATAGATTCCATAAAAAAAGCACAAGCAGGAGATAAAAATGAATTAGAAAATATAATAGTTAAAAACAGTCGGTTTAATATGGAGTATAGTAAGAAGATTTAATAATAGAGGATATGAGTTAGAAGACTTATTCCAAATAGCATCACTAGCATTTATTAAATCAATACAAAGGTTTGATACAAGCTTTGATGTGAAATTATCTACATATGCCGTACCATATATGATAGGTGAGATTAAAAAACATATAAGAGATGATGGGCCAATAAAAGTAAGTAGAAGTTTGAAAGAATTAAATGTAAAAATAAAAGAGCTACAAAAAGAATATTTATGTAAAAAAGGAAAAGAAATTAGTTTAGAAGAGATATCAAAAGAGTTGAAAATTTCAAAAGAAGATATATGGCTTGCAGAAGAATCTAATAATGTAGTTGATTCAATAGAAGATAGTAAGTATGTAAATAATAAAGATGGTAATAGTATTAATATACTTGACACAATTTCAAATGGAAAAGATGAAGCGGAAGATACAACTAATAAAATGTTATTAAAAGAAATATTAGAACGCTTAAAAGCAAGTGAAAAAGAAGTAATAATGCTTAGATTCTATAAAGAAAAAACACAAGTAGAAGTAGCTAGAATTTTAGGAATTACACAAGTACAAGTATCAAGGATAGAAAGAAAAGTGATAGATAATATGAAAAAAGAATTCTTAAAATATGGATAATATATAATTTAACTATAGTAAAAGGAGTAAATTATGAAAAAAAATATTATATATTTTTTAGGATTTCTTTTTCTATGCTTTATCTTACCAATAATATTAACTAAAAGAGATGAAGTAGGAAATCAAAATGAAGAAAATGATATTATTGAAAATTCGAATTCACAGATATCAGAAAATATTAATATATTAGAAATTGATAATGGAAAATACACAACAATAAAATTATTAAAGCATGGAACAGGGGAAATTATAGATGTTAATTTAGAAGAATACCTATATAATGTAGTATCAGCAGAAATGCCCGCAGATTTTGAATTAGAAGCATTAAAAGCACAAGCTGTAGTTGCAAGAACATACACAATATATAAAGTGTTAAATAAAAAACATGATAATGCAGATATATGTACAGATTATAGTTGTTGCCAAGCATGGATATCTAAAGAAGATAGATTAGCTAGGTGGGAAGAAGATGAGCAAGAAAGCAATTGGAATAAAATAGTGCAAGCTGTAAATGAAACAGCTTCTATTATAGTAACATATGAAAATACACCAATTAATGCATTTTTTCATTCAAATAGTGGTGGGATTACAGAAATACCGGTAAACGTATGGGGAGGAACAGGATACCCATATTTACAAGTAGTAGAAACATCAGGAGAAGATGGATATTCCCAATATGAATCAGAAGTGAGTTTTACAAATGAAGAACTACTAAATAAGTTAAAAGAAACATATCCAGATTTAACTATTGATTTTAATTTAATAGATGAAGAAATACAAATATTAGATTATACAGATTCAGATAGGGTAAAAACAGTGAAATTTGGAAATTATGAATTATCTGGTGTAGAAACAAGAACACTACTTGGTTTAAGATCAACAAACTTTGTAATAGAAAAAGCAGAAGGTAAAATAAATTTTAGTGTTATAGGATATGGCCATGGTGTTGGAATGAGCCAAACAGGTGCAGATGCTATGGCAAAACAAGGAAGTAGTTATGAAGAAATAATAAATCATTTCTATAAAGATATTGAAATAAAAAAATTAAATGAAATATAAAGGTATATTTTTCTAAAAGAAGTAAATACTGTATTTAAACATACTAAAAAGGAGGAATATATGAGAAAGGAAAATAGGAGAACAAGTCGTCAGAATATAGATTCAGGTGAAAAAGTAATTTTATATACTAGTATTGGTGTTGTATTTTTCATAATATTAGTATTAGGACTTTTAATATATAATTTTATGGCAAATAACCAAACAGAAGCAAGTCCTAGTTTTGATGATATGCTTAGTATTTCAGAAAGTAATACTGTAGATATAACAGAAAGTGCTAGTTCACAAATAGGGAAAACTGTAGCTGAAAGTGAAGAAGAATTAGAAGAAACTAAAATAGAGCCTAATCAAGAAAATATAGAAAAAGCTGAAGAAATTAAGATAGAAGCGGAAAAAGAAGAAATAGAAACAAAAGAGGAAACTATTAAGCAAGAATTAGAATTCCAAAAACCAGTAGAAGGAGAAATTATAAGAGGATTTGCACAAGATACATTAGTATATTCTCAAACACTAGAAGAATGGGTAACACATTTAGGAATAGATATTGCCGCACCTAAAACTACTGTTGTCAATTCAGCAGAAACTGGAACAATCAAAACAATAAAAAACGATCCTAGATATGGACTTACTATAGTAATAGAACATATAGATGGATATCAAACAGTGTATTCTAATTTACTAAGCTCTGAATTTGTAATACAAGGTGAACAAGTAGAAAAAGGACAACCTATTGGTACTGTTGGAAACACAGCAACATTTGAAATTTTAGATGAACCTCATTTACATTTTGAAATTTTAAAAGATTCACTTCAAGTTGATCCTAATATATATTTAAAATAAAAATTATTAAAGCAAAAGTCACCATAGGTGGCTTTTTATAATATATTTAATTTGAAAAAATTAAAATTAAATAAAAGAAATGAGGAAAATTAATAATGAAAAGATTAGAAAAAGAAAATTTTAAAAAAGAAAAAAATAATATAAAAATATTAATAATTGTATCAATAGTAATTTGTATAGTTATAATATTAATAATGTACAATTTAATAAATAATAAAATACAAAAAGATAAATATATTTCAGAAATACAAGGAATAACAAATGAATTTACAAATCAAAATATTAATTATGAAACTGTGCAAATTAAGTTAGATAGACTAGTTACAGATAATTACTATAAAGCTTTAGAAGAAGTATCTAAAAAATATATAGAAGATGTAATTAATTTGACTAAAGAACTAGAAACAATAATCTCATCAGACTATATACTAAGTGTATTATTAAGTGAGAATATTTCTAAAGAAAGTATAGAATTAAAAACTTCTATGCAAAAGTTAGAAGAATATAGAAACAATATTTTAAAACTTAAAGAGGATATAGAAAAGTTTTTTAGTGATGAAAATGTATATGGATATTTAGAATTAGAAGTAGAACAAGGAAAAAAAGTAGAAGAAAAAGAAATAAAAGAGCTATTTAATATTTTTGTAATAGGTGATATTGATCAAACAAGAAAAAGATATTTAGATAGTATAAGTGAAGTTGAAAAAATAATTATAAAATATGAAGCAGCATATGATTTTTTAAGCGAAAATATAAATAAGTGGAAAATAGAAGAAGATAGATTGATATTTGATAATTCAGAATTAGCAGATAAATATAATGAGTTGTTAAAAGAAATTTAAAACTGAAAATTTGTTTGGAAAAATTACAAAAAAGCAAAAAAGTGTTTGACATATTTTTGTTTGTATGGTAGTATAAATAAAGTTAATAAAATATAGAAAATGGAGTGATATATATGCCAAGGAAAAAGCCAGAATTAAATAAAAGAGAAAGAGCAATATTAAATTATATAGAAAAACAAATAAATGAATTTGGATTTTCACCATCTGTAAGAGAAATAGCACAAGCAGTAGGGTTAAGCTCAACAGCAACAGTACATGGATATGTACTAAGATTAGAAGAAAAAGGGTATATTAAAAAACATGGTAGAAAAGGAAGAACATTACAAGTATTAAAAGCAGCTTCAGGAGAAGAAAAGAAAAAATATGAAGAAAAAGAATTCTATATTCAAAAAGAAATGGTAGACGTTCCGGTAGTTGGAAAAATAACAGCTGGAGAACCTATCTTAGCAGTAGAAAATGTTACAGATACATATACACTTCCTATAGATTTTGTTGGAAATTCAGATTGTTTTATGCTTATAGTACGTGGAGAAAGTATGATAGAAGTAGGAATCATGGATGGAGACTATATATTAGTAAAACAATTAAAACACGCAAGTAATGGGGACATTGTAGTAGCTATGATAGAAGATGAAGCAACTGTAAAAACTTTTTATAAAGAGCTTGACCATATACGTCTGCAACCAGAAAATAGTATGTTAGACCCAATAATTGTATCAAATTGTGATATATTAGGTAGAGTTATAGGTGTATTTAGAAAAATGAGATAAAAATTTTATAATAATCAAAGATAGAAGATTGATAATATCAATCTTCTATCTTTTTTTTAGTAAAGTATAAAAAAAATTTATATAGTATTAACAATAAAACACAAAAAGGACACAAAATTTTAATGAAAAAGGAATAAAAAAAAGATATAAATAGATGTATTTTAATTGACAATAAAATTTATTTTATATACAATTACCTATATATAAATCTAAAGAAAAAAGGAGAAAAAAATGTTTAAATTGTTTAAAAATTTAAAAAGTTCAGCAATAGTAATATTATTAATAACAGTACTATTAGTTGTGCAAGCAATGGTTGATTTAGAACTACCAAGCTATATTTCAAAAATAGTAGATGTAGGTATTCAATCAGGAGGTATTGGAACAGCAGTGCCAAAAGCAGTAAGCAAAGATGTTATGGATGATATACTATTTTTAACAAATGATGATGAAAAAATATTATCAAATTATGATTTAGTAGTAGAAGCAGATAGTATATCAGAAGAACAGAAAAAAGAATTAGAAGATATATATGTAGCAGGATATGATGAACTATTAACAGCTAATTCAGTATATCTTTTAAAAGATATATCAGCAGAAGAATTACAAGCCTTAGAAGAAACAATGATTAAGCCACTTACTATATATGCTTCGTACACAGTAGATCCAAGTGCTACAGAAATTAAAAATCAAATATTATCAGGGTTTAAACCAGAACAAAAAATAGCTTTTCAAGATTCATCAATATTTGAAATATTAGCAATTATGCCAGTAGAAATTCAGAATCAAATGATAAATGCTAGTATAGAAGAAATTAATAAAATGCCAGAGATGATAGTTGATCAAGCTGGAATTTTAGCAATTAAACAAATATATCAAAATGAAAATGTAGATTTAGATAAAATACAAAGTGACTATATTTTAAAAATAGGGTTAATAATGCTAGGAATAGCAGCACTTAGCATGATAATAGGAATAGCGGTACTATTCTTATCTTCAAGATTAGCAGCTAAACTTGGAAAAACTTTAAGAGAAAAAGTATATTCAAAAGTAATGAAATTTTCAAATAAAGAATTACGTGAATTTTCAACAGCTTCATTAATTACAAGAAGTACAAATGATATACAACAAGTACAACAATTAATAACAATGTTATTTAGAGTTGTAGTATATGCACCAATACTTGGAATTGGTGGAATATATAAAGTATATACTCAAACTGATGGAAGTTTAACTTGGATAATAGGTGTTGCAATACTTGCAATAATATTTGTAATAGGAACATTATTTATAATATTAATGCCAAGATTTAAAAAGTTACAATCACTAATCGATAAATTAAATCTTGTTTCAAGAGAAATATTAACAGGACTTCCAGTTATTAGAGCATTTAACAAAAAAGAAACAGAAGAAAAAAGATTTAATAAAGCAAGTTTAGATTTAAGAAAAGTAAATTCAGTTGTTAATGGTGGAATGTCACTTATGATGCCACTTCTAATGTTTATTATGAACACAATAATGGTAGTAATAATTTGGGTAGGAGCAGGAAATGTTGAAGCAGGAACACTTCAAGTTGGAGATTTAATGGCATTTATGCAATATACAATGCAAGTTGTAATGGCATTTTTAATGATATCAATAATATCTATAATGTTACCAAGAGCAGTTGTATCTGCTAAACGTATAAATGAAATAATAGATACAGATATATCTATTAAAGATAAAAATAAAGAAGAGTTGAAAGAATTTGACGAAGCTAAAAAAGGAATTGTAGAATTTAAAAATGTTACATTTAGCTATCCAGATGGAGATATAGATGTATTAACAAACATCTCTTTTACAGCAAATCCAGGTCAAACAACAGCAATAATTGGAAGTACTGGTAGTGGTAAATCAACACTTGTAAACTTAATACCTAGATTTTATGACACGACTAAAGGAGAAGTATTAGTTGGTGGTGTTAATATCAAAGATGTAGAGCAAGAAAAGTTAAGAGATAAAATAGGGTTTATTGCACAAAAAGGAATACTTTTTTCTGGAACAATAGAATCAAATATAAAATATTCAAATCCAGATATGAATGATGAAAATATGATAAATGCTGCTAAAATAGCACAAGCAGAAGATTTTATTTCAGTAAAAGAAAAACACTATAAAGATGAAATAGCTCAAGGTGGAAATAACGTATCAGGTGGACAAAAACAACGTTTATCAATAGCAAGAGCAATAGCTAAAAATCCAGAAATATATATATTTGATGATAGTTTTTCAGCACTTGATTTAAAAACAGATAGTAAATTAAGAGAAGAATTAAAAGGTATAACTGAAGATAAAACAGTTATAATTGTAGCCCAAAGAATAAATACAATAATTAATGCAGACAAAATAGTTGTTTTAGAAGAAGGTAATATAATAGGACAAGGAACACATAGCCAGTTGTTACAAAATAATCAAACATATAAAGAAATTGCATTATCTCAGATGACAGAAGAAGAATTACAAATGAAAGGGGATGAGTAATATGGGGCCAATGGGAAAAGGAACGAATGTAACAGAAAAAGCAAAAGATATGAAAGGAACAGCTAAAAAACTATTTAGTAGATATTTATCTAAATATAAAGTAGCAATAGTTATAATTATTATACTTGCAATAGCAGGTACAGCTTTTACAATTGTAGGGCCAAAAATACTAGGTGATGCAACAACTGAAATATTTGAAGGTATAACAAAAAGTTTAACAGGAGAAGGTGGAATTAACTTTGATGAAATAGCTAGAATTGGAATACTTTTAATCTCACTATATATTGTAAGTGCAATTTTTTCAGGAATTCAAGGTTTTGCAATAACAAAAATAGCACAAGATATTACATACAAGATTCGTGATGATATAGTTAGAAAAATAAGTAGATTACCAATGAATTACTTTGATAAAAGAACAAATGGAGAAGTATTATCTGTTATAACAAATGATGTAGATACATTAAGTACTAATCTAAATCAAAGTGTTATCCAGCTTATAAGCTCAATATTTACAATAATAGGGATACTAATTATGATGTTTAGCATTAGTTGGGAAATGACATTAATATCACTTGTAATATTACCGATAACAGGCATAATAATGAAATTTATTGTTAGTAAATCACAAAAATATTTTGATAAACAA
>CAYJKK010000018.1:0-30178 GCA_964370905.1 uncultured Clostridium sp. | reverse complement strand
GAAGACATACACCATTCTTTAACGGATACAGACCACAATTCTATTTCAGAACAACTGACGTTACTGGTATAATTGAATTACCAGCAGGAACTGAAATGGTTATGCCTGGAGATAACGTATCAATGACAATCGAATTAATTACACCTATCGCTATCGAAAAAGGATTAAGATTCGCTATTCGTGAAGGTGGTAGAACAGTTGGTTCAGGAGTTGTTGCTGAAATATTAGCATAATTTAATTGAATAAACTAAAATAAAAGGAAACAGTCAAATGTTTTCTTTTATTTTTTTATTTTACTTGCTTTTTTGGGTAAATAATAATAAAATAGATAGGATAACAGTATAATTAAATAGAGCTAAGTAATTGGAGGAATAATATATGAAAATAATATTAGACGCAATGGGTGGAGATAATGCACCAGACGCGAATATACAAGGTGCAATAAATGCAATAAAAAAGATAAAAGCAGAAGTAATATTAGTTGGAAATGAAAAAATATTAAGAAATAGAATAAAAGAACTATATAAAAAAGATTTAGAAAAAATTACAAATAGAATAAAGATAAAACACACTACGGAAACAATAGATATGTGTGATACACCAACAGTTGCAATAAAGCAAAAAAAAGATTCTTCAATGGTAGTAGGATTTAAAATGGTAAAAGAAGGAGAAGGAGATGTATTTATATCTGCTGGAAATTCTGGAGCACTTTTAACAGGAGCAACACTATTAGTTGGAAGAATTAAAGGAATAGATAGACCAGCATTAGCAGGAACACTTCCAGCATATAAAAGTAAATTCCTATTAATAGATGCAGGTGCAAACACTAATTGTAAACCAATAAACCTATTACAATTTGCCCAAATGTCTAGTATATATATTAAAAGTACAGATGGAATAGAAAATCCTAAAATTGGGTTATTAAATATTGGAACAGAAGAAACAAAAGGAAATGATCTAGTTAAAGAAACATATGAATTAATTAAAGAAAAAGCAGAAGAATTAGATATAAATTTTGCAGGAAATGTAGAAGGAAGAGATGCTTTTTCAGGGAAAATAGATGCATTAGTAACAGATGGATTTACTGGAAATGTATTTTTAAAAACAACTGAAGGCGTTGGAAAATTAGTTAAAAACAATTTAATGGATACTTTAAAAGCATCAATATTAACAAAAATTTTAGCAGTACCATCATTACCAGTAATCAAAAAATTTGGTAAAAAATTAGACTATAAATCATATGGTGGAGCACTATTCTTAGGTGTAAAAAAACCAATTGTTAAAGCTCATGGAAGTAGTGATAAACTATTATTTGAATATACAATAATTCAGGCAGAAAAATTTGTAGAAAATAGAGCAGTTGAAAAAATGATAGAAGCATTTGAAAAACAAAAAGAAAAAGCAGATAAAGTAAAAAAAGTAGATGAAAATACAAGTTCTACAAATAGCTAAAAACATTGATATAGCAAGAAATTTGACTTATTAGTATAAAAATAAAAAAAATCTGAATTATACTTGACAAATGTTAAAACATATATTATAAATTAAATATGAAAACTTAAATAAAATTAAAATCAAATGAATAAATATAATCATTTGCAAACTTGAGAGGAGGTGAACTCGGAGTTATGAGTTCAGAAGAAGTTTTAGATAAAGTAAAAGGAATAATTGTTGAACAATTAGGTGTTGCTGAAAACACAGTTACTATGGAAGCATCTTTTATAGATGATTTAGGAGCTGATTCATTAGATATAGTTGAATTAGTTATGGCATTAGAAGAAGAATTTGATATGGAAATACCAGATACTGATGCAGAAAAAGTAGTAACAGTTGGTGATGTTGTTGAATACATCAAAGAAAATAAATAATTAAAAATAATTAACAATATTTTTAATATATTAAATTATATTATAAAAGAAGAATTACTTAGATATATCTAAGTAATTCTTTTTTGCTATTTTAAAATAGAAGTAATATATTTTGGGAAATTTATAAAAAATTCTGTGATATAACTATAAGTATCTTTTTTATATATATCAGTAGAATTTAGAATATTTAGATTATATATAATATTATCTGAAATATTTATTTTTAAATTGCCGAGTATTTGATTTTTAAAAATAGGAGTATTTATTAGTAAATCAAAATTTATATTTGAAGAAATATTATTAGTATCTAATGTATGAATTGGAATAGTATGTAGGTATGTATCTTGCACACAAATATCTATATTAGATGTTTGTGATTTAATTAAATCTATATTATCTATATTATTTGATTTCCATAAATTTAAATTTCTAATAACATATTCTTCAAGATCAAAGTAAGAATAATTTGAAAAGACATATTCATATAAATCTTTAGTATCATTTGTACGATCATTTTTAGTGTCAGCTCCTAAAACAACACAAATTAAGTCCATATTATTTTGTTTGCAACTAGTTACTAAACATCTATTAGCACCATTTGTAAAACCAGTTTTGACACCATATATTCCAGAAAAATTCCCTAATAATTCATTGGTATTAGATAATGTTTTTGGATATCCATTAATATATACAGTATATGTTTTTGTTCCGACAATTTTAGAAAAAATGTCATTTTCTAAAGCGTAGTCAGCAAGTAAAGCTAAGTCATATGCTGTAGAAAAATGATTTTCTGAATCTAATCCATGAGGAGATTCGAAATTAGTATTAACAAGATTTAAAGATTTTGCTTTTGTATTCATCAAAACCAAAAAATCTGGGACATTCCCTGAAATGGCTTCTGCAAGTGCAATTGCAGCATCATTACCAGAGCTAAGCATTAAGCCATATAAAAGGTCATGAATTGAAACTTTATCATTTGTTTTTATACCGAGTTCTGAACCACCAACACTAGAAGCATTTTTTGATATCGTTACTAATTCATCTAAATTAGCATTTTCTATAACTAAAATAGCAGTCATAATTTTAGTTGTAGAAGCCATTTTTACTTTTGTATAAGGATCTTTACCTAAAATTGTAGTATTACTTAATCTATCAAATACAATATAGTTTTTAGAATTTATTTTTAAATTAGAAATATCATTAACAACAAAACTATTAGTACTACTTGAAGAAAAAGGAGTAACAATTGAACTAGCTAAAGAAAAATTGGGGTATAGAAAAATAAAAAATAGAGAAAATATTAATAAATAAAAATTTATAAATTTTTTTTGAAAAATCATTTTATCACCTATTAAAATATATTAAAAAATATTGATTATATGAATAAAAAATCAAACAGAAAAAGCTATGGAAAATAAGCAGAAAAATAACACGAAAAATATATTTTTTGCTTGATTTTAAAAATGATTTAAGATATAATTAATATATGTGTAAATAAAAGAATATATACATAAAAAAATGTAATATATTTTAACTATTTAGGGAAAATAAATAGTAGAAAAGAAGGAGAAAAGTATAATGAAAATTAGAAAACTAGTAGTAAGTATTATTTTAATTGTAATTATGGCACTTATAATGCAAGTACCAAGTTATGCAGCAGTAGCAACAAACCCTATGTATATAGGAATTACAGAAATGATGACTGAAGATAATCCTGATATGGGATATGCAATTGGAGATCCAAATAGTAATGGAGTAACTCCAACAGCAGCAAAAATATGGAATTTAATGAAATATACATCATTAACATCAAGTGACCCTACAGAAGCAGATATATATTGTGTAAAAGCAGGAGTAGGATTTGATGATGTTCATAGATTAGCAGAATATAATATATTTTATAATATGAAAACAGAAAGAGAAGCAATAAGAACACAAAATGATACATTACGTTCTTTAGTAGAAGGAACAAAAGATGGTGTTAGTGTTTATGATGCAATGCTAGCTTTATTTGATATAATTTACTTAGTAGATTATTCAACACAAGAAGATTTTGATAATTTATTAGCAGCAGCAGGAATTGATTCAGCTAATTTTGCTGGATTTGAAATGACATTTGATGATGTATTAGCTGTTCAACAAGCAGTTATTTGGCATTTTACAAACTATGATTGGACACAAAATAGTATGTATGATCAAAGTGCAAAAACAGACTGGTTATGGTATACATTAGATAATGGAACAAATTATCAAAACTTAGCAGACTATAATCCAACATCAACAATACCATCTGAAAGTCAGGGAGCAGCTAGAACACTTCAAGCAGATATCTTATATGATTATTTAGTTGCTGAAGCAATAAGCAAAGCACCAGAATATTCAAATGTAACAACAGATGGAGTACCAGCACAATTAAATACAACAACTTTAAACTATGAATTGGTATCTGGAAACTATATATTAGGACCTATTAACATAACTGAAAATGCTAACCCAGTACCATATACTATAGATTTTTCAGTGAAAAATAATAATACAGCAATTTCTAATTATACATTATTAGATTCAAATAAAGCACAAGTTGCAGCAGGGACAAGTGTAGAAGATCTAGTAGGAACAGATTTCTATGTTTCAATACCAGAAGCAAGTGTAGAATCAATTTCAATAGATATGAGTATTAATTATACAACAACACAAGTAACATTATGGGCATCTAGTACAAACAATTTAGAGCAACCAGTTGTAATACCAACTAGAGAAGTAGAAAGTGTTCCATATACATTAGCAATCACACCAGAAAAAAATGAATTTGATTTATCATTAATTAAAAGAATAGTACAAGTAAATAACCAAAATGTACCAGAAAGATTACATGGTATTGATGTAAGTGATTTAAATGTAATTGGAGCCAATGGACAAATGGGAACAGAAGTTGTATATGATATGGATAAAACACCAGTAATGGTAAAACAAGGAGATATAGTAACATATACACTTAGAATATATAACCAAGGAACAATGGATGGATATGCTTCAGAAATAAGTGAAGATATACCAGAAGGATTAGAGTTTATTTGGTCTGCTAAAACAGGAGCAGATTTAGATGCAGATACAACATTAACATCTGAAGAAAAAGAAGCAGTAGAATTTAATCAAGATTATTTATGGCAAATAGCACAAATTGATAGCAATGGGAAAACAACATTAATAACTACAGACTATTTATCTAAAGATAATGAAACAACAGTAGAAGGGAATTTAATTCCAGCTTTTGGAGATAATGATGGAACTAAAACAGAAGCAGATTTACACTATAAAGAAGTATCTGTGAAAATGAAAGTAGTAGCAGAAAATATAAGTGGTGAAGTAATAAGAAATGAAGCTGCAATAACAGAAGATACAGATGAAGATGGAAATGAAGTTGATGATAGAGATTCAGATACAGAAGACTGGGTAAAATATGAAGATGATGAAGATTTTGATAATATAATATTACAATCATTTGACATAGCTTTAAGAAAATTTATAACAGCAATAAGTCAAGATGTTACAATAGATCCTGAAGATGAATTAGTAGATGAAAATGGATCATATACAAGAGCACCAGTTGTAGATACAACAAACTTAAATAAAGTAGATGCAAATGGAAATATGATAACAACAGCAGAATATAATCATCCAAAAGATCCAATATTAGTTCAACCTAATGACTATATCGTGTATACTTTAAGAGTATATAATGAAGGTGATATAGATGGATATGCAGCAGAGATTAAAGACTTTTTACCACCTCATTTAGAATATGTAGATGGTGAGTTTAATGATAATTATGGTTGGACAATTGATAGTGACGGAAGAACAGTAACAACAAGATATTTAGAAGATACTTTATTAGAAAAACCAACAACAGGGCAAAATGGTAATTTAGTATTATCATACGAAGAAGTGCAAATTATGTGTAAAATAAAAGAAGATGCACCGACAAATGAAAATATTACAAATTTAGCAGAAATAACTGAGTATCAAGATGAAAATAAAGATTCTGTAATTGATAGAGATTCAGAAGAAGATAATATAATATTACCAACTGATGAAGAACTACCAGGATATAAAGAAGATGAAACAGGTGAATATATACCTGGACAAGAAGATGATGATGACTTTGAAAAAGTTATAATTAAAATATTTGATTTAGCCTTAAGAAAATGGGTTACAGAAGCAATTTTAATTGAAAATGGAGAAACAACAGTTATCCAAACAGGACATCAACCATTTGATGATCCAGAGCCAATTGTAAAAGTTGAATTAGATAGAAAAAATTTAGATGAAATAGTATTAAAATTTAGATATTCAATCAGAGTATATAATCAAGGTGATATAGAAGGATATGTAAAAGAAATAACTGACTATATTCCAGAAGGATTAAAATTCTTACCAGAAGATAATCCAGGATGGGTTGATGAAGGAAACAATGTTATATCAACTAAATTAACAGAAAACATTTTATTAAAACCAGGTGAATATACAGATGTAGAAGTATTATTAACTTGGATAAATGATGGAGAAAATACAGGAGTTATGATAAATACAGCTGAAATATCAGAAGACTATAATGAAGAAGATATTCCAGATATAGACTCAATACCTGATAATGAAAAAGAAGGTGAAGATGATATAGATACAGCACCAGTATTACCATCAATTAGTACAGGACAAGAAAGAATATATTATACTTTAGGATTTACAATATTAATATCAATTGTAGTTGGCATAGTATTAATTAAAAGATATGTACTATAATATTAACAAATAATTTAAACTCAACATTGCCAAAAAGGATATCCTTTTTGGCAATATTCTATTAAAAAAACTAAAAAAAAAAAAAGAAAAAAAAAAAGAAAAAAAGAAAAAGAGAAAACTAAAAAATTAGAAAACTAAAAAAATTAAAAAATAAAAAATGTTAAGAGGAAAATTAATGAATGATGAATTGAAAAAAATAGTAGAAGAAGTAGAAGTAGAAATAAAAGATATATTTTTAGAAATTGATAAAAGATGTGAATTAAATAGCTCAAAAGTATTAAACGCATTTCAGGAATGTAATCTTCAAGAACAACACTTACACTCTTCAACAGGTTATGGAATAGATGAATTAGGTAGAAACAAAATAGAAGAAATATATAGTCACATATTTAAAACAGAAGACAGCTTAGTAAGAACTCAAATAATATCAGGGACACATGCATTAACAGTTGCATTATTTGGAATTTTAAGACCAAATGATATAATGTTAAGCATTTCAGGATCTCCATATGATACATTAAATACAGTAATAGGGAATACTAAAATAGAAAATAAGAGTTCATTAAAATCTTTTGGAATAAAATATGAAGAAATAGACTTAAAGCAAAATGAATTTGATAAAGAACAAATATTAGATAGAGTAAAGAAAAATGACATAAAATTAATAGCAATACAAAGATCAAGAGGATATTCTACAAGAAAAAGTTTGACTATAGAAAAAATTAGAGATATAATAGAAGAGATAAGAAAAGTCAATAAAACAGCGATAATAATGGTGGATAATTGCTATGGAGAATTTGTTGAAGATAAAGAGCCTACAGAAGTAGGAGCAGACTTAATAGTTGGATCATTAATGAAAAATCCGGGAGCTGGGATAGCCACTTCAGGAGGATATATATCAGGAAAAAAAGATTTAATAGAATTATGTGCAGAAAGATTAACTTCACCAGGAATAGGAAAAGAAATAGGGCCATCATTAAATCAAAATCCATTATTATTAAAAGGTATATTTTTTGCACCAAGTGTAGTTGCAAGTAGCTTAAAAACGGTAGTATTTGCAAGTAGACTACTTGAAAAATTAGGATATACAGTAGAGCCTAAATATAATGAGAAAAGAACAGATATAGTACAAACATTTATGTTAGGAACAGAAGATAAATTGATAAAATTTTGTCAAGGAATACAAATGGGATCACCAATAGATTCAAACGTAATGCCATTTCCATCAAATATGGGAGGATATCAAGATAAAGTAATTATGGCAGCAGGAACATTTACACAAGGTTCAACAATAGAACTTAGTTGTGATGCACCTATAAGAGAGCCATATATAGCATATTTACAGGGTGGACTTACATATGAATATGGAAAATTGGGGATATTAAAAGCAATAGAAAAAATAGGAAAGTAGAGAGGTAAAAGTATGGGAGTATTTATAGGGTTAGGTGTAGCGATAATATTAATTTTTTTAATTTTAATAATAGGAGGAAGTTCAGGAAGAAAGAGTAGAAGACAAGAGGAAAGAAATTTTAAATATGCAGAAAAACAAAGACAAGAAAGAGAAAGAATGGAAAGAAAAGCTGCAATATTAGAAAACAAAAAAAGATTTAAAGAAGAAGAAAAAGCTAAAAAAACAAAAAAATATGATATAGAAGAAGAATTAGAAGAAGAAAATGAAATTAGAATAGATAGTGAAGATGAATATAAAAATACTACACTAGAATTAATGAAAAAAGCAGAAGAAATGGAAAATAGTGTTGAAGAACAAGAAGTATTAGAAGAAGAGGTTGAAGTTCCAGCAAGAAGAACATTTAAAAATCAAGAGGATACATCTTTTGATATAGATACAGACTACATAAATAATGTAGAAGACTTAGAAGAAGATATTGATGAAGATGAAGAATTATCAAAAAATATGTTTGACTTTAATCAAATTTCAGATTTTGATTTTAGTTCAGATTATGATGAAGATGAAGAAAAATTTGCGAAATTTGATAATGAAAAAGAAGAAAAACAGGAAAAAAAATTAAGTAGTCAAAGTAATCAAGACTTAGTATTTGAAAATGACTTTTTAGTAGATAGTAATCAAGAAAGCTCAGATGATGAACTAGATAGATATATAAGAGAAGCAGAATCAAATAATATAGGATACTTAAATGATGTTTCAGAAGAAGAGCCTAAAATAACAAAAAAAGCTCCAGCGAAAAAACCTACAACAAAAAAAACTACTACGTCTGCAGCTAAGAAGACAACCAAAAGTACGGCAAAGACAGCATCAAAATCTACAGCTAAAAAAACAACTAAGCCTAAAGCTACATCTACAACTAAAAAAAGTACAACAGCTAAAAAAACTACAACAAAGAAATAATATTTAATAAAAAGGAAATAAAAATATGAAAGTAATAATAGTAGGCGGAGGACCAGCTGGTATGATGGCAGCAATAACTGCTGCTGAAAATGGAAATCAAGTAACAATACTTGAAAAAATGAATATACTAGGGAAAAAACTATTAATAACAGGTAAAGGAAGATGTAATATTACATCTTCTTTAGAAATTGATGACTTTATTAAAAATACACCTGGTAATGGTATGTTCTTATATAGTGCATATAAAAGATATACGAATATAGATATAATTAACTTTTTAAAAGAACAAGGAGTACATGTAAAGGAAGAACGAGGAAATAGAATATTTCCGGTTACAGATAAATCTTTAGATGTATTAAAATGCTTTACAAAAAGACTAAAAGAATTAAGTGTAGAAATTATATATGGAACAGCAGTAAATCAAATTATAGTAAAAGAAAACAAAGCTATAGGGGTAAAAACAAATGAGGAAACATATATTGCAGATAAAATAATAATTGCAACAGGAGGAAGTAGCTATCCATTAACTGGATCAACAGGAGATGGATATAAATTGGCATCTCAAATAGGTCATACTATAAAAGAAATTAGGCCATCACTAGTACCACTTGAAATATATGAAAAAGAAATATATAAAGAACTACAAGGATTAAGTCTTAAAAATGTAGCTATAGAGATAAAAGATATAGAAAAGAATAAATTAATATATGAAGATATGGGAGAAATGATATTTACTCATTTTGGTATTTCAGGTCCTATGATATTAAGTTCTTCAGCACATTTAGTTAGATATAAAGAAATTGAAAGTAAGATGAGAAATAAAAAGATACAAATCAGTATAGATTTTAAACCAGCATTAGATGATAAAAAATTAGATGCAAGGTTATTAAGAGACTTTGAAGAAGCTAAAAATAAAAACTTTAGAAATAGTTTAGACAAATTATTGCCTCAAAAATTAATACCAATAATAATAGTATTAAGTGGAATAAATGAATTCAAAAAAGTAAATGAAATTACAAAAGAAGAAAGAAAAAAACTTATAGATATACTTAAAAAATTCACATTAAATATAAAAAAATTTAGACCAATAGAAGAAGCTATAATAACAAGTGGTGGAGTAAATATTAAAGAGATAGACCCTAAAACAATGGAATCAAAAATAATATCTAACCTATATTTTGCAGGAGAAATAATAGATGTAGATAGTTATACAGGAGGGTTTAATTTACAAATAGCATATTCTACTGGATATGTAGCAGGAAGTAATTAAAGTGGGAGTTATGTATGATTGAAAAGTATGATACAGTTTGTGAAGATAATAAAATAGAGTACATTGAAAAAAAATCTAAATTTATAACAAATATTTTTAAAGTGAATTCACAAGAAGAAGCAGAAGAAATAATTAAAAAAGTTAAAAAAGAAAATAGATTAGCAAATCATAATTGTTCAGCATATAGAATATTAAAAAATAATAATATAATCGAAAAATGTAGTGATGATGGTGAACCTTCTGGAACAGCAGGACTACCAATGCTAAATATACTTCAAAAAAACAACTTGGCGCAGATTTTAGTTATAGTAACTAGATATTTTGGAGGAATCTTGCTTGGAACAGGTGGATTAGTTAGAGCGTATTCAGAATCAACTAAATTAGGTATAGAAAATTCTAAAATAGTAAACAAACAATTAGGCGAAGAATTGACTGTTATATTAGATTATAAAGAATATGAAATTTTTCAATATTATTGTAAAAATAATAATATAAATATAACTAAAACAACATATTTAGAAAATATTGTATGTAATATAGAAGTCACTATGGATAATAAAGAAAAAATAAAGAAAAAAATAGAATTAAAAGAGTTAAAAATACTTGATATTTCAGATGGTGTCGTAAAATATATATAGTTTCATAAATAAAAAGAGCCTTTTCATAAAAAAATGGAAAAAATTTACAGTTATTTGTTGCAAAACCTAAAAAATGATAATATAATCAAATTGTAAGAAATTTACAGTTAGTATTTTAGGAGGTACAAATGAAACAGAAAATTACAGTTTTAATCGCTGATGACAATCAAGATTTTAGTCGAACATTATCTACATACATTAACTCTCAAGAAGATATGGAAGTTGTAGGAGCTGCAAAAGATGGAAATGAAGCAATTGATTTAATATCTAATTTAAAACCAGATGTTGTATTATTAGATGTAATTATGCCGCATTTAGATGGTATAGGTGTGTTAGAAAAATTAAGCACAGTGCCAGTAGAAGAAAAGCCAATATGTATAATGCTTTCAGCAGTAGGTCAAGACAAAGTAACACAAAAATCAATTTTGTTAGGTGCAGAATATTATGTAATAAAACCATTTGATATAGAAGTCCTAATTAAAAGAATTCGTGATATTAAATTGTATAGAGCAGGACAAACAAATAATAGTTTTTTTATTAAAGAACCTAAACAGCAATATATTACAATTCAAAATAATAATCAAAATTCAGAAAGTAATTTAGAAGCATTAGTAACAAATATAATTCATCAAGTTGGAGTACCAGCTCATATTAAAGGATATCAATATTTAAGAGAAGCAATAATTATGGTAATTAATGATATAGATATAGTTAATCAAATAACTAAAAGCTTATATCCTAAAATAGCAGTTAGATTTAGTACTACTCCATCACGTGTTGAAAGAGCAATTAGACATGCAATAGAAGTTGCATGGGGACGTGGTGAACAGGAGTCAGTAAATACAATTTTTGGATATACAATATCAGCAACAAAGGGAAAACCAACAAATTCAGAGTTTATCGCTATGATAGCTGATAAATTAAGATTAGAATTGAAAACTGCATAAATATATAAATAGCAATCAGAGATATATCTGGTTGTTTTTTTGCAGGAGAAAATTAAAAAAGTAAAAATAAAGTAAAAAGTATACAGTAATAATGAATAACTAATAAAAATAAGTAAAAACTAATTATATGAAAAGTAAAGTTGAAAGTAAAATAAATTGAAAAAGAAATAAAAAAAGAAAATTAAAATAACTAGGAGGAAGATATGAGTAATTTAAAAATGAAAAATATGATTATTTTAAAAAATTTACCCTCAAATCTAATAGAAGAAGCAATAGTTATAGTTAAATCTACAAAAAAGGCTAAACACTTAGAAAAAGTAGATTATAAGACAAGTAGTAAAAATACTAAATATAATATAAACTCAAAAATAGAAAAAGAAGAAAATACATATATAATAAAAGAAGCAGAAAATGTAATACTAGACTATATTAAAAATGTTGAAAATAAAACAAAAATAAATGTAGAGGAAAGTATAAATATAAAACGAAAATATAAGAATACAAAAAAATATTTAATGGTAACAATAAGCATAATTATCATTCAATTAGCTATAATTATATTTTAAAAATATAGTTATATATATTAAACATCTCGAATATAGTTAGATAGAAACAAAGGAAGAGGTGTGTAAAATGTATAAAAATATTAGTGTTGAAGAAAGAATAAAAAAAGCAGAAGAAATATATAAAAGAAGAAGGGACTTTAATTCAAAAGTTATAAAAGATAATAAAAGTGATAAAAAAGATATAAGAGTATTAAAAAAATTAATAGTACAAGTTATAATTTGTAGTTTAATATATGTATCTATTTCAAATATATATGGAGGAAAATATAATTTTTCAAATGATGTTATAAATAAAACAAAAGAGATATTATCATACAATATCGATATAAATAATATATTTCAAAGAGTAAGCGGATATATAGATTCCTTACAAACTATGGAAAATGAAGACTTAGAAGATGAAACAAATGAGATGAATAACACAGAAGAAAGTGTTTTTATTGAAAATGTAATAGAGCAAGAAAGTTTAGAAAAAACTCAAAATGTAGGAATAGGTGGAAGTGTTTTAGAAGAAGAACAGATAGTTGAAGTTGAGTTGACACAAGAAGAAAAAGATATATTATTAGCAAATCAAACAACTTCATTTATAATACCTGCACAAGGAATTATAACATCTAGATTTGGCACTAGAGAAACAACAAATCCTAATATTCCTGAAAATCATACAGGAACAGATATTGGAGCTACAACAGGTACTAAAATAGTTGCAGCAACTGATGGTGAAGTTGTAATTTCTACAGATTATGGTGATTATGGAAAACATATTAAAATTCAAATTGGAGAAGTAAGTACTGTATATGCTCATTGTAATGAGTTATATGTAAAACAAGGTGATTTTGTAAAACAAGGTCAAGAAATAGGAACAATTGGATCAACTGGAAATTCAACAGGTCCACATTTACATTTTGAAATAAGAGTATCTGAGAGAAATATTAATCCAGAAAAAATATTGAATTTGTAAAGGAGAATCAAAGTGGTATTTAGAATAGATTTAAAAATTTTCCTATTAATACTCTTGTTTTATTTTACAAATCAAATAGAAACATATTTTTTAATGTTAGTATTTACAGTACTACATGAGCTAGGACATATAGTAGTTGGTTTGATATTTGGATTAAAACTATCAAAAATGGAAATAAATATATATGGTTTTACAATTGAATTTTTGATATCAAATAATGATTACAATAAAAAAATATTAAAAGGAAATAGATTAGAATTAAAAAAAATATTTATAGCTTTTGCAGGACCGTTAACAAATATTTTAATAATAATAATTTCATTTATAATTAATGATGATATATTAAAACAAATAAATATAATATATGCAAATCTAATATTATTAATATTTAATTTAATTCCAATATACCCATTAGATGGAGGTAGGATATTTAAAGGGACACTACATATTTTATTTGGAAAACAGGTAAGTGAAAAAATAGTTAATTATACAAACATATTAGTGCTTCTAGCATTAACACTAATATTAGGATATTCATATTACATAACAACTAATATAGCTATTATACTAATAATAATATTTTTATGGGCAGTTTCATATATTGAGATTAAGAAGTATAATAAAAAAAGAAAATTGTATGGATTAATAGAAAAAAGTATTGAAAAAAAGAAAGATAAATAGTAAACTTAAGAAAAGGAAATAATATACATAAGCTAAGGAGAAAAATATGAAAAATATTATAAAAAAATTCAAAGTAAGTAAAAAGCAAATAAAAAATCAAAAAGGGATTTCACTTGTATCGTTATCAATAACTATTGTACTATTATTAATAATTTCAAATATAGTAATAAGTAATACTAGTGAAAAATTAAAATTTGAAGGTATAGAAAATATGCAATCAGATATAGCAAATTTAAGAGGTAAAATATCTAATTTTTATGCAGAAAACGGTACACTTCCTGTGGATAAAACATCGGTATATTCAATAATGGGGATAGATGGGAATGTAACAAATGGTGTAAATATATCAGGAATAGATGCAATTAGCATGAGTTCTGATTTTGGTAATTTCTATGTAATTGACTTATCAGCAATAGATAATTTAACATTAAATTACGGAGAAGATTTTGAATTATATAAAAATAAATCATATGGAAGTTTAGGTGAATTAACAGATATATATATAATTAATGAAAGAAGTCACAATATATTTTATGTAGAAGGGATAGAAATATCAGAAAAAATATATTATACAGATTATTCAGCACTTACAAAAGAAAAAGCTACAGTAGATATAAGATATATAGATGGATATAAATTACCAGAAAACTATATGTATATTTCAGGTGATTCAAAAGAAGGAATTTATCTATATGAAAAAGGGAATTTAAGTAATATTTCAAAAGGGGAATTAGATCAAAATAATAATTGGAACATAACTTCTAGCAGCATTAGTGAAATTAAATATTAAAAATATGCAGAATTTTGATAATAAATAATTTATGAAGAAAGATAATAGAGTTAATATATTCTATTATTTTTTTTGTGCTATTTTATACATAAATGGCATTGTTTTGTAAAATTTTATATATAAATTATATTAGATATTGACACTAGAACATTAGAGTGATATATTTACTTTAGAGAGGGAGTGATAATATGGATATTGATTACAAATTAATTGGCGAAAGAATTAAAAATGCAAGAATAAAAAAAGGAATAACTCAAGAGGTTTTAGCAGAAGAAATTGATGTAGCAATAGCATACATCAGTAGAATCGAAAGGGGTGCACAACCAAACTTAAGGAGATTAGCACAAATAAGTTTTGCACTAGATGTTTCAATGGAGCACATTGTATCAGGGGCAGTAATAGATGGAGAAAGATACTTAGATAAAGATCTATATGATGTATTAATAAGATGTACACCTAAAAAACAAAAATTAATATACAATATAGCAAAAGCAGTAGCAGATACATAAATTAAAAAATTCCTTTACAAATTCTTTAAAATGATATAAACTAGCATAGGAAACTAAAATGTAGTAAGGAATGAAAATAATGTATTTAAAAAGATTAGAATTACAAGGATTTAAATCCTTTGCAGATAAAACAATATTAGAATTTAGAAAAGGAATAACAAGTGTAATTGGACCAAACGGATCAGGTAAAAGTAATATATCTGACAGTATAAGATGGGTTCTTGGCGAGCAAAGTATGAAATCTCTAAGAGGGGCAAAATCACAAGATATAATATTTTCTGGAACACAAAACAGAAAATCTTTAGGATTTGCAGAAGCATCATTAATATTTGATAATTCAGATGGAATATTACCTATTGAATATACAGAAGTAACAATAACAAGAAAGATATATAGGACAGGTGAAACAGGGTATTTTATTAATAAAGTACCATGTAGATTAAAAGATGTTTTAGAACTATTTATGGATACAGGTATAGGGCGTGATGGTTATTCAATAATAGGTCAAGGGAAAATTGATGAAATTTTAAGCAACAAATCTGAAGATAGAAGACACATATTTGAAGAAGCAGCAGGTATTGTAAAATATAGAAGTAGAAAACAAGAATCAGAAAAAAAGTTAGAGCATACAAAATTAAACTTATTAAGAATTAACGATATATTATCAGAAATAGAAACAAACATAGATCCATTAAAAAATCAATCAGAAAAAGCTAAAAAATATTTAGGTTTAAAAGAAGAATTAAAAAATATTGAAGTTGGTCTTTTTGTTGCGAATATTGAAAAATATAAAGAAGAACTAAAAAAAGTAGTAGAAGATGAAGAAATATATAATGCACAATTTAAAGCAGAAGAAAATAGATTACAAAACATTCAAAAATTAAAAGAAGAATTAAAAGTGAAGATTGATGAAATAACTTTAGAAATTGAAAGAATCTCAAATTTAGGTTTTGAAAGTCAAAAGGAAGTTGAAATGTTAAATTCTAGTATAAGTGTTACAGAAACTAGAAAAACAAATAATATAGAAAATAAGAAAAGATTAGAAAAAGAAATACTAGAACTAGAAGGAACTATAAAAACATTAGAAGATGAAAGTAAACAAAAAGAATTAAAAAAGGAAAATTTAAAAGAAAATAAAGAAAAGTTTGAAAAAGAATTATTAGAGAAAGAAAAGCAATTACTAGAATTAACTGCAAAATTATCAGATAAAGAAAAGATGATAGAAGGATATAAGCTCACAGTAGAAGAAAATACAGATAAAAAATATGAATTGCAAGGACAAATTAATATTCAAGACATTAATTATCAAAATGATGAAAAAAGGCAAAAACATATTGAAACAGAAATTAGAGTAGATATATCTGATCTTGACTCTACAAGACTAGAAAGAGAAGAAATCTCTAAGAAATTTCAACAAATTGATGACAAAAGAA
Organism: uncultured Clostridium sp.; assembly: GCA_964370905.1. GTDB lineage: Bacteria > Bacillota > Clostridia > TANB77 > CAG-508 > CAG-269. The sequence continues at coordinate 13,347 of CAYJKK010000018.1, read as the reverse complement.
AAGAAATAATTTCAAATATAGAAAAATATAACAGTAAAAAAGAAGATGTAACTAAAAATATAGATAAATTTGAAAAAGATATAAATGTATTTAGTATGGAAAAGCGTATTAAAGATTCTAAATTAAAGTTTTTAATAGAAACTGAAAAAGAAAAAGAAGGATATATTAAAAGTGTTAAAGATTTATTAAAAGCTTGCGAAAATACGAAAGAACTTGGAAAAGGAATGCATGGAATATTAGCAAACATTATAGATGTACCAGATGAGTATCAAGTGGCTATTGAAATGTGTTTGGGATCTTCACTTCAAAATATAGTAACAGAATCAGAAGAAGATGCAAAAAGACTAGTAGAGTATTTACGAAAGAACAATTTAGGAAGAGCTTCGTTTTTACCATTATCATCTGTTAAAGGTAAGAAAGTAGAAAATTTAAAAATAAAAGTAGAAGGGTATATTGGTATTGCATCAGATTTAGTTACATATGATAAAAAATACCAAGAAATAGTATTAAGTTTAATAGGTAGAACTGTAATAGTAGATAATATGGAATCTGCAATTAAGTTTTCGAAATTAAATAATTATTCTACAAGAGTTATTACTTTAGAAGGTGATGTAATTAATCCAGCAGGAAGTATAACAGGAGGGTCAGTAGCTAAAAAATCTGTAAATATATTAGGTAGAGGTAAAGAAATAGAAAAGCTTCAAAAAGAAATAAAGTCTTTAGAAGAAAAAATAGAAAGAATAGTAACTCAAAAGGAAGAATATGAAAAAGCAATTGAAGATATATTTGAAGAAGGGCTAGCTTATGAAAAAGAACTACAAGAAATAGACATTGTGTATGCTATTGAAAAGCAAAAAGTAACTTCTATAGAAGAGAATATTAAAAGATTAGAAGTAAAACTTTCAAAATTAAAAATAGAAAAAGAAAACTTACAAAAACAAAAAGAAGAATATAGCAGTAATAAAGAAAAATATAAAGAAGAGATTCAAGAGTTGAATAAAACAACAGAAGACTTGAATTCTAAAATAACAGAATTTGCTAACTTAAATAAAGATAATCAAAAATATATTGATGATTTGAATTTTGATATAACAAATTTAAAAATATCAGTATCATCTTTTGATGAAAGTGAATCTTCTATTTCTGAAATACAAGAAAGAATAAATCTAGATATACAAAACAGTAACAAGTCTATAAATCATAAAAAAGAACAAATTATAGTTATAAATGATGAAAATACTAATTTTGAAAAAGAAGTTGAAAATATAAAAAATCAAATTAATAAAATAAAATTTGATGTAGAAAATAGTACCGTAAAAATAGAAGAATTAAAAAATCAAAGAGTAGATGATAATAAAATATTATCTTTAAAAGAAGAAGAGTTGAAATCAACGTTTATGACTATAGAAGACTTAAAAGGACAAGTTATAAAAGTAGAAGTTAAGAAAACAAAATTAGAAGAAGACATACATCATGTTATTTCAAAAATGTGGGAAGAATATGAGCTTACACCAAATAATATAGGAGAATTTAAAAAGCCAGATAGTATTGCTAATACCCAAAGAGAGGTTAATAGATTAAGAACTGAAATACGAGAATTAGGAAGTGTTAATGTTGATGCAATAGAAGAATATAGACAATTGAAAGATAGATATGATTTTATGTGTGAACAGAGAGTCGATTTGGAATCTACAATGGCAAAACTAAGAAATATGATATCTGAAATAACAGATACAATGAAAACACAATTTAAAACACAGTTTGAGATAATTAATAAAAACTTTAATGATGTGTTTAAAGAGTTATTTGGAGGAGGAACTGCAAATCTTAAGTTAATAGATGAACAAAATATATTAGAGTGTGGAATTGATATAACAGTACAACCACCAGGTAAAAAACTTCAAAATATGATGTTATTATCAGGAGGAGAAAGAGCACTTACTGCAATTGCATTATTATTTGGTATATTAAAAATAAATCCATCACCATTTTGTGTATTAGACGAAATTGAAGCAGCACTTGATGATGTAAATGTATTTAGATATGCAGAATATTTAAAGAAATTTGTAGGTGACACACAATTTTTAGTAATAACTCATAGAAAAGGAACAATGGAAGCAGCAGATACAGTATATGGAGTTACTATGGAAGAAAGTGGTATTTCAAAATTATTATCAATGAAGTTAAAATAAATACAAAAAAGACTTAAATTATAATAAAATTTAAGTCTTTTAATAAATTTATAAAATTAGTAGATTTATTAAATATAAAATTAAGAGGTGAATAGGATAAAATATATAAAATAAGCTATTTATGAATTTACCTTTTTTACCACGTTCTCCATTATATAGGACTAAAAATGGAATAGCGAGAAATACTCCTAGTTGGCAGATATAAAAATACATACTATTAATACTAAAACCATTTTCTATAATTAGTGGTAATATAAAAACAAAAAGTGATACTAGAATGAATGATAGTATTTGTAATTTAAATTTATTATGAAACAAACCAAACATTATAATCCATATTACAGCTGTATATCCCCAATCAGAAAAGCTAGCTAATATGAGTAAAAGTATAAGTATAGAAATTTGGATTACAGTATGCAGTTTTTCAGAGTAGATTATTTTTAAGCAAATTAGCCCAATTGCTAATGTGAAAAATATGCTAGTTGTATCTAAAATGTCATAACCAAAAGCAAGTATGTATGGGATATGAGATATTAAGGCAAATATAATTAATCTACCTAAATACTTTTTATAATTAGAAGTTTTAAAAAAGCCTTCAGCAATAAAAAAACACATAATTGGAGCAACAATTCGTCCAGGCATACGAAATAGATACATCTCAGGTGAAGTTGCTGGAAAAAATATTGCTATGATATGATCAAATAACATTGCAATTATAGCAATAGTTTTTATTGTATTTGAATTGAGTGATATTTTTTTCTGTATATCCATTGAATCCTCCAGATAATTATAATTTTTTGTGTTTTAAGAGATATTAATTACTTAATAGTATATCATTTTTTTGTATATATGGATAGTTTTATAGATAAAAAACAAATGATTATCGATAATTATTATTAAATAAATTTTAGCTATAAAGAATTGACTAAAAGATTACTTAAGTATAAAATATAGATAAATAAATTTAAAGAGAAAAGAGGCAAAGATGAAAACTAAAGAAAATAAAGGGATTACATTGATAAGTTTAGTAATCACAATAATTATATTATTAATTTTAGCAACAATATCAATTGGAATGCTTTTTGGAGAAAATGGAATATTAACAAGAGCTAATGAAGCAGCAGAGTTAACAATAAAAGAGACTGCAATGGAAAAAATCCAATTAGCAATGCTAGGGTCATATGACAAATCTGGAAATATAAATGAACAGAATTTACAAGAAGATTTAGTAAAAAACTATAAAGCTACTAATGTTGAGGTAACAGATAACAAACTTATTGGAAAAATTGATGGATATGACTTTGAAATAGATTTAAAAACAATAGAAGTAAAAATTAGTGAACAACTAGACAATGATCCGGAAGAAAATAAATTAAAGCCAGGAGATATAGCAGGTAGTGGAGGAGAAGAATACTTAGATCCAAATGGAGAGATTGTAATAATTCCAGAAGGAGGGAAAGTATCGATAGAGGAAACTGAAGATAGTGTAGATGAAGGATTAGTTATAATAGATACTAAAACTGAAAATGAATGGGTTTGGGTAAATGTTCCAAGAGAAGAAATAAATAATGCTGTTGAATCACCTGAAGATTATGAGAAAATAGAAGAGAATATAAATAAATATACTTCAGAATATAAGTTACCGATAGATGGAAATTATACATATTCAGACATATACAGAGAAAATTCAGGGGTATTTGAAACTCAGCAAGAATATAATAATCAGAAAAATGAAGTTCTAAAAAATATATATGATAATGAAGGTTTTTGGGTATCAAGATATGAAATAGGAAATGACGGTGGAGTGCCAGTATCAAAAGAAGGAGAAGCAATATATGTCAGTATAGATAAAGAAGATTCTCAATTAAAAGCAGAAACTATGAATTTACCGGGAACAAAAGGAAGTTTGATGTTTGGATTTCAATGGGATCTAATTTTAAAGTTTATGGAAACTACAGGGAAGATAGATGAGTATATCTTAAATTCTGACAGTTCAAGTATTGGTAATTTTGCAAATAATAATGGAGAAACAGTAACAAATACGTCAGTAGCAGGAGCAGCAGGACAAGCCGAAAATTCAGAAATTTTAAATATAAATGATATAGCAGGAAATGTATGGGAATGGACACTAGAAACATGTACAAATACTTCAAAAACAGCAGTTGTAAGAGGTGGGAGAGCTGCAAATGATGCTTCAGAATATCCAGCATCATTTAGAGGAGATGATAATCCTACATATGAAGGTACTGGATTTGGTTTTAGAGCAATATTATATTAATTATCATTAATTTTAGAGAATATAAAAATTAGTGTAAACTATTGCAAATACCTTGAAAATGTGGTAATATATTAGTGTTTGAAAATAGAGAAACCTATTTTTAAATCTCTACTTACATTTCAAATGTAGGTTATATATCCAGAGGGAGGTGAAAATAATGAACAAATACGAAAGTATTATCATTATTAATCCAGAATTAGACGAAGCAAACGTAAAAGCTTTAGAAGAAAAATTCACAGGATTAATTAATGAAAACGGTAATGTTGAATCAGCTGAAAACTTAGGTAAAAGAAAATTAGCTTATGAAATCAAAAAACATAAAGAAGGAATATATGTAATATATAACTTCGAAGCTAAACCAGATTCAATAACAGAACTTGAAAGAGTTTACAGAATTACTGATGGTATAATTAAATATATCGTTGTAAGAAAAGAAGTTTAATATAAAAGTAAGGACCAATAATTAAAGTAGAGAAAGGTGATAATCATGAATAAAGTAATATTAATGGGAAGATTAACAAGAGATCCAGAAACAAGATATACACAAACAAACAATACATTAGTAGCATCTTTTAGTTTAGCAGTAAACAGAAGATTTGTAAGACAAGGAGAAGAAAGACAAGCAGACTTTATAAATATTGTTGCTTGGAGTAGAACAGGAGAATTTTGTAGTAAATACTTTAAAAAAGGTCAACAAGTAGGAATAATTGGAACAATTCAAACAAGAAACTATGATAATGCAGAAGGTAAAAAAGTGTATGTAACAGAAGTTATAGCAGAAGAAGCTTATTTTGCAGATTCAAAACGTGAAGGAGAAACAGGTGGTTCAGCTGCATTTGATAATGCATTTGGAAACACAGCTCCAGGAAACATGGGATCAGACTTTGAAATGTCTTCAAGTGATGACCTACCATTCTAATAAGTAAGGGGGAAATAAGATAATGGCAGACAAAAAAGGAAATAATAGAAGAAATAATAACAATTATGATGATGATTTTAATCCTAAATTCAGAAAGCAAAGAAAAAAAGTATGTGCTTTATGTAGTGATAAAAATTTAGTTTTAGATTATAAAAATCCAGAACAATTAAAAAAATTCATCAATGATAAAGGTAAAATCTTACCAAGAAGAACAACTGGGGCTTGTGCTAAACATCAAAGAGATATAACAATAGCAGTAAAAAGATCAAGACATATTGCTATGTTACCATATGCACAAAATTAATTTAATAAAATTTAATGAAAAAAGTTATAATATATAATATTATAGCTTTTTTTGATATTAAAAATATTTACAATAAAAAATCGTTATGATATAATTTGAGAAGATAAAAAAAGAGGTGAACGAATTGAATCAAATATTAAGTGTTGAAAATAATAATTATCAAGGAAAAAGTAGCATAAATAATCAAAAATATAAACCAAATAATAATAAAGGTCCAGCTCCATTAAAAACTATATTAATATTTTTTGGAATTGCAATAGTTTTAACAGGAATATTTTTTATTGCTAAAAGTGGATTTGATATGTATATTGCATCTCAAAACGATGCAGCTTCTCAAAAACCAACAATAGCAGTAACGCAAGATACAGAAGAAACAATAAAATTAAAATTAGAGCATCCACTTGGATTAGCTAAAATTACGTATTCTTGGAATGGTGAAGAAGAAATTGAAATACTAGCCAATAATAAAAAAATAATAGAAAAACTAATTGATCTTCCACAAGGTACAAACGAATTAAAGGTAGTTGCAACAGATGTTAATGGTGGAGTATCAGAATATGTACAAACATATACAGTAGCAGGGATTATTAATATAAACTTCGAAGTAGATGGTACAGAATTAGTTATTTCAGCTGATTCTACAGAAGAAATAGCATATATAACATATAGATGGGAAGATGAAGACGAAACAAAAATTGAAGTTAATGACTTTGAATTAGAGTATAGTATTGATATACCAGTAGGAACAAACATCTTAACAGTCGTAGCAGTAGATACTAATAATGAGCAAGTTACTAAAGAACAAGAAGTAAAAGGAATTAAGAAACCAAAAATAGAAATTACTGTTAGTGAAGAAGATGCATTTATAATAACTATTACAGATGAATTAGGATTAGAAAGCATAAAATTAATAGGAAATGAAACAGATGTATTAGAACAAGAGCTAGATGGAAAAAAAGAAGTAGTATATTCATACTCACTAAAAGAAGGTGAAAATATTATTGAAGTAACTGCAACAAATATAGACGGACAAAATGAAACAGCAAATATGAAAGTTACAAAATAAAGGATGGAGGAAAAATGGCACAAGAAATATATATAATTGATGATGATGATATGTCAGTAAAAGTATTTAGAGAACTATTTAAAGAGGATTATGAACTTAAGTTTATCAGTGTTAATACTTCAAATATAGATATGGCATTAAAAAACATACCTTCGTTAATAATAATAAATGAGGACTCAGTAGAAGTAGATGTAGTAGAATTATGTAGAAGAATTAGAAAAGATGAGGACAATACAATAACACCTGTTATTGTAGTATCATCAAATAAAACAAGAGAACATAGATTAGCGATATTAAAAGAATCAATAGAATACTATATAAAAAAACCAGTAGATGAACAATATCTGTATCATACAATCAAAAATTTGAATAGATTGTTAGCAAGTAATAGAAGAGTAAGTGCCTTAACAGGACTTCCAGGTAATGTTCAAATACATGCAGAACTAAAGAAAAGAATTAAATCAAATGAAGCATATAGCGTATTATATCTTGATTTAGATAACTTTAAAGCATATAATGATGTGTATGGTTTCTTAAAAGGTGATAAAATAATAGAGTTTACTGCAGATACAATTGTTAAATGCTTACAAGAAAGTAACTTAGAAGAAATATTTGTAGGTCATATTGGTGGAGATGACTTTGTAGCAGTAGTAAAAGGAAATGAAGTTGAAGATATATGTCAAACAATTTTAGCATATTTTGATAAAGAAATAGAAACATATTTTACAGAAAAAGACTGGGAAAGTGGATATATAGAAGTTGAAAATAGAAAAGGTGTAGTTGAAAAATTCCCACTTACTTCACTTTCAATAGGAGTTGTATTAGATAATGGTGCTAGGTTTGAAAATATTCTAGAAATAGGAGAAATTGGAGCTCAAGTAAAACATGCTGCTAAAACGATTTTAGGAAGTAGTTATGCAATTGATAGAAGAAAAGAGAATAGATAAACTACAAAATAAGATATAGATATTGTAATAAAATATCTATATCTTTTATTGCAGTAAGAACTTAACTGTGTTAAAATTTAATAAGAAAAAAAGAAAGTGAGAAAATCAATACAAATGAAAAAAGTAGCAAAAAATAAATATAGGAAAAGAGTGGTAATAGAATGAAAAGATTATTAAAAATCAGTTTTGATCAAGCGCTTCTCTCTTTCATACCAATAATATCTTGGTTTTGCTTAAGTATAATTATAGATGAAAAATTATTAAATGTATTTACAATAATGTATCCATTACAATTTTTATGGCTTATATTAAAATCAATATTTGCAACAGGAGCAAATGTTGCAAAAGAAAAAGACAAAAATAAAAATAGTGTAATGAGTGGGATATTAATTGGAACAATTATAAGCTTTATAATATTTGGAGTATTAGTAATATTTGTAGATGAATACATTGCATTTATGAATATGGATGTAGAATTTTATAAGAATTTTACAATATATTCATTAATACAGTTTTTTCTACAATTAATATTTATATTTATAATAGAAAAGCTATATTATGAAGAAAAGAACAAATTAGCAAATAAATATTCGTTAATATATAATGTAATAAACTTTATTGTTTTAATAGGATTATCATTAGTTACTGAAAATCAAATTCTAATAATATCAGGAACACTAATATCAATTGCTATATATACAATGTACATTGTAATTAAGAATTTTTCTAAATTTAAAATACAATTTAATATATTTAATTGTATTAAATATGATTCAGCAGAAATAGCAAATAGTATAGGATATATGTTGATATTTCTATTTGGATTAAGTAATGCACTTGAATATGGTGAGAATTTTGCAATTGCAATAACCTTTGTAGCACTTATAACAGATACACAATGGGATGCATTTGAAGCTATTTCTATAGCTGCAAGGATAGATATGGTAAAAGATAAATTTAGATATAAAGAACATGCAATAAATGCATATAAATTGTTAATGCTATTATTATTTACATCAGTAATAATGTTTGGAGCATTATTCCATTTATATAATTTAGAATTAAATACAGTAGCTATATTTATAATTTTTGAATTGATAAACTTTATAATTTACCCTTTATATAGAATAAAAATAATATATTTACAATTAAAAAAATCAGCAGTAGATGTTACAGTAAATAGAGTTATAGCAAATATTATTAGATTTTTAGTGAGTATCTTGCCAACACCATTTTGCACAGGTCTTGGTCAAGTAGCATCAACTATTTATCAATTTATTACTATAAACGAATTATATAGAAGGAAAAACAGAAAAAGAGAAATAATTATAATAGAAGACGAAACAGAACAAAAAATTAAAGAACTAGAAAAAGTATAAATATTAATTTATTAAAAAAACTAAAATTATGTATTTAATATAATTTTAGTTTTTTGTATTAATAAAGTAAGTAAATATAAGAGGATAATTGGTGTATAAAAAAATAAACATAGAATATATTTTAATATAAATGTTGAAATAAGGAGGATATTATGTTTGTTATATATGCTAAGAAAATAAAGTTAGTTATTTTCTCAATTTTAATAGGAACTTTAATTTTTTCAGTGCAAACGATGAATATAGAAAATGATGAGATGACAGTAGAAACAGTATCGGTTCCAGTATCAGGAAAAACAGTAATATTAGATGCAGGTCATGGTAGTCCAGATGAAGGTGCAGAAAGCAGTAATGGAATTACAGAAGCTAGTATCAATTTAGAAATAACTTTAAAAATTCAAAAATTACTAGAAATGTCAGGGTGTAATGTAATATTAACAAGATCAGATGAAAATGGAATATATGAAATTGATGCAGAAACGCTAAGAGAAAAGAAAAATTCAGATCTGAAAAATAGATTAGAAATTGCAAATGAGAGTAATGCAGATATATTTGTTAGTATACATTTGAATAAAATAGAAGAAGAAAAGTATTGGGGTTGGCAAACTTTCTTTAAATCATCAAATGAGAGTAGTATAAAACTTGCAAACAATATACAAAATAGCTTAAATGAAGTTATAGAAAAAAATAATTCACGCAAGTCTTTAAAATTAGATAATGTATACTTAATTAAAAATGTAAACATTCCTATTTCTATAGTAGAATGCGGATTTTTATCAAATTCAGAAGAAGAAAGGTTATTACAAGATGATATTTATCAAGATAAATTAGCATGGGGAATTTATCTGGGGATAAATAATTATTTTCATAACTAAACTATTATTTTATGACATATATAGTTGTTCAATTTAAATAATGTAATGTTACAATTGATATGAAGCAAATTAAATAAGAATTGAATAAGTGATTAAAATCACTTATGAATAATAGTATAACAGAAAATAAAGAAAAAACATATTTAAAAGATTAAATAATATACCAATGGCAGTATTAAAATATTTAACACCAAAAGAGAAAAGACATCAATTAGAAGTGTTAGAAATGATTAATTGTGTAATTTAGTTATTAGGATAATACAAGAAGTGAAAATAAGTTAGAAATTATAAAAGAGAAATAGGCTAAAACTATTTCTCTTTTCTCTATTTAATCAACTTTCCTTGAACTACTTAAGATAGAATCTTTTTTTCTTCTTTCTTTTTTCTTATAATTATAATTGCTATAATACCTGAAATCGCTACTAATCCTATTATAATGTAAGCTATAATATTATCTCCGGTTCCAGGATTGTTATTAGTATCTATATTTGTGTTTGAATTATTATTGCTATTATTATCTGTATTGGTATTAGTGTTTGAACTATCTGTAACAGTGAATGTAGCAACAGCTAATTCACCAGATACAAGTTCTACTTCAATTTTATTTTCTCCTAGTGGTAATGTAGAAAGAACAGTACTATCTAATTCAAGAATGACACTACCTTTTTTAAAGATAAATCCTTCTAATAATTGTTTTCCATTTAATTTTAAATAATTTGAGTAAAAAGTATCAAAATCTAAATCCCATTTGATTTGTATCAATTTATCTTTGCTAATATCATAAATTAAATTAGTATATTCTTCTATTGGGTTTATAATAATTCTTTCAGTTGTAGCAACTATTGTCTGATTTCTATCAATATTATTAATATTGATTTCCATAGAAGTAACAGTATTACTTCTTAATTGTTCTACTCCGTTAACTTTAATAGAAGTAAATTGATATCCTAAGTCAGATGTTATAGTATATGATTTAGAGTTTCCAACTATTAAATATTCAGGATTATTTGTTGCAGTTGTATTTCCATTTTCAGATAAATCAAAAGTTATAGAAAATTTATCTAATCCTTTAACAAAAACCTCTCCACTTACATTTGCATAATTTTTAGTATCTGTTGGATGCTCAAATTTTACTGGATATTTTATTTCTCCTGATTGTATTACAGTAGATTTATCAACCCAAGACCAACCAGTAGGTAATGCAATTGTTTCTAAAGTATTTCCCACTTCACCTTCAAATATATCAGTTGGTACTGGTGTTTCAAATTGTTTTATTTCCCATTGTACTTGATAAGTGTTATTATATACTCCGGTAACTGGTAAATCAGCAGGCCATTTAGCACAGATAAATGGAGCTTTAATATTTGCAGTATAGATACCTGCATCCGTTCCTATGTTGCCCGATATTTGCATAGGAGTGTAAGTAGTATCATTAAAATCGATAAGTGTATAATTACCAGAATCTAAAGTGTAAAAATTCATAGTTTGTTCATTACCATTATAAGTAAGTGGTAAATTTGGGTTTGTAACAGGTTTGCTTAAAGTTATACTGGTATCTGTTCCAGTTATACTAAAAGGAATGAGACTCTTATCGTTCATTGTAAAAATAAGAGTAACATTAAGATTACGTATTGAAAAGTTACCTGGTTTTGCCTTATCGATTTCAATTTGAAAAACTGCAGGTTCATCAAAATAATTTCTTTGTGAAGCAGCAATTCCAGAAAGACCAAAATTAAAATGAAGGTGATTTTCTTGATTTGCATCATTTGAAGAATCTGTACTAGTACTATTTTTAAAAAAACCATATTTTTGGCTACCAATACCGTTAGCAGTTGTATTAGTAATAAGTAAAGTTATAGTTTTCGACTCTCCATATGGTATATTACCAACATCATATGATGTAACATCAGATTGTAGTACAGTATATGTTTTTGATCCGTCAGGATTTATAGTGGGATTATTTGGATCGATTATATCAAATTGTAATCCTCCTATTGCAGCATTTACATTTGTACTCCCTAACAGTATAAATGCGAATGTAAGTATAGTCATTAATAAGCTTATTTTTAAAATATTTTTCATTATTTATTATCTCCTTATAGATAAAAGGAGAGAGGTAAATCTCTCCTCTTTTATTAAATATTATTTAGTTGTTTTTTTCTTATAACAAAAATTCCTGTAATACAAATAATTGAAACTAAACCAATTATAGTATAAGTAACAATATTATCACTAGTTCCAGGGTTGTTAGTATCTGTATCGGTTGGTGTAGGAACAGGTGTAGGGACTGGGGTTGGAGCAGTATTTATAACATTAAATGTTGCAACAGCCAATTCACCAGAAGCAAGTTCTATTTCAATTTTATTTTCTCCTAAAGGGAGAGAGGCAAGAACTGTACTATCTAATTCGAGTATAACACTACCACTTAGGAATTTGAAACCTTTATATATTTGTTTTTCATTTAAATTTACCCAATTCGCTTGAAAATCATCATAAGGTAAATCCCATTTGATTTGCAATGTTGTATCTTTATAAATATCACAAGTTAAACCTTCATATCCTTCCATAGGTTGCAAAATTATTTGTTTAGTTTCAGCGGATATTACATAATCTTTATCAATATTAGTTATATTTATAGGGAAGCTAGTAGCAACAGCACCGTTTTGCAATTGTTCTTCGCCATTAATTTTGATAGATGTAAATAGATACCCAGATTCAGTTGAAAGAGTATATGTTTTTGTATCTCCTTTCATTAAGTATGTTGGGTTAGTTTGTGCATCAGGGTAAGAATTAGGTGTTAAGTAGAAAGAGATAGAATATTGAATTTTTCCATTTACAGCAATTTGGCCATTTACTGTTTCATAATTTGTATTGCCATCTGGGTGATTAAAAGTAGCAGCATAGTTGTGAACACCGACAACTATTGTAGTGCCAGGAACATCCCAACTCCAACCGGCTGGCAATTTAATTGATGATAAAAATCTTCCAGCTATGCCTTCTTGTTCCCCAAGGAGAGGTGTTACAATTTTTTTAATTTCCCATTCTATACTATATGTTTCGTTATTAGCTCCTGAAAGGTTGGCACTAAGGCTGTCATCCCATTTGTATAAAGTAGGGTTTTTAAGTGTGATTTGAGCAGTATAAGTACCGGCAGTAGTTGCTGTATTTCCTGTTATAGTATACATTGAGTCAGCAGCACTAAAATCAACTAAAGTGTAATCTATACCATTGTAGGTGTAAAAGTTCATTGTTTGTTCCGCACCATTATAAGTAAGTACATTAGTAGGGTCCAATGTAGGTGTTTCGGCAAGACTTATGGTTTTTTTTACGTCAGCTGCTTTTAAATTTAATGAGAACCTTTCATCATTTCCTGCTATTAAAACAAAGGAA
>CAYJKK010000017.1:0-31101 GCA_964370905.1 uncultured Clostridium sp. | reverse complement strand
ATTTATTAGCTTCAGAAGCAAGGCAAGCAAGTATAATTGCAATTGCAAAAAAAGATATAACAGTAAAAAATTGGCAGAATTTAAGTAGAACATTAACTGTACTAGATAAATATAAAGGTTTAATTTCTTGGTCAGGAACAGCTTTTGAATATTTGATGCCAAATGTAATTATGCCAACATATAAGGGAAGCATTTTAGATGAATCATCAAAATTTTTAATTAAAAGTCAAATGGAATATTGTAAGAAAATAGGTATACCATGGGGAATATTTAAAAGATTTGCAATCAAATTATCAGTATAAAGCTTTTGGAATTCCATGGCTTGGGCTTAAAAGAGGATTAGCAGATGAAAAAGTAATATCACCATATGGAAGTATATTAGGCATAGATGTAGTTCCAAAAGAAGAAATTGAAAATTTAAAAGATTTAGAAGAGTATGGAATGTTAAATAAATTTGGGTTTTATGAAGCTATAGATTTTACACCAGAAAGAGTACAAAAAGGAAATAAATATGAAGTTGTAAAAACATATATGGCACATCATCAAGCATTAAACATTTTATCAATAAATAATTGTTTAAATAATAAAATATTACAAAAAAGATTTTTAGAAAATCAAGAAATAAAATCAGTGATGATATTACTTCAAGAAGCTATGCCACAAAAAGGTATAGTAACAAAAGAGAAAAAAGAAAAAGTTGAAAAAATTAAATATGTAGATTATAAAGGATATTCTGTAAAAACATATAATAAAATTGATGAAAGATTAATAACAGGGAATGTTATATCAAATCAAAACTATACAATAGCAATTAATCAAAAAGGTGAAGGATTTAGTAAATATAAGGATATATATATAAATAGATTTAAGAAAACAGATGATTATTTACAAGGTATATTTTTTGCAATAAAAGATGTAAAAAACAAAAATATTTGGACAAGTTCATATGCATGTAGTGAGTTTTCTAAATACAATATTTCATTTATGCCAGATAAAGTAAAGCAAGAATTAGTAAATAATAATATTAAAAGTAAAATTGAAACAACAATTGCATCAGAAGAAGGAACTGAGATACGAAGACTAACATTGAATAGTGAAAATCAAGAAGAAGTAACATTAGAAGTAAGTGCATATTTTGAACCTATTTTATCAACAAAAGAACAAGATTATGCACATCAAGCATTTAATAATTTGTTTTTAATAACTAGATATGATCAAGAAACAAGTAGTTTAATTGTTAAAAGAAAAAATAGAGATGCAAATATTAAAGAAATGAGAATGATAGTTAATTTATCCACAAATAGTGAAGTTGTTGGGGATTTAGAATATGAAATAGATAGTGAAAGATTTTTTGGAAGAGGAAATATTGGTGTGCCAGTAATGGTTAAAAATTCAATACCTTTTTCAAAAAAAATAGGTCTTGTTACAGAGCCAATAATAGCGTTGAAAAAGACAGTTAGTATAAAGCCAAAAGAAGAAATATATATTGATCTAATAATTTCGGTAGGTGAACATGAAGAAATTTTAAAAGATAATGTGAAAAAATATCAGATAAAAGAAAATGTAAAAAAAGATTTTGAAATTGCTAAAGCCAGAGTTGAAGCAGAAAGTAGATATTTAAGTATTAAAGGAGAAGATATAGAAATATATCAAAAAATATTATCATATATGTTGTTTGATAATTCAGCAAAAGCAATTCAACAAAATTCAATAGATAAAAAAGCACATAGACAAGAAAAATTATGGAAATATGGAATTTCAGGAGATTTACCAATTATCTTAGTTAAAATTAGAAATGTAAATGATGGATATATTGTGCAGGAAATATTAAAAGCATATGAATTTTTTAGAAGTAAAAATATCGAGTGTGAAATAGTTATACTAGATGAAGAAAAATATAGTTATGAAAATTATGTAAGAGAAGAAATAGAAAATAATATTTTGAATTTTAATATGTCATATTTGAAAAATATAAAAGGTGGAATTTTTACTTTATCAAAAGGTGAAATAGATTTAGAAGATATTAAAATATTAGAATATTTAGCTATATTAATGATTGATAGTAAAAATGGAGGAATAGAAAATAATATAAAAGAAATTGAAGAAAAATTTTTAAGTAAGAGCATAGATGTAGTTCAAAAAGAAATAGTAGAAATAAATAATAGCGAAAATAATAAATATGATATAGACGTTACAGAAAATAAAGAAGAACTTAAATATTTTAATGGATATGGAGGTTTTTCAAGTGACGGAAAAGAATATTTAATTAAAGTAAATAGAGAAAATAGATTACCAACAGTATGGTGTAATATATTAGCAAACAAAAAATTTGGGTGTCTTTTAACTGAGAATATGGGTGGATATACATGGTATAAAAATAGTAGGTTAAATAGAATATCTAGTTGGGCAAATAATCCAGTTTTAGATATACCGAGTGAAATAATTTATATAAAAGATTTAGAGACAAAAAAAGCATGGTCATTAGGATTAAACCCTATGCCAGACGAAAAAAATTATAATATCATATATGGATTTGGATATATAAAATATATTCATATGAGCGAAAATATAAAACAAACTTTGGAAATATTTGTACCAAAAGAAGATTCAGTAAAAATACAAATCTTAAAATTAGAAAATTTATCACAAAATAAAAAGAAGTTAAAATTATTCTATTATTTAAAACCAGTAATAGGTGATGATGAATTTAATACAAATGGAAATATTGATTTAGAATATGATAAAAATAATAATATATTAATTGCACAAAATCTATATAAAAATGAAGGTGAAGAATATAATGTTTATATATCTTGTAGTGAAAAGATAAAATCATTTTCAGGAGATAAAAATATATTTTTAGGTAATGGTGGTATATCTAATCCAGATGGTTTAAAAAGAAGTATATTAGATACAGAAAATAGTATATTTAAAAATAACTGTATAGTATGTGAAATAGAAGTAGAATTAGATATTAATGAAACAAAAGAAATAATATATATGTTAGGAGCTGAAGAAGAATTATTAGAATGTAAAAATATAGCATATAAATATAGAAAAGTACAAAATAGTAAATTAGAATTAGAAGAAGTTAAAAAATATTGGAAGGAAGAGATTGGAAAACTACAAGTGTATACTCCTATAGAATCAATAAATATATTATTAAATGGGTGGACTTTATATCAAGTTTTAGTTAGCAGACTATATGGAAGAACAGGATATTATCAGTCAGGTGGTGCATTTGGATTTAGAGATCAATTGCAAGATACTTTTGGACTAAAATATATTGATTCTAATATATTAAAAAATCAAATTATAAAACATAGTAAACACCAATTTATAGAAGGTGATGTTGAACATTGGTGGCATGATGAAACAAAAAGAGGAATAAGAACTAGATTTTCAGATGACTTATTATGGCTTCCATATGCAGTTATAGAATATATAGAATTTACAGGAGATTATACGATATTAGACATTGAAACACCATATAAAATAGGGGAGATACTAGAAGAAGGAATTGATGAAAGATATGATAGGTATGAAGAAACAGAGTTTAAAGACTCAATATATAATCATGTAATAAAAGCTATAGAAAAATCACTTAAGTTTGGAAAAAATGGAATTCCATTAATTGGGTCAGGTGATTGGAATGACGGAATGAGTACGGTAGGAAACAAAGGAATAGGAGAAAGTATATGGTTAGGTTTTTTTCTATATGATATTTTAAATAGAATAACATATATATGTAAATATAAAAATGAAGATGAAATAATTAAAAAATATGAAGAAATAAAAAAACTATTAAAAAAATCATTAAATACAAATGGTTGGGATGGAAGATGGTATAAAAGGGCTTTTATGGATGATGGAAATGTATTAGGTAGTATTCAAAATGAAGAATGCAGAATTGATAGTATTGCACAAAGTTGGAGTGTAATTTCTAATGCAGGAGATAATGATAAAAAATATATATCCTTAGAAAATTTAGAAAACCATCTAATTGATAGAGAGAATGCTATAATTAAGTTATTAGATCCACCATTTGAAAAAAGCGATTTAGAGCCAGGATATATAAAATCATATTTACCAGGTGTTAGAGAAAATGGAGGTCAATATACACATGCTGCAATTTGGGTTATAATTGCAAAAGCAATGTTAGGATTTGGTGATAAAGCTTTAGAGTTATACAAAATGATTAACCCTATAGAGCATTCAAGGACGAAAGAAGAATCTAAAAAATATAAAGTAGAACCATATGTAATACCAGCAGATATATATGGAGCAGAAAACTTAATAGGACGAGGTGGATGGACTTGGTATACAGGTTCAGGCAGTTGGTACTATAAAGCAGGAATTGAAACTATTTTAGGAATAAAAATAGAAAAAAATCATTTAATAATAGATCCAACTATATCAAAAGATTGGAAGGAATATCAAGTTAAATATAAATATGGAAATAGTATATACAATATAAATATTAAAAATCCAAATGGAAGAAATAAATTAATGTTTAACGAAACAGATAAATCTAAAAATTCAAAAATTTATTTAAATAATGTTTTAATTGAAAATAGAATTAAATTACTAGATGAAAACAAAACATATAATGTAGATGTAATAATGTAGATATAAGAATTAAAAATATTAAGAATTAAAAGAAGCAAATTTAAACAAATTGCTTCTTTTAATTTTTTGAAATTAATTAAATTAAATCTGCTTCACTTTCTGATATATAATTGCATTCAATCATTCTTTCTAGAACTTGTTTTTGTCTTTCTTCAGCTAAATCTGGATTTTCTGTAGGAGCATAAATTGAAGGAGCATTTGGAATACCAGCTAACATTGATGCTTCATCTAAAGTTAAATCTTTAGGATCTTTATTAAAATATCCATAACTTGCTTCATATATTCCATAATAACCATTTCCAAAATATGCTGTATTAACATAGAAAGTAAGTATTTCATCCTTAGAATAATTATTTTCTAAATCAAAAGCTGCAAAAAGCTCTCCTAATTTTCTAAGCATACTTCTTTCTTGAGAGAATACAACATTTTTTCCAACTTGTTGTGTTATGGTACTACCACCTTCTAAAAGTTCAAAATTTATTAAATTTGTATAGATAGCACGTATAATTGCTATAGGGTCAATTGGTCCGTGTTCATAATATCTATGATCTTCAATGGCAAGAACTGCATCTAAATATATTTTCGAAATATCTTCATATTTAACATAAGTATCATCACTTGTTATCTCGTTTATCCTATCAGACAAAGATTTTTCTTCTATAGCTTCATTATAGTATGAATAACCTATAAAAAGAGAAATACTCCCTAATATAATTAATATAACAAGGACAATTAAAAAAAGTTTAAATAAAAATTTCATAGTTACCTCGTTTCTATTAATATTATACACTAAGATTAAAAAAATGCAAACAAAAAAATCAAATAGAGAGAAAATAAAAATACAAAAAGTTATTAAAAAAAACAAACAAAAATTTGGTGATTTATATTGACTTTTATATTGTATATCTATATAATTAGGAAAATATTTAGAATAGGCGAGGGAAAACAAATGAAAGAAAAATTTTTAGAATTAATTAAAAGTGTTAAAAGAGAAGGTATAAATGAGCTAATAGAATTTTTAGAAAAATCAGACTTTTTTACTGCTCCAGCTAGTACAAGATTTCATGGAGATTTTGAAGGTGGGTTACTGGCTCATAGTATAAAGGTATATGAAATATTAAAACATAAAGTAGAAAATAATATAGAAAAAATAGAAATATCAGAAGAATCAATAATTTTAATTGCATTATTACATGATATTTGTAAAACTAATTTTTATAAGATAGATTATAGAAATGCTAAAAATGCCCTAGGAGTATGGGAGAAAGTACCATATTATACAGTAGAAGATACTATACCATATGGTCATGGTGAAAAATCAGTTATGATGATAACTGAATATATCAAATTAACACCAGAAGAAAAATATGCAATAAGATGGCATATGGGATTTACTGAGGCAAAAGAATTATATAATGCAATAGGTGCAAGTTATGCAAAATATCCAGTAGCGCTACTTACTCATGAGGCAGATTTAGAAGCAACATATTTTTATAACATATAAAAATATGAAAGTAAAGAACGTAAAAATTAAACATAAAAATTTAAACTAAGGAGAATTAAATGTTAGCATATATTAGAGGTAAATTAGAAGTGAAAATGACAGGATATATAGTAATAGATGTATCAGGTCTAGGATATAAAGTATTTATGACAGATAGTGGAATTGATGAACTCGGAAAAATAGGAGATGAAGTAAAAGTACATACATATTATAAAGTAAAAGAAGATGATATTAGTATATTTGGTTTTAATTCATTAGAAGAACTTAAAATGTTTGAATTATTAATTAGTGTAAGTGGAGTAGGAGCAAAAACAGCACTTAGCTTTTTAGCAGTAAGTAGACCATCTGAGTTTGCACTTGCAGTTGTATCAGAAGATGTAAACGCTTTAACAGGTATACCAGGGATAGGGCCAAAATCTGCTAAAAGAATAATACTTGAGTTGAAAGATAAAATTAAGAAAGAAGAACAAATACAAGAATTAACTAAAAAATCAGAAATTGGAGATAAAATCAAGAAAGCAATAAAAGATGATGATAAAGTTATAGAAGCAATTTCAGCTTTACAAGTATTAGGATATAATAAAAAAGAAATAGAAAAAACTTTTGATAAAATAGAAAATAAAAATGAATGTAGTACAGAAGATTTAATAAGAAAAGGATTAAATTTATTAGGAATGTAGTATAAGGAGAAATATATGAATCAAAAAGAACCACTTGCTTTTAGAATGAGACCAAAAACATTAGAAGATTATATAGGTCAAGAACATGTAATTGGTGAAGGGAAAATATTATATAGAACAATAAAAGCAGATAGATTATCTAGTATAATATTATTTGGTCCTCCAGGATGTGGAAAAACATCATTAGCAAGAGTTATAAGTGAAACTACAAAATATAAATTCTATAAAATTAATGCTGTAACATCAGGTGTTGCAGATATAAAAAGAGTTATTGAAGAAACAAGAAATATGATGCTAAATCCGATAGGGAAAAGTATATTATTTATAGATGAAATCCATAGATTTAATAAATTGCAACAAGATGCATTACTTCCTTATGTAGAAAGTGGAACAATAATTTTAATAGGTGCAACAACAGAAAATCCGTATTTTGAAGTAAATAAAGCCCTTATATCACGTTCAATGGTAATTAAGCTAGAACCTTTGCAAGAAAATCATATATTTAAAGTATTAAAAAATGCTATACAAAAAAAAGAAGGTTTAGGGGAATATAATATATTAATAGATGATTCCACATTAGAAAAAATAGCTAAAATTAGTAATGGAGATGTACGAACAGCACTAAATGGATTAGAAGTAGCAGTACTTACAACAAATATGGATAAAGACGGAATAATAAATATTACAGATGAAATAGTAAAGGAAAGTATGCAAAATAAAAAAGCTATATTTGATAAAAATGGAGAAGTTCACTATGATAATATTAGTGCATTCATAAAATCAATGAGAGGATCAGATCCAGATGCAACTCTTCTTTATTTAGCAAGAGCAATAGAAGGTGGAGAAGATCCAATGTTTTTAGCAAGAAGAATTGTAATTTGTGCTTCAGAAGATGTTGGTATGGCTAACAATAATGCTTTAATTGTTGCAAATAGTGCAATGCAAGCAGTTCATACAATTGGAATGCCAGAAGGAAGGATTTTATTAGCTCAAGCTGCTTTATATGTTGCAAAATCTAAAAAATCCAATTCATCATATTTAGGAATAAATAGAGCAATTCACGATGTTCAAACAATAGATACAGGCGATATTCCAATGCATTTAAGAAATGCACCAATAAAAGAAATGGAAAAATTAGGATATAAGCAAGGATATTTATATCCACATGATTTTCCAAATCATTATATTGAGCAGCAATATATGCCAGACGTAATGCAAGGAACTAAATATTATATTAAAGATGATACAGAAGAAAGTATTTAAGTTGAAAGAATAACAAATAAGAATAAAAAAAATAAAAATGGAAAACCTACAATAAAGTAGGTTTTTTATGATTAAAATAAGTTTAATAGGATTATTTTCAGGACTAATTAATGGGCTATTTTCAACTGGAGCGGGAATGCTGTTAGTTCCACTATTTATATACATCTTAAAATTAGAAGATAAAATTTCAAGAGGTACAGCAATATTTTGTATATTAATAATGGTAATTACAAGTAGTATATTCTATTATCAAAATGATTATATAGATTGGCATAAATCAATTCTTTTGGCATTAGGCGGAATTATTGGAGGAATACTTGGTGCTAAAATATTAAAAAAATTAGATGAAAAATATTTAAAAGTAATATTTATAGTATTTTTAATATATATAGGTTTTTCATTTATATTTTAGAAAAAGAGAAAATTTATGGAATTTGTTTTAACAGGTATTATATGTGGGATAATAAGTGGAACAGGAATGGGTGGAGGAACTGTGTTAATATTTATATTAACACATATATTAGCATTAGAATATAAAGTAGCACAAGCATCAAATTTAATATATTTTATTCCTACATCTATAGCAGCAATTATTGTTAATATATTAAATAAGAATATAGATATAAATTTAGCAATTAAAGTTTCAGTATTTGGAATAATAGGAGCTATAATAGGTTCAAATATTTCAATATATTTTAATACAGAAGTTTTAAAAAAATTTTTTGGTTTTTTTTTGTTAGTTATAGCTATAAGGGAAATTTGGATAATATTTAAAAATTTTATGAATAAAAAAAACAAAAAAAGAGATACTAGAAATATATAATAAAGAAAAAGAAATGGAGGAAATAATATGAAATTTGTAAAAGGTGTTATGATAGGTGGAGTTATTGCTACAAGTGTAATTATGCTATTAGGAGAAACTGATATGATAAACAAGAAAAAAATAATGAAAAAAGGAAGAAAATTAGTTAAACAAATGGGAATAATGTAGTTATATTATTTTACTATTATAAAAAAGAATAAAATAAAGTCATCTCTATAGAAAGAGAAGACTTTATTTTTATATTTTTTTAAAAGTTAGTCTTTGTAATCATATCCACAATCACAATCATAATCATGATCACAAGATTTACAAGATTCATTACAATCTAAGTAACAGTCACATTTATCACATTTTGATCCTTTTAAACATTTTCCTTCATGAGAACATTTTGCACAAATCTTAATTTTTTTAGTATCATTTACCCAAATTTGTAAAGCATATTCTTTACCAGGGCAAAGTGGTCCAAAAACAAATTCCCCTTCTTTATCTGTAAAAGTGTGTCCAATTGGTCTTCTGTCATGTTTTCCGTGTTCACAAACAACTTCAACTAATTTTACAACTGCATCACAAACAGGTTCTTTAAAACAGTTTTTAATAACTCCATAAATTACATCTCTGTTATCTTCTGGCAAAGTAATATCTAAATCAAATTGTTTACCACCTGAAATAACACCATCAACATCTAAAACAGGACAATATTTATTATTGTTTTCCATTTCCATAGTTATACCTCCTTAAAATTAACAATTAAATAAACTAATTATGTAATTGTTTATATATAATATGAGAAAAAGAAATAGAAAGTTAAAAAATACTAGCATAAATAAATATTTTTTTATATAATATCCACATAAAGAGGTAAAAATGAAAGAAGGAAAAGACAAAGATAATAATAAAAAGAAAGAACAAAATAAAATATTAAAAGTGATATCAGTACAGTTGATGTTAGTTCTAGGTATAATACTTGCATATCTTTTTGTTAGATCAGAATATGTAAATATAATACCAGAATGTAGAATATATCAAGAGTTTGGGATATTATGTCCTTCATGTGGTGGTACTAGAGCAGTTATAAGTATGACTAATGGTAATATATTCGATGCTTTAAGGTATAATTTAATTATATCTATTGGAATAATATATCTAATAATTGTAGATATTGTGTATATTATAAATTTAAAATATAGAAATAAGAAGATAGAAAAATTAATTTTAAATCCATATTATACTATACTTTTTGTAGTAATATTAGTAGTTTATACAGTAATTAGAAATATTCTTTGAAAAATATTGTAATGTAAAAAATGGTATGATATAATCAAGAAAATTGAAAATATTTATATACGAAGGAGGAAATATGGAAGAAGAAAACAAACAAGAACAAGAAGTAAAAAATGTAGAAGTAACTAACACTGTAGAAACAAAAACGGAAGATGCAGTTAAATCTTCAGATCCTAATAACACGCTAGCATTAGTATCTATGATATTAGGTATAGTAGCAATAGTGTTAATGTGTGTACAAGGGACAATATCTTGGGTATTAGCAATTGCAGCAATAGTTTTAGGTGCAGTAAGTATTAAATCAGAATCTAAAAATATGGCTATAGCTGGTCTTGTAACTGGAATAATAGTAATTGCATTAAATGCAATTATATTTATACTAACTTTAATAGGAGTTGGAATAATAGCAGCAGTTGCTTAAATAAATATAAAATAGTAATAACTCTCTAAAATAAAGCATATATATTAATAGCTTTATTTTGGAGGGTTATTATGTTTTTAGTTTTAAATAAAGAAAAGATAAACACATATTTTATATCAATTATTACAGTTGTATTCCTATTCTTAATTGCAAGTGCAATGCAAAGTCCTAAAGTTATAGAAACATCAGTCATTCCATCTAAATTAGTTCCAATATATAATGTAGATACATTAGAAAATAAAGTGGCATTTACAATGAATTGTGCATGGGGATCAGAGGATATTGATACTATTTTAGAAATATTAGAAGAAAATAATGTGAAAATTACATTTTTTATGGTAGGAGACTGGATTGATGAAAACGAAGAAGCAGCAAGGAAAATTTATGAGGCAGGGCATGAAATAGCAACTCACAGTAATACACACCCACATGTAAATGATTTATCATATGAAGAAAACTTAGAAGAATTAGAAAAATCAAATATTAAAATAGAAGAAATAACAGGTAAAAAAACAAAAATATATAGAGCACCATATGGCGAATATAATGATACTGTAATTAAATCAGCAACTGAAAATGGATATAAAGTTATTCAGTGGAGTTTAGATACTCTTGATTATACTGCATTAACAGGTGATCAAATGTGGGCACGTTTAAATGGAAAGCTTAAAAGTGGTGATATAATATTAAGTCATAATGGAACAAATCATACAGCAGATAGTTTAGATATGTTGATAAAAAATATAAAAGAAGAGGGGTTTGAGATAGTAACAGTTTCAAAGTTAATATATCATGAAAATTATGATATAGATAGCAATGGAACGCAGTATCTAAAAGGAATTTAAAGAAAAAATACAAATTTAACATTTTATGTAGACAAAACATTAAAAGTAGTGTATAATAGAGGTTATAAGTTGAAAAACAGGATGAAATTACTTTTAGTAAAAATAAATTAGGGAGGAAAATATTTTGGATACAAATTATTTAGAAAATAACTACATAACATTAGTAGGAAAAGTTACAGGAGATAAAAAATTAAGCCATGAGATATATGGAGAAAAATTTTATAATTTTAACATATCAATTACACGTTTAAGTGGAAATGCAGATATGATTCCAATTACAATATCAGAAAGACTTGTTAATTTAGATACATTAACAGAAGGTAAAAAATTATTAGTTAAAGGTCAATTTAGATCATATAACAGTTATGAAAATGAAAGAAATAGATTAGTATTAACTGTATTTGCTAAAGACATTTTAGAACTTGAAGAAACAGTAGAAGTTGAAGAAGAAAATGAAATAGTTAAAAAAGATGAAATAAGCAATGAAGTAGTATTAATAGGATATATATGTAAAAAACCAATATATAGACAAACACCATTTGGAAGAGAAATTTCAGATATGTTATTAGCAGTAAATAGAGCATACAATAAATCAGACTATATACCATGTATAGCTTGGGGAAGAAATGCTAGATTTTGCCAAAACTTAGAAGTAGGATCACAAGTTAAAATAACAGGTAGAGTTCAATCAAGAACATATGAAAAGAAATTTGAAGATGGAACAGTAGAACAAAGAGTAGCATATGAAGTTTCAATTGGTAATTTAGAAATATTACAAGAAAAAGAAATATCAGAAGAAAATACAGATACTCAAAATTCAGAAGCTATAGTATAATAAAATAAAAAACAATAACTACATATATAAAAGTTTTAAAGGACTAGTCTTTTAAAACTTTTTTTGATATAATGGCTAAATAATAATGAATTGGAAGGTAAAAATAGAATGAAAAAAACTAATAAAAAAATAGTATTTGTAATGATAATATTAATAGCTATATTTTGTATATCAATAACTCCAATAACGTTTCAAAATGATACATATTATACAATTAAAATAGGGGAACATATATCAGATAATGGTATAGATATGAAAGACCCATTTTCATGGCACGAAGATTTAGATTATACATATCCGCATTGGTTATATGATTATATAACATACATAATTTATAGTATGTTTGGATTTACTGGTATATATGTTGTTACTTGTATATTGTCAATTGTATTAGGTCTAAGTATCTTTTTTATAGGCAAAAAAATAAGTAAAAATCAAATAGTATCATTTTTTGTAACAATAGTTACTATGTATTTAATTAAAGATCAAATAGCAGCTAGAGCACAATTAGTTTCATTTATACTTTTTGCTATACAAATATTTAGTATAGAAAAATTTATAGAGACCAAAAAAATTAGATATGGAATACTATTACTTATAATCCCAATATTACTTGCAAATTTACATTTAGCAGTATTTCCATTTTATTTTGTGATATTTTTGCCATATATAGCTGAATATATTTGTATTACGATATATGAAAATATAAAATATAAAAAAGATATAAAAAAAATAATTGAATTTAAAATCAAGAGTACAAAGAAAAAAATTGATGGAAATGAAAATCTAGAAGAAAACTTAGTAAGACTTGAAAATTTAGAAGATAAATTAGAAAAAATAAAAATACTATTTAATGATAAAGAAAAAGTAGATAATGAAAGATTTAAAATTAAATTAGTAAAAAAAGCAAATGTAAAGTATTTGATTTTAATAGCTATAATAGCACTTTTAACAGGATTACTAACACCACTTGGAACAACACCATATACATATCTATATAATACAATGCAAGGTAATACAACAAATCATATAAATGAACATTTGCCACTTATATTATCAGAAAGTACAGAGGGGTTAATAGTAGTAGTAGTATTTTTAGCAATATTAATATTTACAAAAGTAAGAATTACCTTAGCAGATTTATTTATGTTATTAGGACTTTCTTGGCTTATGCTTGATTCAAGAAGACAATTAAGTATGCTTGTATTATTTGCATCTTTTATATTAATGAAATTAATAGTCGAATATATAAATATATATAAAGAAACTAAGAAAACTAAGAAAACTAAGAAATTAGAAGAAAATGTAGAAATAAAAGATGTAGAAAACAAATTAATTAATAAAAATAAAAGTCTTAAAATAGTTCATAATATTATAAAATGTGGAATTATGATAATAATATTAGGTGTAAGCATTGACTTGATTACAGATAAATTTGATGATGAGTATGTTAAAAAATCACTATATCCAGTTAATGCTAGTACATATATTATAGATAACTTAAACTTAGATGAGATAAGATTATATAATGAATATAATTATGGAAGTTATCTATTATTTAGAGGGATACCAGTATTTATTGATTCAAGAGCAGATTTATATGCACCAGAATTTAGCGGTTTAGAAGATGATATATTTAAAGACTATATAAATACGTCAGGACTTACAACATATTATGAAGATACTTTTGAAAAATATGATATTACACATGTAATTACATACAAAAATTCAAAAATGAATCAAATTATAGAGGAAACTGAAAAAAGAACTAATGATTTAAAATACTATAATATATATAGTGATGAACATTTTGTGATTTATGAAATTTTAAATTAAAGATAAACAATAAATAAAAATAAGAAGGAGAGCCGCATGGAAAGAATAATAGTAGAAAAGCAAGAAATAAATACTAGAATAGATGCATATATATCAAAAAAGTTAGAAGATATATCAAGAGTAGCAGTACAAAGATTATTAGAAAATGAAAATATTTTAGTAAACAATAAAAAAGTTAAAGCATCATATAAAGTACAAGAAAATGATGAAGTAGTAATAAAAGAAGAGGAAATAAAAGAAATAGAATTGAAAGCTCAAGATATACCTCTTGAAATAATATATGAAGATACAGATATGATAGTAATAAATAAGCCAAAAGGACTAGTTGTTCATCCGGCAAGTGGAAATCCAGATGGAACACTAGTTAATGCAATAATGTCAATTTGTAAAGATTCCTTATCAGGAATAGGTGGAGAGATTAGACCAGGAATAGTACATAGATTAGACAAAGATACATCAGGTGTTATTATGATTGCAAAAAATGATAAAGCACATATTAATTTAAGTGAGCAAATAAAAAATCATGAAGTTAAAAAAACGTACATTGCACTTGTAAGAGGATTGATAAAAGAAAATTCAGCAACAATAAAAATGCCAATAGGTAGAAGTACAAAAGATAGAAAAAAAATGGCAGTAACTGAAAAAGGAAAAGAAGCAATTACACATTTTACAGTAATAGAGAGATTTGAGGATACAACACTTTTGGAAATTGAAATTGAAACAGGTAGAACGCATCAAATAAGAGTACATTTAGCAGAAATAGGTTTTCCAGTAATAGGTGATGATACATATTCAAATGGAAAAAATAAGTGGGGAATAAAAGGACAAGCATTACATGCTAAAAGCTTAGAAATTAAACATCCAGTAACAAATAAAGAATTGAAGTTTGAAGCAAAATTACCAGAATATTTAAGTGAATTAATAAAAGAATTAAAAAAATAAATGAGGTGAAATAAATGGAAGTTAGATTACAAAAATTTATGGCAGATTCAGGTATTGCATCAAGAAGAAAGTCAGAAGAGTTAATATTAGATGGAAAAGTTAAGGTAAACGGAAAAGTTGTTTATGAATTGGGGATAAAGATAGATCCAAATAAAGATATTGTGGAATATATAGGGAAAGAAATTAAGCCTGAATTAAAAAAAGTATATATAATATTAAATAAACCAGTAGGTTTTGTAACAACAGCTAGTGATCAATTCCAAAGAGATACAGTTCTTGATTTAGTAAAAGTAAAAGAAAGGTTAGTACCAGTAGGAAGACTTGATATGTATACATCAGGTGCATTAATTCTTACAAATGATGGGGATTTTGTATATAAAGTAACTCACCCAAAACATGAAATAGAAAAAACATATACAGTTACAATTAAAGGAATAGTAAAAAATGAAGATGTAGAAATGTTAAGAAAAGGTGTTGAAATAGAGGACTATGTAACAAAACCAGCTAAAGTAAGAATTTTAAAAACAGATACGGAAAAAAGACAATCTAGATTGGAAATAACAATCCATGAAGGGAAAAATAGACAAGTTAGAAAAATGTGTGAAGTATTAGGTTATGGTGTTTTAGCACTTCATAGAGCAAAAATTGGAGATCTAGGTGTAAAAGATATAGAACTTGGAAAATGGAGATTTTTAAAAGATTATGAAATATCAAATATTTTATTGAAAAAATAAGGTTAAAAAGATATAATAGGTTAAACAAAAGAAAAAGGAGTAATTAAATATGGATACATTAAGATTAAAGCCAGAGGGATGGAAGTCAGAAGTAACAAGATGTGATATTAATAGCATAGAAGAATATATAGATTCTAAAAAAATATTTCAAGGGATAGTAAAAGAATGTGATGAAAACTTGAATTTACATGTAACTTTCGGAGACAATCTGCTTGGAATAATGCCTAGAACAGAAGTAGAAGGAATAAACCTAGAAGAAGATGGATTACCTAAAGTGAATTTATGTAAGGGAAAAGTACACAAATTTGTTCAGTTTAATATTAAAGGTTTAGATGAATTAAATAATTTAATATTATCAAGAAAAAATGTTCAAAATGACACAATATCATGGGTTAAAAATGAATTAAAAGTAGGAGAAAAGTTAAATGGAATTGTAAAAAGTATAAAGCCATATGGAGTTTTTGTTGAAGTAGCAGGAGGAGTTGTAGGGTTATTACATATTGAAGATATTTCAGTAGCTAGAATAAAAAGTCCAGAAGAAAGATTTAAAATTGGACAAAATATAGATGTTGTGGTAAAATTAGTAAATAAAGACAAAGGTAAAATTATATTATCATATAAAGAAATGTTTGGAACTTGGGAAGAAAATATAGAAAAATACCAAAGAGGGTCTAATGCAAAAGGCATAGTACGTGAACATGAAAAAAATAAAAATGGAATATTTATAGAACTAGAGCCAAATTTAGTTGGAATGGCAGAATATCAAGAAGGATTAAATTATGGTGAAGTAGTAGATGTTTATATAAAAAAAATAGATTCAGAAAGAAAAAAAGTTAAGTTATTAATTATTAATAAATAAATATTTATAATTGGAGGTAATAAAATGGTAGAAGATAAGGAAATTAAAACACAAATTTCACCTTTTGCAATAAGAGAAGGCGAAATTAAAACATTTGATGGAAAAGATGGATATGTATCTATGAATCAAATTGTGCACAAAATAAATATAGGACATATAACAGATATTCATTTCAAAATATTAGACTTAGTAAACGAGTTCGAATTTATAACATCAAGACAAATATTACAAATGTTAGAAATTAAAGGTGTAGAGATAGCATCACAAGATAAGCTAAATAATAAGTTAGAGCAATTAATTAAAGCTAAAATACTTACTAGATATTATTTTACTTCAGAAGAAGGTAAAGGAATATATAGAGTATACTGTATGGAAAAAATGGGAAAATATTTATTAAATTCAAAAGAAATTGAAACTAAATGGATGCCATCAGATAATACAAAGCCAGTAGCGATGATTAAAAAAAGATTAGCAGGAAATCAAACAATAATTGCATACTTAAAAAAAGTAAAAGCATTTGATAGTTATACAGTTAAACCAACTTTAATGGCAAAAGTAGTAGGAAAACAATTTAAAGCAACAGGTGGAAGTGTTAAACTTACTAAAAATAAAAAATCTATAGAATTCTTATTTGAAGTAGTAAGAAGAGAAGAAGAATGGAAATTGAAATTTGCAGATAAAATTAAATTATACAAAGAATTTTATGAAAACTTTGTAGCAGGTGATTCGGGATTTTCAAATTTACCACAATTAATTATGGTGTGTGAAGATGAAAAACACATGATAGAAGCTTTTAAAGAAATAGTAAAAAGTAAATTAGAAATACCTAATATAAAATTATTATTTACTACAGATTTAAGACAAAATCAAGAAACACTTGGAACTACACTAGTTGAATTTAAATTAGTAGATGGAAAATATAAGATGGAAAATATAGAACTTAAATTATTAGATTAATAAAATAAAAAAAACAAATTAAAAAATTAAAATCAAAAATTTAAAATTAAAAATAAAAAGTTAAAAAAGATATATATTGTAGTTATACAATATATATCTTTTTATGCTTTTAAATATAAGATAGAATTAAATTCCTAATATTTCTTTAGCTCTTTTTACATCATCTGAATTAGCATCTCTAATATCTTCTAAATGATAGGTATAGTTTAATGTATTCCATTTATAGCTTCCTGCTGAATGATAAGGAAGTAATTCTACTTTTTTAACTGTTTTTAAAGTAGATATAAAATCTTTTAATTTTAATAAATCTTCGTTATCATCAGTAATAGTAGGAACTAAAACTTGTCTAATCCACATAGGTATATTATTATCACTTAAATATCTTGCAAAATCTAATTCTAATTCATTAGATTTACCAATAAGCCATTTACATTTTTCACTGTCAATATGTTTTATATCTAAAAGTACTAAATCAGTAAGTTTTAATAAGTTTTGTATATCTTCAGTTATAGAAACCATACCAGAAGTATCAAGACAAGTGTGAATACCTTCAGATTTTAATAAAGTAAAAAGTTCTATTAAAAATTTTGCTTGTAATAAGGGCTCTCCACCACTTACAGTAATTCCACCAGTTGTACCAAAATAATTTTTATACTTAACTACCATTTTTAAAATATCTTCAGGTGTATAGTATTTACCATCATTCATATACCACGTATCTCTATTATGGCAGTATTTACATTCTAAATGGCAACCTTGCATAAACACTATAAATCTAAGACCAGGGCCGTCAACTGTACCTAGTGACTCAAATGAATGTACTTTTCCATATGTTTTTGATGTATCTAAATTTTGTTTGTTATTCATTTAATAAAAACCTCCCTTTTTAAAAGATAAAGTCGCAAATGAAAATCAATTGCGACTTAAATTTATTGTTATATTTTTTCGTGAATTGTTCTGCTAATTACATCTAATTGTTGTTCTCTAGTTAATTTTGTAAAGTTTACAGCATATCCAGAAACTCTTATTGTTAATTGTGGATATTTTTCAGGATGTTCCATAGCATCTATTAATAAGTCTCTATCAAAAACATTAACATTTACATGGTGTCCTGTTTGTGTAAAGTAACCATCTAACATATTTACTAAGTTTGATATTTGTTCATCTTCAGATTTACCTAATGTGTTAGGTGTAATTGAGAATGTGTATGAAATACCATCTTCAGCATATTCAAATGGTAATTTAGCAATAGAGTTCATAACTGCAAGTGCACCATTTGTATCTCTACCATGTAATGGATTTGCACCTGGACCAAAAGGTTCACCAGCTTTTCTTCCATCTGGAGTATTTCCAGTAGCTTTACCATAAACAACATTAGAAGTTATTGTTAAAATTGATAATGTATGTTTTGCATTTCTATATGTATGATGTTTTTTTAGTTTTGACATGA
The DNA here is from genome assembly GCA_964370905.1 of uncultured Clostridium sp. GTDB lineage: Bacteria > Bacillota > Clostridia > TANB77 > CAG-508 > CAG-269. The sequence goes on along the minus strand of CAYJKK010000017.1, from coordinate 12,042 downwards.
AAGATTTTGTTATATCAATAGCTAAATGATCAACATCTTCAATATCATTACCATATTTAGGATAATCTCCTTCGATAATATAGTCAGTAGCTAAACCATTTTCATCTCTTACAACTTTTACTTTAGCATATTTAATTGCAGATAATGAATCAGCAACAACTGATAATCCAGCAATACCACAAGCCATAGTTCTTAAAACTTCTTTATCATGTAAAGCCATTTCTATAGCTTCATATGAATATTTATCGTGCATAAAATGAATTGCGTTTAATGCTTTAATATATATTTGAGCAACATAATCCATCATTTGTTCAAATTTATCCATTACATCATCATAAGATAAGTATTCAGATGTAATTGGTTCATATTCTGGAGTTATTTGTTTTCCAGATTTTTCATCTTTACCACCATTGATAGCGTATAATAGAGTTTTAGCTAAGTTAGCTCTAGCTCCAAAGAATTGCATTTGTTTACCAATTTTCATTGGAGAAACACAACATGCTATACCATAATCATCTCCTAAAGTAGCTCTCATTAAATCATCATTTTCATATTGAATAGATGAAGTTTGAATAGATAATTTAGAAGTGAATTTTTTAAATCCTTCTGGTAATTTAGTAGACCATAAAACTGTTAAGTTTGGTTCTGGAGCAGGTCCTAATGTTTGAAGAGTGTGTAACATTCTAAATGAGCTTTTTGTTACTAAAGTTCTTCCATCAGATCCCATACCACCAATACTTTCAGTTACCCATACTGGGTCACCACTAAATAATTCGTTATATTCAGGTGTTCTTAAAAATCTTACTAATCTTAATTTCATAACAAAATGATCCATTAATTCTTGAAGTTCAGCTTCTGTTATTAATTTTGCTTTTAAATCTCTTTCAAAGAATATATCTAAGAATGTAGAAACTCTACCAAGACTCATTGCAGCACCATTTTGATCTTTAATTGCTCCTAAGTATCCAAAGTATAACCATTGAATAGCTTCCTTAGAATTTTTAGCAGGTTCAGATATGTCAAATCCATATTTTGAAGCCATAACTTTTAAAGCCATTAATGCTTTTATTTGTTCAGTAATTTCTTCTCTATCACGAAGATCTTCTTCAGTGAAAACAGTAGGGTTTAACATTTCTAAATCTTTTTTCTTTTCTTCAATTAAGAAATCTACACCATATAAAGCAATTCTTCTGTAATCTCCAATTATTCTTCCACGTCCATAACCATCTGGAAGACCAGTAATTAAGTGTGAGCTTCTAGCTGCTCTAATATCAGGAGTGTATACACTAAATACTCCATCATTATGAGTTTTACGATATTTTGTAAATATTTCACTTACTTCTGGATCTATTTTTCTATCATAAGCTTCACATGACTTTTCAACTATTTTAATTCCACCAAAAGGCATAATTGCTCTTTTTAGTGGTGCATCTGTTTGAAGACCTACAACTGTTTCTAAATCTTTATTTATATATCCAGCTTCATGGCTAGATACTGTAGATACTGTATGTGTATCAATATCTAATACTCCACCTTTAGAATTTGTTTCTTTTTTACATAATTCTAAAACTTCTTCCCATAATTTTTTTGTTTTTTCTGTAGCAGATGATAAAAATGAATCATCTCCTTCGTATGGATTATAGTTTTTTTGAATGAAATCTCTTACATCAATTTCTTCTTCCCATTCACCTTTTACAAATCCATCCCATTGTTTAAATTTCATAAATTTACCTCCTTAAAATGGCTAATATAAATGCCACTTGATATTTTATCATAAAATACGCATATTAGCAAGAAATATACATAAAAATACATAAGATGTAATAAAAGATTAAAAAACTTTAACTTTATTACTATATATATAATAAAATTAAATAAAACAAAAAACTGTTGCAAACGCAACAAAAAAGAGATTTTCAAAAATCTCTTTAATAATAACTTTCTTCTTCTTCAGGTTCGATATCTGTTTCACAAATTGCTTTAGCAACATTATAAATAAGTTTTTGTTTTTCTGGAGAAGCATCTTTAATTAATTCTGCGAATTCTTTGTTTAAGTAATTTGCAGAACTGCTAGAAGCACCATTTAAAAGATAACCTTCTGTAACATCTAATAAAGTACATAATTGATTTAGACGTTTTAAATTAATACGTGAATTTCCTCTTTCTACTCTACTTAAAAATGCAACAGAAATATCTACTTTTTCTGCTAAGTCTTCTTGAGTTAAGTGTTTTGCTAATCTTGCCTTTTTTATTCTTTGTCCTATTATTGTATAATCTAGTGCCATATAATATCACCTTCCCATCTTTAATCATAAATATAGCATTATAGTTTCTAAAAAAAAAGTAACTAAAACATACAACTAAAACTAATACGTTAAATTTTCTAAAAATGGATATTTCCCTAAAAAATCAAGTATTTAAAGTATTAAATATAGTTTTAAATATTTGTGATTTATATTTATATAACATATTTTAGATTATATATAACTTATCGAAAAAAAACAAGTATGATATTAAAAGAATTTAAAATTAAATAATGCATAAAATATATTATAGGATAAATATTACTTTTTAGAAAATACGTAATTTTAAGTAATGGAAAAATAGAAAACAAAAACAAATATGGTAGAAAAAAGAAGGAAATGAGAGTAAAAATGAGAAAAAAGAAGAAAAAATACAGAAACAGCCTTTACGTAATGGTATTTTAAAGCAGAAAAGTAAGAATTAAGCAGTATAATGTATAATCAATTTGATTTTGGTAAGAATATGTAGTATAATAGTTATTAGGCGTGTTTAAAAAGGAGAGTGGAATTATTTTAAAAAAGAAAATTAAATATTATGCAAAGAGAACATGTAGACAATTAAGAAATATTACGATTGCAATATTTTTAATATCAACAGTTATATTTATAAAATATCAGCCGATGTATAAAGTAACTGTACTTGGACAAGAAATAGGATATATAGAAAATAAACAAGCCCTTGAAGAAAGTATAAAAGAAGTAATTATAGAAGAAAATCAATATAATATAGATGATATTGAAATAAAAACAGAGCCAACTTATGAATTACAATTAGTAGCAAAAGATAAAGAAGAAAACGCTCAGGAATTAGAACAATTAATAATTGAAGAAGCAGTAATAACATATAAATATTATGAAATCGCAGCATTAGATGAAGTTATAAGAACAGTTGATACATTAGAAGAAGCAGAAATATTAGTTGAAGAAATTAATAAAGAAACATATTTAGATGTAGCAATTATAGAAAAATATACACAAAATTCAGAAGAAATAAAAAGTATATCAGTTGAAGATGCTAAAATTAATATTGTAGCAGATGCAACAAATTCTATTAATATACAGGAAGCTACAGCTAAGGAAGAGGCAAGAATTGCTTCACTTCCAGATGCAAATGGGATTAAATTTTCAGTTGTACCAACACAAGGAACAATAACATCTAGATATGGTGAAGTAAGTTATTTAAGAAGTGGTGCACATACTGGTTTAGATATAGCAGCACCATATGGTACTCCAATTAAATCTATGGCAGATGGAACAGTTATATTTGCAGAATATAACGGAGCTTATGGATATGTTGTAATAATAGATCATGGAAATGGTGTTGAATCATGGTATGCGCATACTAGTAAAATGCTAGTTAATGTAGGAGATAAAGTTAAAGCAGGAGATATTATTGCTAATGTAGGTTCAACAGGTAATTCAACAGGTAACCATTTACATTTAGAAATAAGAGTTGATGGTGAATATATGAACCCAGAATTATTTATTTTTGGAAATTAGAAGAAATAAAAAACATTGAACAAATATGGAAATATAGTTCAATGTTTTTTATGTACTTAGGCTATTGAATAAAATAGGATATTAAAATATAATATGTAGTAGTAAATAGAAAGATAACAAAAGGAAGGAAAATGTTATGGAATATATAGATGTAGTTGACGAAAATGATAATGTAATTGGAAAAGAAGAGAGAAATATAGTATATGAAAATGATTGGAAGAACTATAGAGTAATAAATATAATGATATTAACAAGTGATAATAAGATAATTGTACCTAAAAGAAGTAGCAATAGAAGAGTATTTCCAAATTGCTATGATTGTTCTGTTGGAGGTCATGTTGATTCTGGAGAAACATATGAAATTGCAGCATATAGAGAATTGAAAGAAGAGTTAGGAATAAGTGGTGTTAAATTAGAGGAAATAGGATATTTTAACCCAAAAGACTTAAATACAAGTTCTTTTTCAAAAATGTATAAACTTATATATGATGAAAAATTAAATTATGATAAAGATGGTATTCAAGAAATATTTTATATGGATAAATCACAAATAAAAAAATTAATTCAAGAAAATCCCCTACAATTTAAAGGTGATTATCCAGCATTTTTTAAGTGGTTAGATAAAAACGGAATAATTTAGTAAAAATAAGGAAAAATATTGACAAATATCATATGTAAATATATGATATTTATGATGAAATAATACAAAAGTATATAATCAAAAGAGGAGGAATTTAAAGTGCAAGAAGATATAAATTTAGAGGAAAACACAAGAAAAAAAATAGATAATTTGATGGAAAAAGCAAGAGTAGCTTCAGAAGAATATCTAAAATTAGATCAAGAAACTGTAGATAATATAGTAAAAGCTATGTCAATGGCAGGGCTAGAATATCATATGCAACTTGCAAAAATGGCAATAGAAGAAACAGGTAGAGGAGTATATGAAGATAAAATAACTAAAAATATGTTTGCAACAGAATATATATATAATAGTATAAAACATGAAAAAACTGTAGGAGTTATAAATGAAATAGAACAAGAAGGGGTAGTTGAAATAGCAGAACCAATAGGAATAATTGCTGGAGTAACACCAGTTACAAATCCAACTTCAACTACAATGTTTAAATCTATAATTTCGGCAAAGACAAGAAATGTAATTGTATTTGGATTTCATCCTTCAGCACAAAAATGTAGTAGTAAAGCTGCAGAAATATTAAGAGATGCAGCAGTAAAAGCCGGAGCACCTAAAGATTGTATTTTATGGGTAGAAGAACCAAGTGTGCTTGCGACAAAGTTATTAATGAATCACAAAAATGTAAACTTAATACTTGCAACAGGTGGAACAGGTATGGTAAAAAGTGCATATTCATGCGGTAAACCAGCTTTAGGAGTGGGCCCTGGAAATGTACCATGCTATATAAATAAAACAGCAAAATTAAAAACAGCAGTAAATGATTTGGTGATGTCAAAATCTTTTGATTATGGAATGATATGTGCATCAGAACAAGCAGTATTAGTTGATAAAGATATTTATCAAGAGTTTGAAGTATTAATGAGACAAGCAAATTCATATTTTGTAAATGAAGAAGAAAAAGAAAAATTAAAAAATAGTATGTTTAGTTATGAAGAAAATTATGGATTTAAATTAAAATCACATGTACCAGGACAATCACCATATATAATTGCAAAAGAAGCAGGGTTCGAAGTTCCAAAAGATACTCAAATATTAGTTGTTTATGAAGAAGGAATAGGGAAAGATTACCCATTTTCAAGTGAAAAGTTAAGTCCAGTATTAACATATTATATAGTAGAAAACGAAGAAGAAGGAATAGAAAAATCAGTTAAACTTTTAGAATTTGGGGGACTTGGACATTCAGCAGTAATGCATGCACAAGATGAAAATGTGATTTCTAAATTTTCAGAAAAAATGAAAGCAGGAAGAATAATTATTAACTCACCATCTACTCATGGTGCAATAGGTGATATATATAACACAAATATGCCATCACTTACTTTAGGATGTGGATCTTATGGAGGTAATTCTACAACGGCAAATGTTTCAAGTGTAGATTTAGTAAATATAAAAAGAGTAGCAAAAAGGAGAGTTAATATGCAATGGTTTAAAATTCCAGAAAAAATATATTTTGAAGAAGGTTCAATAGCATATTTAGAAAAAATGCCAAACATAGAAAAAGCATTTATTGTAACAGATGAAGCAATGGTAAAATTAGGATATGTTGATAAAATTCTTTATCATTTAAGAAATAGAAAAAGATATGTACATTCAGAAATATTTAGTTCAGTAGAACCAGACCCATCTTTTGAAACAATAAAAAAAGGTGTTGAGGCTATGAATAGTTTTAAACCAGATGTAATAATTGCTTTAGGTGGAGGAAGCCCAATAGATGCGGCTAAAGGTATGTGGCTTTTCTATGAACACCCAGATGCAGATGTAGAAGGATTAAAACTTAAATTTATGGATATACGAAAAAGAACATATAAATTTCCTAAATTAGGTCAAAAATCAAAGTTAGTAGCAATTCCTACAACATCTGGAACAGGTTCTGAAGTTACATCTTTTGCAGTAATAACAGATAAAGAAAAAAATAAAAAATATCCACTTGCAGATTATGAATTAACACCAGATGTGGCAATAATAGATCCAGAATTAGTAATGACAATGCCAAAAGGTGTTACAGCAGATACAGGTATGGATGTATTAACACATGCAATTGAAGCATATGTTTCAATAATGGCATCAGACTATACAGATGCATTAGCAGAAAAAGCAGTAGAATTAGTATTTGCTAATTTAGAAAATTCATATAATGATGGTACAAATAGATTAGCAAGAGAAAAAATGCATAATGCAAGTACGATAGCAGGAATGGCATTTACAAATGCATTTTTAGGAGTAAATCATTCTATTGCGCATAAATTAGGTGGAGAGTTCCATTTACCACATGGAAAGTTAAATGCTATTATTCTTCCATATGTAATTAAGTATAATAGTTCAAAACCAACAAAATTTGTGTCTTTTCCAAAATATGAATACTTTATAGCAGATAAAAAATATGCAGAGCTTGCAAAAAAAGTAGGATTGAAAGCTGATACAGTGTTAGAAGGTGTGGAAAGTTTAATTTCAAGAGTAAATGAATTAAATAAAAATGTAGGAATACCTAAAACACTTAAAGAAGCTGGAATAGAAGAAAAAGAATTTCTAAGTAAAATAGATGAAATAGCAGATAGAGCTTTTGAAGATCAATGTACAACTGCAAATCCAAGAGTTCCATTAATATCAGAAATAAAAGATATTTTACTTTTAGCATATTATGGTAAATAAAAAATAGAAGAATAAATTAATATAATATAAAAGGTAAAGCCAAAGAATTCAATTAGATCTAATTGGATTCTTTCTGTCGTTCTATATAAAATCTGAAGTGAAAATCTAAGGTTCACTAATTATGTTGAATAAACATAATATATATAAAAATAGTAGAGAGGAGAAAAGGTAAATGTTAAAATATAAAATTAATGGAGGAGGTAAATATGAAGGTGAAGTTGAAATATCTGGATCAAAAAATGCAGCACTACCAATTATAGCAGCAACAATTTTAAATAGCGGAAAAACAACACTATACAATGTACCTAAAATTCAAGATACAGAAATGATGTATGAAATACTAACACAAATAGGAGCAACAGTTACAAAAAAAGCTAATAAAGTAATAATAGATACGAGTAATATAAAAAAATTTGAAATACCAAGTGAACTAATGAAAAAGATGAGGTCATCTATAATTTTTGCTGGAGCATTTATAGGGAAATATAGAAAAGTTTCATTTTCATATCCAGGAGGATGTGATATAGGAACAAGACCAATAGACTTACATTTAAAAGCATTTGAAAAAATAGGAATAAATATTGTTAAAAACTATGGAAATATAGTGTGTAGTTGTGATAAAATAAAGGCGCAAGAAATAGACTTAGATTTCCCAAGTGTAGGAGCAACTGAAAATATTATTTTAGCTTCATGTTTAGCAGATGGAAAAACAGTAATAACTAATGCTGCTAAAGAACCAGAAATAGAAGATTTACAAAAGTTTTTAAATTCAATGGGAGCAAAAATAACAGGAGCTGGAACAGATAAAATAGAAATACAAGGTGTAAAAAAATTAAAAGATACAAACTACAATATAATGCCAGATAGGATAGAAACAGGAACTTTCTTGTGTTTAGCAGGAATGACAAATTCTAAATTAATTATAAAAAACGCTAGATCAACTCATATGATACCAGTAATACATAAACTAGAAGAAGCAAATTGTAAATTAACTATAAATGCAAACAATATAAGTGTAGAAGGACCTAAAAAATTAAAAGGAGTAAATATAAAAACAATGCCATATCCAGGTTTTCCAACTGATATGCAATCAGTATTTGGTAGTATGCTCACAATTGCAAAAGGTACATCGATAATCTCTGAAAATATATTTGAAAATAGATATAGATATATGCGGTGAATTAATAAGAATGGGAGCAAAAATTACTATAGATGGTAAAACTGCAGTAATAAAAGGAGTAAAAAAATTAAGTAATGCAAATGTTACAGCTACAGATTTAAGAGGAGGAGCAGCACTTGTGTTAGCAGGAATTTCAATTAAAGGTCAAACAAATGTAGAAAATATAGAATATGTATTAAGAGGATATGAAAATTTTGATGAAAAATTAAGAAGAGTAGGTGTTGATATAGAAGTTATTAGATGATATGAAATATAGTAAGGTTAAAGACTAGGAAAGGAGTGTAGATGAAAAGCAAAGAAAAGGACCAAGAGTTAGACTTGTTTTATTTAAAAGAATCAGATAAAAAACAAACAGTTAAAAAGAATCAAAAAGCTAAAAGGATGCAAGAAAAGAAAAAAAAGCAAAAAAAAGAATTTGAAGGTGAATTAAATAAAACTAAAAATAAAGGAAAAAATGAAAAACAAAGAGCTAAAGAAGAAGAAAAAAAGAAAAAACATAGAGAAAAAAGAATACAAAAAAAGATAGAAAAAAATAAAAAAGAACGAGAAAAACAAGATAAAGATTATATAGAAGATGTTAAATTTGAATTAGAAAATGATATAGCAATAAATTTAGCACAAAAGAATAAAGAAAGTTCAGTAAAAAAAGAAAAAAAGCCAAAAGTACAAAATAAAAAACCTGTAAATAAGAAAAAAGAAAAAGCATTAAAAAGAATCAAAAGATTTTTTCAAATTATATTTCTTATATCTATTATTATAGGAATAGTAGCTTTTGCATTTACATCTCCAATTTTTAATATTACTGAAATTAAAGTGATAGACAATAGTAAAGTACCCACAGAAACAATACAAAGTCTTTCGCAAATACAAATAGGACAAAATATATTTAATTTTAATAATAAAGATGTTATAAATAGAGTATTAGAAAATTCATATATAAATGAAGTTGAAGTAAAGAGAATATTACCAACAACAATTCAAATATCAGTTAAGGAGAGACAAGCAGCATATACAATAATGTTGTTAGATAAATATGTATACATAGATAATCAAGGATATATATTAGAAATTTCTAGTGCAAATAATGAATTAATTGTATTAGAAAATTATACAACACCTGAAGTAGATTTAGTACCAAATAAAAGGTTAAACGAGGAAGATTTAGAAAAAATAGATGATGTAAATAAAATACTAAATTCAAGTAAAGATAGTGGTATAGATGAAAAAATAACAGGGATAAATATTCAAGATGATTCAAATTACATCTTATACTTAGCGCATGATAGCAAAATAATACATATTGGAGATGTTTCGAACATGAGTGAAAAAATTATTTATGCAATAGCAATGTTAAATGAAGAAGAAGGAATAAAAGGCGATATATTTGTAAATGGAGATTTGAATGGAAAATTCAAACCATATTTTAGAGAAAATGTAGATATTTAATAAGTAAAAGGAAGGAGATTTAAAAATGAAAGATAAAAATAAAATATCACTTGCTTTAGGAATTACATGTTTTGCTTTAACACTTGGAATTGGAATACAATTAAATACGACAAGTGATATAGATTCAGAAGTAAGTCAAAACTATGAATTAAATAATTTACGATCAGAAGTGTTAAAATATAAAGAAAGATATGAGAGTAAATACAGTGAATTAGAAGAGGCAGAAAGAAAATTAGAAGAAGAAAGAACTAATTCAACACAAAATAATAGTCAGTTAACAGAACTAGAAACAGAAATAAAAGAAGGCAATAAGTTGATAGGGTTAACAGAAGTAACAGGAGATGGAGTAGTAATAACATTAAGTGATAGTAAAATAGATGTAAGTCAAGTTTTAGAACCAAGTGCTTTGATTGTTCATGACTTAGACATTTTAAGTGTTGTAAATGAACTTATTAATGCAGGAGCAGAAGCAATATCAATAAATGATCAAAGAATAATATTTGATACAGGTATAACTTGTGGTGGAAATATAATAGATATAAATGGAAATAAGGTTGGGGCACCTTTTGTGATAAAAGCAATAGGATTGCCAGAGCAACTCGCAGCAATAGAAAGACCAGGAGGGTATTTAGATAATCTAGAAGCAAGAAGTATAGAAGTTGATTTTCAAAAGTCAGATAATGTAACAATTGGAAAATATACAGGTGTAATTACATTTGATTATTTAGAAGTTTTAGAATAGGAGAAAAATAGATATGAAAGCAAAAAAAAGTAATTTGATTTTTTATATAATAATATGTGTAGCGTTTTTTTCCTTAACATTAGTAATGTTTATGCAATTTAAAATAGTAGAGCAAACAGATATAGAATTAATAGAAATATTAAGAGAAGACGAATTAAAAGAAGAACTAGCCAATTGGAAAGAAAAATACGAAGAAACAGAAATTAAATATCAAGAAACATTAGCTACAATAGAAGAATACGAAATTAGTTCAGAATCACAAGAAGAAACAGAAATATTATTAAAGCAGGAATTAGAAGAAATAGATACATCATTAGGAAAAAATAAAGTAATAGGAAGTGGAATCACAGTAACTTTAACAGATGATGTCAATTCAGAACTACCAAAAGTAACATCAAGTGATTTATTACTTATTGTAAATTCTCTAAAATTAGCAGGAGCAGAAGCAATATCAATAAACGACCAAAGAATAATATCAATGACAGATATTGTTGATATAAGAATTAGTATAGATGAACTGCTAATAAAAGTAAATGGGCAAAGAGTAGAAGGACCTTTTGTAGTTAAAGCAATAGGAGATGTTGCCTATTTAGAAAGTGCATTACTTGGAACGGGTGGACATGTAAATACAATGAAAAAAATAGGACAAGATGTAGTTATTGAAAGAAATGAAGATTTAATTATATTAGAATATTCAGAAGAATATGAAATAAAGTATATTGATTAGGAGGAAGGAAAATGATTTTTATAGCAATATTAATAGGATGTATATTAGGTGCGGTAATAGGTTTAAATGTTCCAGTAATTTCATATACATATTCAAGTTACTTGGCAATAGCAGTAATAGCAGCATTAGATTCTGTTTTTGGAGGAATAACATCAGTGCTAAAGAAAAATTTCGATTTGAAAATATTCATAACAGGATTTTTTGGAAATGCCATATTATCTATATTGTTAACTATATTAGGAGAAAGACTAAATGTAGATATATATTTAGCTGCAATAGTAGTTTTTGTTGGAAGAATGTTTACAAATTTAGCTATAATGAGAAGATATTTTGTAGAAAAAATATCAAAAACAGATAAAACAAAAGAAGAAGTGCTAGTAAAAACTGAAAAAGAAACAAAAGAAGAAAAATAAGTATAAAAATATTTTTGAGTAATATTTCGAATGTTACAAAAATATTACAAAAATATTACAGAAATATAACAAATTGTATTGACAATTGTCTAAAAATGTAATATATATTAACGTATAAAATTTATACTGATAAATGGAGGAATTAACTTGGCAATAGGAGATGTTATTGTAGGTATTGATATTGGTACAAGCAAAGTTTGCGCTGTAATTGGTGAAGTAAACAATTTTGGACAAATTGAAATAATATCTAATACTTCATACAAGTGTAGTGGATTAAAAAAAGGAAAAATAATTAGTGAAGAAGAAATCAGTTTAAGTATAGCAAGAACAATTAAAGAAGCAGAAGAAGAAACAAATTTAAAAATAAACTCAGCCTATGTAACAATTC
>CAYJKK010000016.1:0-37623 GCA_964370905.1 uncultured Clostridium sp. | reverse complement strand
ATTTTTCTAGATTTTTCTCAGACTATATACACCCATTTGGTATACTTTTACTCTTAATTTCTCTCGATATCTTTTTTTTAGAATTTTTTTCTATTTTTTTCATCTCTATATATTATGTTACTGTTAATAGTTATCCACATAGCATTTTATTGCTATAAACTTATATATACATAACAATAAAAAAGCTTAAAAATCGATTTTAAAGCCTTGTTTTTTAGAATTTTCAACTATTTTTATTATCTTTTTACAAAAAATAGTTATCCACAGCATATTTATTTTTCTAATCCTTATTTAGAACCATATAAATTTTTTTAGATTTTTCTCAGACTATATACACCCATTTGGTATACTTTTACTCTTGATTTCTCTCAATATCTTTTTTTTAGAATTTTTTTCTATTTTTTTCGCATTTAGATATTATGTTACTGTTGATAGTTATCCACATTTTATTAATTCTATCTATTTTTTCTATCCTTTTTTAGATTTTTTTATTTTTATTTCTCTTTTTTCTAGTTATCCACACATCTTTTATTTTTCTAATCTTCATTTAGAGCCATATAAATTTTTCTAGATTTTTCTCAGACTATATACACCCATTTGGTATACTTTTACTCTTGATTTCTCTCAATATCTTTTTTTTAGAATTTTTTTCTATTTTTTTCGCATTTAGATATTATGTTACTGTTGATAGTTATCCACATTTTATTAATTCTATCTATTTTTTCTATCCTTTTTTAGATTTTTTTATTTTTATTTCTCTTTTTTCTAGTTATCCACACATCTTTTATTTTTCTAATCTTCATTTAGAGCCATATAAATTTTTCTAGATTTTTCTCAGACTATATACACCCATTTGGTATACTTTTACTCTTAATTTCTCTCGATATCTTTTTTTTAGAATTTTTTTCTATTTTTTTCATCTCTATATATTATGTTACTGTTAATAGTTATCCACATAGCATTTTATTGCTATAAACTTATATATACATAACAATAAAAAAGCTTAAAAATCGATTTTAAAGCCTTGTTTTTTAGGGTTTTCAACTATTTTTTATTATATTTTTACAAAAAAATAGTTATCCACAGCATATTTATTTTTTTAATCTCTATTTATAGCTATATAAATTTTTCTAGATTTTTCTCAGTCTATATTCTCTCATTTGGTATACTTTTACTCTTGATTTCTCTCGATACCTTTTTTTTAGAATTTTTTTCTATTTTTTTCGCCTTTAAATATTATGTTACTGTTAATAGTTATCCACATCTACTTTACAAAATGTATAAAAAAGAGCAAGTATAAAACTTGCTCTTAATCTTCTTTTAATCTTATTGGTAAAATCATATATGTATAATCATTATTTTCAATTGATTTTATTAAACACGGAGATATGCTACTTCCAAATTCCACATAAATTTCTTCATCTTCAATTGATTTTAAACAATCTAAAAAATATTTTGGATTAAATCCTGCTTCTAAGTTTTTGCCTTCTGTCGAGATAAATATTTCTTCTTTTGCATCTCCTGTTTGATTTGTACATGATATTATTACTTTTCCAATATCTATTTGTACTTTTACTGGATATTTTTTTTCTTTTTCTATCGATGATGCTGATATTAAACTTATTCTTTCAAAACTGTCTTGTATATTACTTTTGCTAACTTTTATTCTTGTTTCCCAATTACTAGGTATAACACTTTTATAGTTTAAGAATTCTCCATCTAGTATTCTTGTAACTATCTTGCAATTATCTAATTCAAACAATGCTTGATTCTTCGATATCCCTATTTTAATAGTTTCAAAAGAATCTAATAAAATTTTATTTACTTCTGTTAATGTTTTTCCTGGTATAATTGCTTTAAAATCATTTGTTGGTTTATTTAATACAATTGTTCTTAATGCTAATCTAAATCCATCAACTGCTACAACATTTAATTTATTATTTTCAATTTCAAATAAACAACCAGTAAATGTCGGTCTACTCTCTTCTGCACTTACTGCAAATATTGTTTTTCTTATCATACTTTTTAATAATGTTTGATCTATTTCTATTGAATTTTCTACTTCTATCTTTGGTAATTCTGGAAATTCTTCTGGATTCATAGTTGCTAATTTATATAATACACCTTCACATTCTATTTCCAATAAATTTTTATTATTAACATTTATATGAATTTCTGTATCAGGTAACTTTCTGATTATTTCACTAAACATAAACGCATTAATAACTGTACTTCCTTGTTCTTTAACATCACATTCTATAATATACTCGATTCCAATTTCTAAATCATATGTTGTTAATTTTATTTCTTTATCATTTGTTTGAATAAGTATTCCTTCTAGTATAGGCATTGTTGTTTTAGTAGCAACAGCTTTTACTACGGAATTAATAGCTTTAAGTAATGTGTCTTTATAACAAATTATTTTCATTTTTCTCTCTCCTTTATTATTTATAATTAATATAATATATTTAGTAGTATTAGTATTAGGTGCTGTGGAAACTGTGGATAACTATGTTGAAAGTTAGAATCCCTAGAAAAAGTTGTGTGCATAACTCAGTGGATAACTAAGGTAGTTTTCCACAGTTAATTTTTAAAAATGTGGATATCTTACTTTTCCACAGGTTATCAACACGTTTTACACAGGGGGCTGTGGATATCTAATGTACTTCTTCCGTAAGAATAGAAAGAATGCTATTAGATAGAATATTTATTCTCCAAACAATATTTCTTAAAAAAGGCTCTAAAGCTTTATTTTATTATTGTTTACCTTCAAGAATGATGTTTTTCACACTTTCCACAATTAGTTTTGTATTACTTTTTATTTTTATTTCTTTTTCAATTTTTTTACATCCATGCATTACTGTGGAATGATCTCTTCCACCAAAATCAACACCTATTTGTGGATATGACATATTAGCTACATCTCTGCAAAGAAACATTGCTATTTGTCGAGGAAATGCAATATCATTAGATCTTTTATTTCCAGATAAATCATCTTTATTTATGCTAAAGTATTTAGCTACAGTTTCTTTTATAAAGTCTGCAGAAATAACTTTTTCATTTTCATACTTAAATTCATTTATAATATTTTCTGCAAGTTCTATGTTTATCGCACTGTGCGTAAGTGAAGCTCTAGCTACAATTTTATTAAAAACACCTTCTAACTCTCTAATATTTGAGTCTATTTTTAATGCTATATTTGATAAAATTACATCATCAATTATAATTCCTTCATCTTGAGATTTTTTTCTAAGAATAGCTAAACGTGTCTCATAATCTGGGCAAGATATATCTGCGAGTAATCCCCATTCAAATCTTGATTTTAAACGATCTTCAAGTAATTGAATGTCTCTAGGCAATTTATCACTAGATAATATTATTTGTTTTCCATTTTCTTTTAATGTGTTAAAAGTGTGAAAAAATTCTTCTTGAACTCTATCTTTTCCAGCAATGAATTGTATATCATCAATTAATAAAATATCTATATTTCTATATTTATTTCTAAACATATCTGTTTTGTAATCTTTTATAGAATTTATTAGTTGATTAGTAAATTTCTCTGAACTTACATAGAGTACATTTGCATTAGGATTATTTTCAAGTATTCTATTGCCTATTGCATGCATTAAATGTGTTTTTCCAAGACCAACTCCACCATAAATAAATAATGGGTTGTATGAAGAAGCTGGTTCATTTCCAACAGCTATTGCAGCGGCATGTGCTAGTCTACTATTATTACCTACTACAAAAGTTTCAAATGTATATTTTTTATTTAAAGTAGATTTATTACTTTCTATTTCCGGTGAAGTCGATTTGGTACTTGTTTCAGAAAGAGCATCTAATTCAGATGTTTGCTCAGTAGATAAATCAACAACTGTAAAACTCCACTCTTTATTTGTTATACTTTTTAATGCATTAAAGATAAGACTATGATACTTATTTTCAATAATATCTTTTTGATATTCAGAAGTAACAGTAAAAACAATCTTATTATTATCAACATTTCGTATTTCTAGTGGCATTATCCAGGTATCAAAAGCTATTTTGGATACTTCTGGTTGTAGTGCTTCTTTTAATTGATTAATTAGTTCTTTTTTTTCTAAAGCCATTTTTATCATCCTTTCATAAAATTATCCACAGACTTATCCACAGATGTTGATAAGTTTATGGAGTTTGTTTAAAAATACAAAATAATAACACGAACAAAAATTCCTTTGAAATTGAGGTTTTGCGCTATATTTTTTATATTTCATATAATAACAATTCATAAAGAAGAAGTCAATATTATGTGGAAAAAAATGTGGAAAACTTTCCACAGGTACAATATAAAAAATTACATAATAACTTACATAAAATGTATAAAAATAAAAAAAAGAGCAGTATTTTACTAGTATTTCACTAGATTTTGTGTGATTTTCAATGAAAATTAATAAAATATATTGACAGGTCATATAAAATTAATGTATAATCGATATACTTGTTAATATGAAAAATATTTCAGTCAATGAAATTTTATATAACTTAAATACAAATAGGAGGTGCTAAATATGAAAAGAACATACCAACCAAAAAATAGACAACAACAAAAAGAACATGGTTTTATGAAAAGAATGAAAACTAGATCAGGACAAAATATAATTAAAGCTAGAAGAGCAAAAGGTAGAAAAAGATTATCAGCTTAAATCTTAAATAATTATATTTTATTAATAGTAATATTAGTAAAAAATGAAGGCCGCTAAAAGCGAGCCTTTTAGCATAATTATGATATTTTCATTTTAGTTATATCGGTAAAATGAAAGGAAAAGATAATGAAAAAAACAGATATGTTAAAAAAAAATTATGAATTTCGAAATGTTTTATCAAAAGGAAAATATTATTCTGGAGATAATATAGAGATTTTTATAAAAAAAGGTAATAATAAGGCTAAAAATTATATTGGAATTGCTGTAAGCGTAAAAGCAGGGAAAGCAGTAAAAAGAAATAGAGTTAAACGACTAATAAGAGAAGTATATAAAGAAATAGAAATTAGTATAGAAACAGGATATTGTATCGTATTTTTATGGAAAAAGAAAAAAGATATAGAAAATGCAACATATAAAACAGTAAAAGATGATTTGCAATCTATATTTGGAAAAATAGATCTTTTGAAAGAAGATAAGTAAATTGTGAAAAAAGTATTAATTAAAATAATAAATATATATCAAAAGTATATATCTAGCAATTTATCTAAAAAAGGGATAAATTGTAAGTTTTATCCTACTTGTTCTGAATATATGAAACAATCTATTAGTAAATATGGGATATTATTAGGCGGAATAAAAGGCGTTATTAGAATATTAAGGTGTAATCCTTTTTCAAAAGGAGGATATGACCCAGTAAAATAAGCAAAGGAGAAAGAGTATGTTTGAATTTTTTGCAAATATATTTGGTTATTTGCTAGATTTTTTATATGGAATTGTTAATAATTATGGGATAGCAATAATTCTTTTTACTATTGTAATTAAATTAGTATTACTGCCACTATCAATTAATCAACAAAAAAATCTAAAAAAATCAGCAAAGATGCAAGAAAAAGTAAAGGTAATACAAGCAAAATATAAAAGCAATCCAGAAAAAATGAATCAAGAAATAATGGAATTATATAAAACAGAAAAAATGAATCCATTAAGTGGCTGCTTACCAGCAATAATTCAGTTATTATTAATAATTTCAATTTTTTACATGGTAAGAAGTCCAATTACATTTATGAAAAAAGTTCCTGTAGAAGATGTACAAAGATATACATCACAATTACAAGAAGATGGAATAGATGTAAGTTCTGCATATTCAGAAATAGACTTGATAGCACATTATGAAACATTAAAACAAAAGAATCCAGAAGATGCTAATATAGATAAATTAAATATAGAAATGCAATTTTTAGGATTAGATTTAAATAAAGTGCCACAACAAAATATGGCAGATTTAACAGTATATATAATACCAGCACTATATATTTTATCTTCATTTATTTCTATTAGACTAGCAACATCAATGCGAGCTAATAAAAAGAAAGAAGATAAAGATGTTATAATTGATGGTAAAACTGGTGATAAAAAAGAAGAAGAGATAGATACTGTAGCTCAAACTAATAAAATGATGTCTTGGATGATGCCAATAATGTCTATTTCAATAGCTTTTGTAGCTCCACTAGGTTTAGCGTTATATTGGTTAATGAATAATATACTTATGATTATTGAAAAATTAATTTTAAATAAATTTATCAAATCTGAGGAGGAATAATATGAGTACAAGTATTATTGTAGAGGGAAAAACAACAACAGAAGCAATAGAAATAGGGTTAAGTAAATTAAAGTTAAATAAAAATCAAGTAGATGTAAAGGTCATAGAAAGTACTGAAAAAAGAAGTTTCTTTAGTATATTAGCACCAAGAGTTGTTAAAGTAGAATTAACGGTTAAAGAAAATATAGAAAGTAAAGAAAATCATACGGAAATAGCTAAAAGAGAGTTTAAAAGAAAAGATATATCAGAAGATGATAAGGAAAAAGCTATAGCAAATATTAATAAATTTTTTAGTGAAATCAAAATTGAAGAAAGTATCAATATTGATATAATAGATGAAAAGACATGCATAAAAGTAGATGTAACAAGTGAAAATATAGGTTTTTTAATTGGATATAGAGGTGAAACTCTATATGCAATGGAAGAAATACTAAATTCAGTTGCAAATAAAAATACACAAAATAGAGTTAAAGTAATATTAGATATAGAAAAATATAAATTGAAAAGAGAGAAAACTTTAGAAAATTTAGCAGAAAAAATATCTAAAGAAGTTCTAAAAACAAAAAAATCAGTAAAATTAGAGCCGATGCAAGCATATGAAAGAAAAATTATACATAGTAAATTGCAAAATGATGCTAGGTTTGATACTACAAGTGTTGGTGAAGAGCCATATAGAAGAATAGTAGTTTCATTAAAATAATTAAAGTAAAACGAGGTCAAAGATCGAATTACAATATCCAAGTTAAGGATATTTGTATGATTTTTGATCTTTTTTTTGTATAAAAGGTATATAAAAAATTTACATAATGTGATAAAATAAATAAATGAAAGAAGGGAAAATATATGGATACAATAGTTTCAATAGCTACGGCACCACGGAATAGGTGGAATTGGAATAATAAGAATGAGTGGAGAAAAATGTTTTGAAGTACTTGAAAAAATATTCAAACCTAAAAACGAACAAAAAATAGAAAATATAAAAGGATATAGTATAAAATATGGTGTAATAAAAGATGAAGATGTAATTGTTGATGAAGTATTAGTTTCATATTTTAAGGGACCTAAGAGCTATACGGCAGAAAATATGTGTGAGATAAATTCACATGGTGGAGTTGTTATAGTTCGTACGATATTAGAGCTGTGTTTGAGAAATGGAGCAATTTTAGCAGAAGCAGGTGAATTTACTAAGAGAGCATTCTTAAATGGAAGAATAGACCTATTACAAGCTGAATCAGTAATAGATATTATTAATGCTAAATCACAAAAAGAAGCAAAGGCTAGTATAAAACAACTAGAAGGGTTTTTATCAGAAGAAATAAATACAATAAAAAGTGAGATAATGGAAATGGTTACAAATATTGAAGTATCAATAGATTATCCAGAATATGATGTAGAAGAAGTATCAGAAAATCAAATTATAAAAACCTTAGAAAGTGCTAAAATAAAATTAGAAAAGTTAGAAAAAAGCTTTGATAATGGTAAACTTATTAAAGAAGGAATAAAAACGGTTATTGTAGGTAGACCAAATGCAGGTAAATCATCTCTATTAAATTTGATGGTAAAAGAAGATAGAGCAATTGTTACGGATATCGAAGGTACAACACGAGATACTATAGAAGAATTTGTCAATATAAATGGTGTATTATTAAAATTAATAGACACAGCAGGTATAAGAGAAGCAAAAGATGAAGTAGAAAGAATAGGGATAGCTAAGTCTAGAGATATAGCAAAAGACGCAGATTTAATTATAGCGATATTTGATTCTACAAAAGAATTATCAAAAGAAGATCTAGAAATTATAGAAATCGCTAAAACGAAGCAAGCTATTATTGTTTTGAATAAGATAGATTTAGAACAAAAAATAGATGAAAAGACTAGTAATTTTAAGGAATTTGCAAATAGAATAATAAAGATGTCTATGATAAATAAAAAAGGATTAGATATTTTAGAAGAAAAAATTACAGAATTATTTGAATTAAATAAAATAAATTTAGACAATGAAATTGTTGTGACAAATATAAGGCATAAAAATTTAATTACTAATGCAATTTCTAATTTAGAAAAAGCAAAAGAGAGTTTAGAAAATAATATGCCATTAGATATTATAGAAATAAATATTAAGGATATCTTAGAAGATTTAAGTAATATAACAGGTGAAATTATGAGTGAAGAAATAATAGATGAAATATTTGCAAGATTTTGCCTAGGTAAATAATAGCAAAAGAAAGCGCGAAAATGAAAAATAAAGAAAAAGAATGGTAGGAAGAATATAAAGTGTTATGAGGAATACAAAACGATTTAAAACGCATTTTAAAGCGAACTAAAAATAAATGTGTTAAAAGTGAGAGATATAAACGGAGTTTCTAGTTTTGAACCAATATAGATAGCGAACAAAATATCGTAAGGTTACATAAAATTTAAAGCGAAAAAGTATATAACTTTGCTGTGGAACATTCAACTGCTTGCCGTACAGGGAGCGGGAAAGCGCCCAATTATATTCCGTGGAACTTATTAGTAAAAAACGCACTTTCTAAAAATTTAAACGGCACTTTTATGTTTCATAAGGAAAATAAAATAAGAAAGGAACAAAATATGAAATACAAAGCAGATGATTATGATGTTGCAGTAATAGGTGCAGGTCATGCGGGATGTGAGGCAGCGTTAGCCGCTGCAAGGTTAGGAATGAAGACGGTGATATTTTCTATAAGCTTAGAGGCTGTAGCAAATATGCCATGTAATCCTCATATAGGAGGAAGTTCAAAAGGACATTTAGTAAGAGAAATAGATGCATTAGGTGGAGAAATGGGAAAGGTAATTGATAAAACAATGATACAAATAAAAATGTTGAATTTATCAAAAGGACCAGCTGTTCATTCACTAAGAGCTCAAGCAGATAGAAGAAAATATCAAGCTGAAATGAAGAGTATAATAGAGAAACAAGAAAATTTACATTTAAAACAAGCAGAAATCGTTGATATTGAAATAGATGATAATAAAGTTAAAAATATAGTAACAGATGTGGGAGCCATATATGGAGTAAAGACATTAATAATTGCAACAGGTACATATTTAAAAAGTAAAATATTTATAGGTGATTACATTAAGGAAAGTGGGCCAGATGGAGTGGCTACAGCAACTGAATTATCAAATGTTCTGAAAAAAAATGGAATTAAGTTAATTAGATTTAAAACTGGAACACCTGCGAGAGTAAACAAAAGGAGTGTTGACTTTTCTAAAATGGAATTACAATCAGGTGATGAAACAAAGGAATGTTTTTCTTTTGAGAACAAATTTAAAGAGTTTGAACAAGTTGATTGTTACTTAACATATACTAATGAAAAAACACATAAAATTATAATGGACAATATACATAGATCACCACTATATGGTGGAGAAATAGAAGGCACAGGACCTAGATATTGTCCGTCTATAGAAGATAAAGTGATAAGATTTAAAGATAAACCAAGACATCAAGCTTTTGTAGAACCAGTAGGATTAGATACTGAGGAACTATATATTCAAGGAATGAGTTCTTCACTACCAGAAGATGTTCAAATTGCTGTATATAGATCGATGCCAGGATTAGAAAATGCAGAGTTTATGAGACCAGCATATGCGATAGAATATGATTGTATAGATCCGTCAAATTTATATCCAAGCTTAGAGTACAAAGGGATTGAAGGCTTATTTATGGCAGGACAAATTAATGGGACTTCAGGATATGAAGAAGCAGCATGCCAAGGATTACTTGCAGGAATTAATGCAGTAAAAAAAATAAAATCAGAAAAACCGATTGTATTAGATAGAACAGAAGCATATATTGGCGTATTAATTGATGATATTGTAACAAAAGGAACAAATGAACCATATAGAATGATGACATCAAGAGCAGAATATAGACTATTATTAAGACAAGATAATGCAGATCTAAGATTAACAGATATAGGATACAAAGTTGGGTTAATATCTGAAGAGAGATATAAGACGTTTACAAGAAAAAAACTAAATATTGAAAACGAAATAAAAAGGCTTAAAAACCTAGTTATTAAGCCTACTACAGAGGTTAATGAAATATTAAAAAGATGTGGAACAGCAGAAATTACAACAGGTGTTAAGTTAGCAGAATTAATTAAAAGAACTGAAATAAAATATGATGATTTCGATAAAATAGATTTAGAAAGACCAGTATTAGATGAAAAAGAAAAAGAACAAGTAGAAATACAACTAAAATATGAAGGATATATAAAACTACAAGAAGCACAAGTTGAAAAATTTAAAAAATTAGAAGAAAAAAAATTACCAGATAATATAAATTATGAATTAATTAATGGAATTAGCTTAGAAGGTAGACAAAAGTTAGAAAAAACAAAACCAATATCAGTAGGACAAGCTTCTAGAATATCAGGGGTTTCGCCAGCAGACATATCAGTATTATTAGTATATTTACAACAAAATAATATAAAATAAGGAGTATTATGGAATATATAGAATTTAAAGAAGAAATAAATAAATATTTGAAAGAGATAAATATAGAATTAGAAGAAGGTAAAATAGAAAAATTTTATAAATATATGAATTTATTAATTGAGTGGAACAAAAAAATTAATTTAACAGCGATTATAGAACCTAAAGAAATAATATTAAAACATTTTATAGATTCAATAATGATAAATACATATATAAAAGAAAAGGCTACAATTATAGATGTAGGAACAGGTGCGGGATTTCCTGGAATTCCACTAAAAATATTAAGAGACGATATAGAAGTAACATTATTAGACTCATTAAATAAAAGGATAATATTTTTAGACGAAGTAATAGAAGAATTAAAATTAGAAAAAATAAAAACTATTCATGGAAGAGCAGAAGATTACGCAAATAATATAGAATATAGAGAAAAATTTGATATTGCAACATCAAGAGCAGTTGCAAATCTAGCAACATTATCAGAATACTTATTACCATTTGTTAAAATTGGTGGGTATGATATTAGTATGAAAGGATCAGATGTAGAAAGCGAAGTAATTGAAGCAAATACAGCTATAATTAAGTTAGGTGGTAAAATAGAAGATAAAAAATATTTTAGACTTCCAAATAGTGATATTGAAAGAAATATTATGTTAATCAAAAAAGAAAAATTCACACATAAAATATATCCAAGAAAAGCCGGAATACCTTCAAAAGAGCCCTTAAAATAAAGAAAAATCTATATAAAAATTTAGAAAAAAACAAAGCAAAAAATACTAATAAAAAAGTCGATAAATTTACTTAAAATTTATTGACTTTTTTGTTATATTTAGATATGATAGTAATGAAGTAGTAAAAATACTTATGAGTAAAATTAAACTAAAATGGAGGCGTTTTAAAGTGGGTAAAATTATATCGGTCGCAAATCAGAAAGGTGGAGTAGGAAAAACTACAACAGCAGTAAATTTAAGTACAATATTAGCAAGAAAAGGTAAAAAAGTACTTTTAATTGATGCAGATCCACAAGGTAATGCATCTAGTGGGCTTGGTGTGGATAAAGAAGTAGACTTATCTACATATGATTTACTAGTAAATGAAGCATCAGTAGATAGTACTGTTCAACCAACAGTAATTAAAAATCTAGAAGTGTGTCCTTGTAATATTAATTTAGCTGGGGCAGAAGTTGAATTAGTTTCAATGATGTCGAGAGAACAACGATTAAAAGAAAAGCTAAGTCATGTTAAAGATCATTATGACTATATTTTGATTGATTGCCCGCCATCATTAGGTTTAATTACATTAAATGCTTTTACAACATCAGATAGTGTATTAATACCAGTTCAGTGTGAATATTTTGCATTAGAAGGATTAGGACAATTAATAAATACAATTAATTTAGTAAAAAAACACCTAAATAAGGAAATTAAAATAGAAGGTGCATTACTAACTATGTATGATATTAGAACAAACTTATCTAATCAAGTTGTAAAAGAAGTAAAAAGATATTTTGATAATAAGATGTATAAAACGGTAATACCAAGAAATGTAAGAGTTAGTGAAGCTCCAAGTTATGGATTACCAATAACAGAATATGATCCAAAATCAAAAGGGGCAAAAAGTTATATAAAATTTGCAAAAGAATTTTTAACAATTAATGAAGAAGAGAAAAAAGCAAAACATATGAGATAATAAGGGGGTATACAAATGGCAAAAATGTCAGGTTTAGGAAAAGGTTTAGATGCTTTATTTAGCAGTGCACCAGTAGAGGAAGAAGTAAAAGATAATGATATTGTAAAAATTTTAAAAGTTGATGAAGTTGAACCAAATAGAAACCAACCAAGAAAAAGATTTGAGCAAGAGTCATTAGAAGAACTTGCAGAATCAATTAAAGAATATGGTTTAATTCAACCTATAGTTGTTACTAAAAAAGGAGATTACTATAGCATTATTGCTGGAGAAAGACGATGGAGAGCTACAAAATTAGCTGGTTTAAAAGAAATTACAGCAATAATTAGAGAAGATGATGAAAGAATTAATTCAGAAATATCTTTGATAGAAAATATGCAAAGGGAAGATTTGAATCCATATGAAAAAGCATTAGGAATTAAAACATTAATCGATAATTATGGATTATCACAAGAATTAATTGCAAAAAAATTAGGAAAAGGAAGAAGTACTATAGCAAATTGTATTAGAATACTAAACCTAGATCCTAGAGTAATAGAATTAGTAAAAGAAGGAAAAATAACGGAAGGACATTGTAAAGCTCTTTTGGCTATAACAGATCCAGACAAGCAATTTGACGCAGCTAAGAACTTGTTAGAAAGAGGAGAAACAGTAAGACAGATGGAACAAAAAGCCAAAGTGAAGGAAACTCCAGAAGAAAGAGCAAGAAATCATGCTTTATATAAACATATAGAAGATAATTTTCAAACTTTTTTTGGATCTAAAGTTAAATTAGATGCAGGAAAAAGAAGAGGAAAAATTATAATTGAATATACATCAAATGATGATTTAGAAAGACTACTAGAGTTAATTAAATAAGAAAGTGGGAATTTAATGGATAAAATATTAGAGATACTTAAGACAGACCAGTTTTTATTGATAACAGCTATATTATTAATATTGTTTTTAATAATTATAATAATCTTAATATGCAAGTTGTTTTCAATAAATAAGAAATACAGAAAGTTTTTAAATAAGTTAGGACACAATGAAAATATAAAAGAAGATTTAGAAAATTTTATGCATATTGTAGATAGAGTAGAAAAACAAAATTTAGAAATTATGACAAATCTAAAAACAATGGAAAAAGAAATTGCTAAATCAGTTAAAAAGATAGGAATGATTAGATATAGTGCTTTTAAAGATACAGGAAGTGATTTGAGCTTTGCATTAGCTTTATTAGATGAAAATAATAACGGAATATTATTAAATGGAATTTATTCAAGAGAGATGTCTAACATATATGCAAAAGAGATAAAAGAAGGAAAATCACAAGTTGCTTTATCAGATGAAGAGCAGCAAGCAGTAGAAAAAGCAGTAACAGATACATTAATTCACAAGATTATAGAATAATTTTTGAAATAGTATTGACAAAAATTAGTAGAAATGCTAATATAGATGTTGTCGCAAGATGACACTATTTGCAGAGGTGGTCGAGTTGGTTTATGGCACCAGTCTTGAAAATTGGCGTAGGTTAATAGCCTACCGTGGGTTCGAATCCCACCCTCTGCGCCAATTTTAAAAGTTAGATGTATATCTAGCTTTTAATCATAATTGGAGAAATACCCAAGTGGTGAAGGGGACAGTTTGCTAAACTGTTAGGTCGAGTAATCGGCGCGAGGGTTCGAACCCCTCTTTCTCCGCCAAAAGCAAATACAAGTAAGTATTTGCTTTTTTTATGAGAAAAAAGATTGAAAAAAAAATAAAACTAATATATAATTAATATAGAGGCTGATAGGAGGCGATAATGATGATTAAAAATATTAGTAAAATAATTATAAGTATATCAATAATTCTATTGACAATATTTAGTTTAAATTATATAACAATAGATGTGATTGATAAAAGCACAAATTCAATAGCAATTGTTTCAGAGCAAAAAACAGCATCAATAATTGATGATATATTTCAAGGTGGAGATGATTTCATAAAAGATGGTGAAAGCTCTGATGTTGTAGATGAATCACAAGCACAAAAAATATCAAATACACTATATACAGTGTTACTAAATGTATCAATAGTATTAGCAATAGTAGTTGGTATGGTTTTAGGTATTAAATATATGATTTCATCAGTAGAAGAAAAAGCAGAGGTAAAAGGATCGTTAATGATTTATTTTATATCTTGTATAGTAATATTTGGTGGATTTGGAATATGGCAATTAGTTGTAAATATTCTGGCTTCAATATAAGGTAGGTGATATACAATGAATAGAAAAGTAATTAAAATAATTATAATTTGTATTGTTAGTATCTTATTATTAGCTACACAATCATTTGCAGATCCGTTTGGTTTAGGTGACTTAAATCAATATGGTGGTGATTCTCAAACTTCAACAGAATTATCAACTATGTCACAACAAATAACATCAGTAATATCAACAATTGGTATAGTAGTATCAGTAGTAGTATTAATGGTAATGGGAATAAAGTTTATGATGGGAAGTTTAGAGGAAAAAGCAGAATACAAAAAAGCTTTTATACCATATATAATTGGAGCAGTTTTAGTATTTGGGATATCAGCAATATTAAATATAATATTGGGTATTGCAAATCAAATTTAGAAATGGTATAATAAGGTTATATGTAGTTATTAAAATTCAGAAGAGTTTTATATAAATAAAATAAAAAAAGGAGGAATAAATATGTCAAAAGTTATGAAAATAGTTACTATTCTTATGATCATGTTAATGGTTGTTAGTATATCTACATCAGTATTTGCAAATAATACACCTAGTGTAGATAATTTTATAAAACCACCATCAGGTACGGATAATTCAGCTTTAGAGAATATTTCAGGTTCTATAGTATCAACTATATCAACTATAGGTGTTGTTTTATCAATAGTAGTATTAATGGTATTAGGTATTAAATATATGATAGGAAGTACTGAAGAAAAAGCAGAATACAAAAAAACTTTTATACCATATTTAGTAGGTGCAGTATTAATATTTGCAGGAAGTAGTATAGCTCAATTAGTAATAAACTTTGCATCAGGAATAACTGTATAATTAAGATACAAAGGAAACTCCAAAAGGGTTTCTTTTTTTGTGTATTAAAATAAACATTACAATTAGATTACAGAAATATTACAAATATATTAATTTTGAAAAAAATCTTAAAAAATAGTTACAATTCGGGAGTTTTTTGGTATAATAATATGGAGAAAATATAGATTTTTATGGAGGTCATATATGGGTACATATAATTTACCAAGAAATGTTAAAGGAGAAGGTAGAATACTATTTGTTTTTTCAGCAAAAGGACTAATATGGACAACAGCATTTGGTGCAGTAGGACTAGTATTTTATTACATATTTTCATTATTAGGATTAACAGTAGTAGGAATTGTATTAACAGTAATTTGTGCATTAATAGGATTTATAATAGGGACATTTAAAATGCCCAATACTAATGCATTTGATATAACAAGGAAAACGGGAAATGAAGAGATAGATGATGTTATAAAAAGAGTAATAGCTTTTAAAAGACAAAAAAATAAAATATACGTATACGAAAGAGAAGTTATAAGAAAAGAGGAGGAAACAAAAGATGAGTAGTGATGTGATAAACCAAAGTATTTATACAGTTATATACATATTAGTAGCTGTTTTAGTAATACTTGCAATAGTAGGATTTGTAATTTGGAATAAAAATAGAACTGTTACAAGTAAGCCAAGTAATATAAAGAGTAAATCAACAGATAAAAAGGGAACAGCAGACGCTTCAGCTAAAACATCATATAATATAGAGTCTATTATGAATTTTATGGAATTTGAAAAAATAGAAGATAATATGATTATTCAAAAGAAACATAAAAGATTTTTAATGGTTGTAGAATGTCAAGGAATAAATTATGATTTAATGTCAAAAATGGAAAAAGTGTCAGTCGAAGAAGGATTTCAACAATTTTTAAATACATTAAAACATCCAATACAAATATATATTCAAACAAGAACTGTTAACTTAGGTAATAGTATATCAGGGTATAAAAAAAGAGTAGAAGAAATAAAAGATAGATATAATAAGACACAATTTGAATATGAAAGATTACTTCAAAATGATAATGCAACTAGAGATCAAATAAATAGAAAATTAATGGAATTAACAAAAGTAAAAAATTTAGCAGAATATGGACAAGATATAATTGTTAACACTGAGAGGATGAGTTTAAATAAAAATGTATTAAACAAAAAGTATTATGTAATTATTCCATATTTATCGGCAGATGATGAAAAATATAGTAAAGAAGAAGTTAGAAATATAGCTTTCTCAGAACTATATACTAAATCACAATCAATAGCTAGAACATTAGGTTCATGTGGTGTAAGTGGAAAAATATTAAATTCAGAAGAATTAGTTGAATTGTTATATGTATCATATAATAGAGATGAATCAGAAATATTTAGTATAGAAAAAGCAATGAGAGCAGGGTATGATGAACTATACTCAACAGCTCCAAATGTGTTAGAAAGAAAAATGGATTTATTAGATGAACAAATATTAGAAAAAGCAGCTGAAAGAGCAAATCAAATGATAGCAAAAGCTAAACCAAGAGTAGTAGAAGAAATAAAAGATAGAGAAAGAAATATGGATACTTGGATAGACAACATGGCTGAAATGATAATAAATGAAAATGCAGATGTAATAGGTGATGAACTAGCAGATGCAGCAATAAAAGAGATTAAAGAAGAAAAAGTTAGAAAAAAAACAAAAGCTCAAGAAGGAGGAAATGTAGATGAAAAAGCTAAAAAAACAACAAGAAAGTCAGTATCAAGCAAATAATGAAGACTCACAATTTTTAAGAGCACAAACTATAAAAGATTTAATAGCACCATCAGGAATAGATGCTTCAAAAATAGATCATTTAGAAATAATTTCTAATGTTAAAAGATACGCTAGAAGTTTTTTCGTATCAACATTACCTCGTATGTGTAGTTTTCCAGACTTATTTAGAGATTTATATTTCTTTGGAGATATAAATACATCAATATATATAAGTCCGGTTGCAGAGTCTAGATCACAAAATGAATTAAATAAAGTAATAAATGAATTAGAGATTGAAAGAATAGTAGCAGCAGATAGAGGTAATATAAATAGACAAAGTACGTTATCACAAAAAAGAATGGAAGCAGAGCAATTAAGAGATGAAATAGCAGCAGGGTTTAATAAAATGTATGAAGCTTCAATAGTATCAACATTATTTACATATAACCTAGAAGATTTAGATAGATATACAAAATTATTAGCAACAGAAATGTCAAAAAACTTAGTTGGAATGAAAAGTGCTTGGGCAATACAAGAAAAAGCATTTAAGTCAAATCTACCACTTATGGAAGATAAAATTAAAAAAATACATTCATTTGATAGTAGATCAATGGGAACAGTTTTTCCATTTACTAGTTCAGAAGTAGGACATTCAACAGGAGTACCACTTGGATTTAATAAACAAACAGGTACACCAATATTATTTGATAATTTTCATTCATCATTAACAAACTACAATATGGTTATATTTGCCAAATCAGGAGCTGGTAAATCTGTAACAATGAAAACTTTAATTTCAAGATCATCAGTTTTAATGGGAATGGAAAGTTTAGCATTAGATGCTGAGGGAGAATATAGAATTGTTGCTGAAAGTTTAGGTGGAATAAATGTAATATTAAGTCCAAACTCATCAACAGTTATAAATTTATTTGATATTGAGCCAGAAACGATAAAAGATGCAATTACAGGAAGAGAAAGAGTTGTGCTAAATGTAGAAAATAAAGTAGAAGACGTAACACAAGCATTACTTACAATGGCAAAAGGGAGTACAAGAAGTGATGAAGTAAATGAGCTTACAAAGCAAGTTATAGCAGAGATTGTTGCAGACGAATATAAAAGATTAGGTATAACAAATAATGTAGCAAGTTTATACAGAGCAAAAAATGAAATAGTAACAGGTGAAAAACTATATAATGACAAAAAAGATATGCCTACAATTGGAAGTTGGTATAGAAATTTACAAGAAAAAGCAAAAGATAATAGTAATAAAGATTATCAATTCCATTTTAGTTATTTATTAAAAGTAATGAAACAGTACATAAGAGAGTTTAATGGACAAATGGCATATTTTGATGGACAATCAACTTTTGAATTATTAGATGGTGCACCATTTATAAATTTAGACATATCACAATTAGAAGAAAGATTTGCAAGACCTCTTGCACAACAAATTCTATTATCATGGATATGGGAAAAATACGTTAAGAAAAATAGTGAAGATAGAAAAAAAGCTAGACAAAAAAGGGTTTTAGTAGATGAAGCATGGATGTTATTACCATATCCAGAGGCGGTAGACTTTTTAAATACTATGGCAAGACGTGCAAGAAAAAGGAATGTTTCGCTTGCTATAATTTCTCAAAGATTTCAAGATTTTTATGAAAAACCAGAAGCACAAGCAGTTTTAACTTCATCAGATACAAAACTATTTTTAGCACAAGATAAATCTGAAATTGAATACTTAAAAGAAGTATTTAAGTTAAGTGATGGAGAAGCAGGATTCTTAATTACTTGTTTAAAAGGGGAAGGTTTGTTAAAAGTAGGATCCGATACAGCAATTTTACAAATTGTTCCAACAACAAAAGAATTCGAATTTGTGGAAACAAATTTAAACAAATTAGCAGAAAAAAATAAAGGGTAGAAATCGGAGGATTATAAATGAAATTTTTTAAAAATACAAATATATGGCAGAAGCTTGTTATTGCACTTCTAGTAGTTATTTGTTTTCAAGTAATGTTTGTGCCAACAGTAGAAGCATCTGGTGCAGCAGGGATATTGTTTGAGCCAATAAATATGTTTGTTCTATTTTTGGGTGATGCTGGTATGTCAATATTGCACGCATCTGTTATGGATCAATCAGAGACCACAATAAATATATCAGTCACAGATTCATGGTTTTGGGCGATATTGGTTGGTATAGTACTTATTGTAGGTGTAATATTATTTTTTGCAACTGGAGGAACGTTTGCTATATTATTAACAGCGATAAAAGTAGTAGTAGGAACATTAGTAGTAGGAGTAGCAGTAGCAATACCAATAGATTTATTAGGTGATGGAACAATAACAGAATCACCAACAATGGTATATGAAATTGATAATGTACCAAATGATTTGGTATTACCATTATATTCTTTATCGCCAGAGGAAATATTCAAAAATCAAATAGGATTATTTAATATTAACTTTTTTAATCCAGAGTCTGGTGATGGAAATGCTACATTTGCATGGGGGATAATTCCTGAAGGACAAGTAGTTTCAATAAGTCAATGGTTATTAAATGCGTCAGCTACAAATAGTGAATATACATTTTATAAATCATACAATTATACAAATGATACTGATAAGGTAGAGCAATATCCTACAGAAGCACTAATTAAACCAACTTATATAGAAAGAGCGGACGGATCGGGAGGTTATTATGATATAACAACATTTGACAGTATAGATCTAAAAACTATGGAAGCGACAAGAACAAGAGATAATGGTGCAGTTGAAACCATAGAAATTAAAGATTTTTATATACAAGATTCTTCAAGTGGTTTTCAAAAAGCAAATTCATCAGTAGTTGCATCAGATTGGCAATATTATTATGTGAAAAAAACAGGAACCGGAGAGTATCAGCCATATAGTATTACATTTTTGGAAAGTAATCCGGATATTGAGTCTCAACTTTCAATTGAGTATTGGTTTTATATAGAAGATGATGGTTCAATACATAACTCAGATACACACATTAAAACATCAAAAGTAAATGTTGCATTAGAGTTACAACCAATAATAAGTCAGTGGTATGTAGCACTTAGAAATTTAGCAATAATTTTAATGTTAACAATTTTATTATATATTGGAATAAGAATGATGTTAACATCAGTAGCTGCAGAAAAATCTAAATATAAACAAATGCTAACTAGTTGGTTCATAGGAATGTGTTTATTAGTATTTATACATTATTTAATGGTATTTTCTGTAACAATAGTTGAAGAGTTTACAAGATTAATAACAGATCCAATCCAAGATTCTGTTGAAACACCATATAACTTAATAATTAAGAATATAGATGAAGATGCAGCTAAAAGTGAAGCTATAACAAATGCGATGACAGAAATAGGGAAAGAAAATTATATAACAGATATAGATGGACAAGGTGGAGATAATGATTTTATATGGATAACTAATCTTATGGGACAATATAGAATGGCTTCGCAGATGTCTGTAAATTCAGCGTCACAATTAATGTATACAATAGGATTTATAGTATTGGTAACATATACACTAATATTCTCATATATATATTTAAAAAGGGTATTATATTTAGCATTTCTAACAATAATTGCACCACTTGTAGCTATGACATACCCAATAGATACAATAGCAGATGGACAAGCACAAGGATTTAATAAATGGTTAAGAGAATATTTATTTAACTTAATAATGCAACCATTTCATTTATTGTTATATACAATACTAGTTTCATCAGCATTAGAATTATCAAGTTCAAATATGCTATATATGCTAGTTGCATTAGGATTCTTAATACCAGCTGAAAAATTTCTACGTTCATTATTTGGATTCTCTAAATCAGAAACAGCAGGTTCATTTGCAGGAGCAGCAACAGGAGCAGCGTTAATGATGGGAGCTGTTAATAAAGCTATAGGAATGGGAAATGGCAAAAAAGGGAAAAATTCTTCGCAAGGAGGAAATGATTCTGGAGGAAATGATTCTGGAGGTATAAGATATAGTTCAGATGATCCAACAGATGCGTTGCTAAATGGAAATAATTTAGGACTTCAAGATGCAGATAAAGATGAAAAAGATAATATTAATACTGGAAATCAAAACACTCATCAGTTAGATGATCATAATAATGGATATTCAGATTTTGATAATGGATATGGTTCATATATGGATGGTGACAATCAAAATTCCACTGATGAATATGATAATTTTGATTATGGAATGTATGATTTTGATCCAGATGGTTTAAATGTGCAAGAAGAAGTGAATAATGAAGATATAAATATACAAGATACAAATACAATAAGAACAGCAGGAAATGTTGTAAATAATAATGAAGATAAAGATGTAAAATTAGATCAAGAAAATCAAGAGGAACAGCCATCGATAATACACACACCTAGTGAGGAGAGAAGAGCAAATTTAAGAGGTATTGCGGCTTTTGGAAAATCAGTAGGAGGATCTGTGGGAAAAGGAGTTATTAAAGGACTATCAAATGCACCAAAAGTAGCAATAAAAGGTTATGGAGCAGCAGTGGCAGGAGGAATAGCAGGAAGTTTTGGATTAGCAGCTGCAATAACATCAGGTGATGTAGGAAACGTAAAAACATATGCGGGAGGAGCAGCAATTGCAGGTGGAGCAGTTGGAGCAAATCTAACAGGAAGAGCATTAGGACAAAAAAATAATAAAGCACTTCAAAGGGCTGTTGATGAGTATAGAAGAGCAGCTGAAGGTACTAACTATAAGGCTAATAAAAAAGAACAAGAATACAAAGACTGGACAGATAATACAGAAGCAATGTATAAATTAGAAGATAAATTTGGTAAAGCAAAAGTAAAAGAAATGATGAATAATGAATCTTTAAAAACATATTATCAAAATGGATTTACTAATGCTAGAGATATCAAAAAATTAGAAGATATGAAAGAAGCTAAAATAGTAAAAGATGCTGCAGGAGCAGTAGCAATTCATAAATTAGCAACAACATATGGAAATGTACACCAAGATCAGAAAAAATATGACAATGCGCTTAATAAATTAAGTGAAAAATATAAAGGAAAAGATGGCGTAGGTTCAAAACATAATGAAATAGCTAAGAAAACAGTAGATAAAATATCAAAAGCTTACAATGAAGGCTTAATTTAAAGAAACAAAAGGGTTATGGGATAAAAATATATGTAAATATATTGATATTACATAGCCCTATATTTAAAACATAGGAGGAAATATGTGGCAAGATATATTAGGAATGTATAATAGGAATAGATTTAAAATATGGTCAGTAATAATAATAATAGCAATTATATTACTAGTTATTCAATTTTTTAACTATTTAGCAAAAGAAGAACAAGAATCATATATAAATAATGGCAATACTTCAAATAATACTAGCACAAATGAGCCAAATTATGGTATAATAACACCAAACGAAGAAATAGAGCAGTCAGGGACTAGTGTAGACAAATTAACAGTAATAGACATGTTTTTTAATAGCATAAATGAAAATAATGTGGAAGAAGCATATAAAATACTTTCAGAAGAATCAAAAGAAGTAATGTATCCTACTATACAAGATTTTAATGAAAAATATTTTGAAAAAATATATAGTAAAAATGGTGTTAAAGTTAATGTTTTAGAATGGACAAGTACAGTATATAGAGTTGAGATATATGAAGATCCGTTAATTACTGGAAATTACGTTAAGGACAATGCTATTTATGAATATGTAAGTATAAATAACGAAAATAAAATAAATATAAATGGATTTATAGGAAGAGTAAATTCTTCAGCTAAAATAGAGACAGAAACTTTAAATATAGAAGTTAAAGAGATAGATACGTATATGGATTATGTTGAATATACATTTAATATTAAGAATAATACTAGCAATATAGTATTATTAGATAGTTTAGAGCTTACTGATACAATGTATATTGTAGACAATAATCAAGTAAAATATAATGCAAATCAAGCTGTATTATCGCAGGCAGAATTAATGATAGATCCCAATATTAATAAAGAAATAAAGATACAATATTTTAGTAAATAT
Organism: uncultured Clostridium sp.; assembly: GCA_964370905.1. Taxonomy (GTDB): domain Bacteria; phylum Bacillota; class Clostridia; order TANB77; family CAG-508; genus CAG-269. The sequence continues at coordinate 14,322 of CAYJKK010000016.1, read as the reverse complement.
CAAGAATCAAAAAGTATTAAAAGTATTGTATTTGAAAAAATAATATTAGAGCATGAAATATATGAAAGATTAGAAAATAAAAACTTATATAATAATTATGAATATATTAGATTTTAATACAGTAATGAATAGGAGTAAAGATGGATAATCAAGAAAAGGGTTTTTTTGAAGAATTTACAGAAATGGCTAAAAAAATACTAAAAGGAGTTTTTAAATTATTTAAATTAAAAACTATAATAATTATTGGTGTAATATTAATTACTATTTTATTACTAACGGCTATAACATATATTACAACTTTGGATGAAGGCCTTTTTGACCCAAATGATGAAGGTAATGTGCCTAATAATGTAAAACAACATAATCAGTCATTTACTGTAAATGAAGACGGAACATTACACAGAGGACAAACAATTCAAGAGTTATGGGATGAAATGGTTAGTAATGGAAGTAATATAGAATTGTATTTGAGTGGCCCAGAAGAATTAGCTAAATTAGTAAATGCTGAAACAGTAACACAAAATATTGATACTAGAGAAGAACCAGGAAGTGAAATTGATTGGACAAAGTTTAATGCAGTAGATACAACTGAGACGGTAGGTATAGTTGAATTAAAAAGAGCGGACTCTAATGGTGATACATATAATTTAGAATATATGGATCCAGCAACTTTTTATGAGAATATAAATATATATAACACAACAGAAGATGAAAATGAGAAAGAAAAAGCTAAAGAGCAAGCAATGACACATTTTACACTCGAGAGACCAGCTGTAATTGATGGAAAGACTAGAGTTGTAAATGGAGAAGAGGCACATATAATTTCAGATACAGCAGATATTAGTTATTTTGCAAGTGATGATAGAACATATTATTCAGGTTCGGTAAAAGTAATTGGTAATTCAGATTTATATAAAGTAGGAGATATAATATATATTGAGACTCAAGAAGAAGGATATGCATCATTATCACATCAAAGAGCATATCACATAGTGGAAGTAGAACATTCTACTCAAGTAGAAGAAATTTTAATATGGACAACTGAAAACTATGTAAATACTGAAGTAACAACAGGTTTTTTAGATGCAGAAGTATATAATGTATTAGATAGTATAGCTAAAAATGTATATCAACAAAGATTTCGTGATGTAGATGTAGGAGGAGATGATTATACATATATATGGCCAACAGAAGGTGAAACAATTACATCTAAATTTGGATATAGAGATGAAATATATGATGATAATGGAAATTATGTATCAGGAGGAAAAGATCATACAGGAATTGATATAGCACCTATTACAACTGGAGTTGATGGGGATAATATTTATGCAATATCAGATGGAGAAGTTGTTACTTCAAAAGTTCAAACTTCAGGAGGAACAGTTACAGGATATGGTGAATATATAAAAATAAAACATACAGATGGAACATATTCGTTATATGCACATGGTGTTTCTGGTAGTAGGACAGTAGAAGTTGGAGATACTGTTAAACAAGGTGATGTAATAATGCAAATGGGAACAACGGGAACTTCAACAGGTGTACATGTACACTTTGAAACACAAGATCAAAATGGTACGCCGATAGATCCATTACAGTTTATGTACAATATTGGGAGTATTGGACTTGGAAATGAAAGTGTTGCTGTTATTGCTACTTTTGAAACAGTAGAAAAGATAGTAGAAAAAGATATAAGGGGAGAAAAAAGTGAAGACTATAGCTTAGTTACAAAGATGAGTACAACTGATGTTGATTACAAAGAAGTAACTAAAGAATATACTATGCCATTTGACTTTTTATGGGCGTTATTAGTTATAGGACAAGATAAAGACTTTGTATTAGAATTAGCAGATTTAGTATTAGATAGTGAAATAGAAATAGTAGCATATGACACTACTGTTATAGATATAAAAACTTCTATAAATGATATATTAGAAGATGAATATATACTTGGAGACGAAGGACAAGAATCTCATTCAGGAACCGAAGATTCAAAAATTGAAGAAACAAAAATAACTACTAAAAATACAGTCGATTTAAAATTAACAAAAGCATATACATGGATTGTAGACTATTTGGCTGAGTTTGAATTTGAAAGTGGAGAGGAAATTGTATTAGCAGATACAGAATATGATGGAGAGCTTGGTGGAATTAGCTATGTTACAGAAGAAGAGAGCGATGCAGATGGAAATATAACTAGTACAACTAACTATAAATATGTAGTAATTGAAAATAAATTCAAGGTAAAAGAAACAAGACAAAAAAGTACATATGTAGCATTGCCAGTAGAAGAGACATTAAAGATAGATCCAGATGCAGATACTCCAAACTTTGTAAATATATACAATAAATCTGACTATGCTCAAGTAAGAGGTAATATAGATACAGCATCAGAATGGCTATTTCAAATAATAGCAACAAATACTTCAACATCAGATATGCTAGATTTACTAAAATTCTTACTATTTCAAGCAACAGGAACTAATTATGGAGTAACGAATTATGATGTAAATGAATATCTAAATAGATATGATGGAACTACAAGTGTAGCAGGAACATTAGATATATTTGACACAAGTATGTCTAGGGAAGAATTTATGAGGATTACTTTAGCAGATAATAATGCTTCAAAATTTGGAGAAGAAGTTTTAGGTACATTTTATGATGTTTCAGTAGAAATGGGAATAAATCCAGTTATTGTAGTGGCACATGCTGCTTTAGAAACTGGATGGGGTGATAATTTAAGTGGATCATATAATTATTTTGGATATGCAGCATATAATGGAAAAAAAGGAAAATCATATTCATCAGTAGAAGAATCAGTAGTAGATTATTGTGAATGGTTAATTAATAGTTCTACACCAGGAACTAGTCAATATGGGCAAAGATTAGAAAGAGCTCAGTTATATTCAACAGAAAATAGTATATTTAATGGTACACCTGATACAAATATATACGCTTTATATAGTCAATACGCATATTTAGGAGATACACATGGTATGGATAATCCAACAGGTAGTCCAGATAGTCTAAGTTCATATATAGGTGGAGATAGTAATTCAGGAGATGGCGGAAGATATTATATATTTGATATGTATGGACATGAAGAATATGTACATGTTTGTGGTGATAACGAAGGACATAAACATGCAAGTGATCCAACAACAACGAAAGAGCAGGCAGATTATGCAGAATATGCTATGAATAAAAGATTAGATATAGCAAAAGATATATTTGGAAATTCAATTTTTGTAGGAGCTTTTACAGGAGAGACAGTAGTAGCAGGAACAAATGGTGAATATAATTTCCCAACATATGATCAAACTAGTTATCCTGCAGGTTCGTCAAATATAAGCCAATTTGGAGCACCAGATATAGGGAGAACATTATCTTCAGGTGGATGTGGTCCAACTACATTAGCAATACTTGTGTCAGGTTTGAATAAGGATTCAAGTATTACACCGATATCAGTTATTGATGACCTAAATAAAGCAAGTAACGAAAGTGGTACTGGAGTTGTAAATGGTGGTTTTGCTTCAGGTGGAGCGAATACAAGTAGTATGTTTAATTCAAAATTCATGTCAACATATTATAATTTATTATCTGAGATTACTACAGATACAGAGACAGTTTTAGAAGCAATTGCAGATGGAGCAACAGCTATAGGGAGGTACCCAGGTCATATAATGGCGGTAGTACCTGTTACAGAACAGGAAAGTAAACAAGGGTATATATTTAGAGTAATAGATCCATATAAAGGAAGATATAGTGGATTATATAAAAGTATAGAAGACTTTAATTCAAAAACAGGAAGAGAATTAGGTTTTAGAGGAATAGTTAAACCAAAATAAAATTATAGAGGTGAATTAATGAATAAGAAAGTTAAAATTATATGCATAATAATAGTAGGAATTATAGTGGTCATTTTATTTTTATTAGGTATATTAAATGATGTGAAAGAGGAAGAAATATTTGTAGATAATCAAGATAGAGAAATTTTACAAGGACTAAATTTAGTAGATAATCATACGGTATATCAAAGTATATTACAAGTTATAGTGAAACTACATATTAATATGTATGATTATGAAGATTTAAATAAATATAAAAATCAACTAGACGAAACATATAAAAACGAAAATAATATAGATGAAAATTTTGTAAAGAATAAAGAATATTTTGAATATCTTTCAAATTTTGAATATGATGTTGAAGAAATGTATACACAAGTGAATAATGATAATTCGATATATCTAGTAACAGGAGTTTTTAAGTTTGATGAGACCGAAGAAGATTTTGAAGAAAGCTTTTTAGTAATTGTAGATAGTAAGACTAATTGTTATTCAGTAAAACCGATTACATCTAAAGAATATGAGGAGTATATAGAAAATGGAATTGAAGTTGAAAGTGTGAATATTAATGCAAATTCAGATAATAAATATGTTGTTACAGAATTTTCTGATAGAAGTATAATAAATATATATTTATTAGAAATTAAAGAAACATTAAAAGAAAATTCTAGAGATATATATGATATACTAGATGAAGAATATAGAAATGTTAAATTTTCATCTGTATCAGATTTTAATACATATGTAGAAGAAAATAAATTAAATATGTTTTCAATGGTAGAATATAAAAAGGTACAGTATGATGAATATACACAATATATAGCAATAAATTCAATAGGAAAAACATGGATAATTAATGAAACAACAATAGGAAATTATACTATATTATTAGATGATTACACAATTAATCAACCAGATTTTATTAATAGATATAATAGTACAGATGAAGAAGAAAAAATAATGTTAAACATAGGAAAAGTAGTATCAGCTATCAATACAAATGATTATAGATATGTATACTATCAAATGAATGAAACATATAGAAATAATAAGTTTTCTGATTATGAAACATTTAAGAAGTTTATAGATAGTAATTTTGGAGATAATAATGAAATTGTATCAGTAGATTTAGAAAAGGATTCAGATTTATATATAGCAGAAATAGTAATGAAAAATGGAGAAGTGAAAACACTATATATGAGATTATTAGATGGTATGGAATATGAAATATCGTTTAACATATAGGAGGAAAAATATTGATTAAATTAGAAAATATATCTAAATCATATAATAAAAAACAAAATGTAGTAGAAAATATTAATATAGAAATAAAAGATGGAGAAATATTAGGATTTTTAGGGTCAAATGGAGCTGGTAAAACAACAATAATTAAAATGATTTCAGGAATACTTGAAATTGATAAAGGAAATATCTATGTCGATGACATAGATATTTCTAAAAATCCATATGATGCAAAGAAAAAAATCGGATTAGTTTTAGATAATCCTAATATGTTTTTAAATTTAAAAGGAATAGAATATTTGAACTTTATTGCAGATATGTATGAAATAGATAAGAATATAAGAAGAGATAGAATAATTAAATGGTCAAAAAAATTCAATATGGAAGAAGCTTTATTAGAGAAAATAGAAAGCTATTCGCATGGAATGAGACAAAAAATTGTTTTAATAGGTGTATTAGTTCATGAACCTAAAAATTGGATATTAGATGAACCAATAACAGGATTAGATCCTAAAGCAATATATGACTTGAAAAATATAATGAGAGAATATGTTCAAAAAGGAAATACAGTATTTTTCTCAACACATATTTTAGAAGTTGCTGAAAATTTATGTGATAGAGTATGTATAATAAATAAAGGAAAAATATTTTTTATAGGGAAAATCGAAGAATTAAAAAACAAATTAAATACTGATAAAACATTAGAAAAAATATTTATGGAGATAATAGAAGATGTTTAAAAAAATATGGAGTTTATCAAAAATATCTGTACAATCAGCAATAGAAAATGTAATGTATACAGATAAGAAGAAAATCAATTCAAAGTCAGTATATTTGTGGTCTGCAATAATTATAATGGTATTAATGTATACATTATCATATATGATGATAGAAGAGTTAGAAACAAGTGCAAGTGGATTTGTAGTAATTTTATTAATAGCTATGTTTTTTATTCTTTTAATTCAATCAGCAAGCATTACTCCAGATATATTATATTTTTCAAAAGACTTGGAACATTATACATATTTACCTTTGAAATCATATCAACTACTTTTAATGAGATTCTTTAAAATAGTTAGTACATTATATATTATAGAGTTATTATTATTTGTAACACCTTTAATTGCGTGTGGTGTATTAGTGCAAAATAATATATTATTTGTTTTTAATATATTGTTAGTATTAATAGTATTTCCAATATTTATAACGTTAGTGGTTTGTTTGTTTAATTTTATAATAATTAAGTTTATAAAAGTATTTAAAAGCAAGTCATTTATTCAAATATTTTCTGTATCTGTAGTATTTTTAATTTTAGTTGCTTTAATATTTCTTAGCATCAATACATCAACAGAAATTATTTTAGAAAATATACTTTCAGTATTAAGTGAAACAATAGTTATCATAAATATGTTTACAGAGATTATATTAGAAATTAATTTGATAAATAATTATATAAAATTATTAGGAATAATAATAACTTTATTTGCTGTATTATTCATAATAGGAAACAAAAATTATTTGAAAGATATTTTAAAAGTTACTTTTTATAAAAAAGAAAATATAAAAAACAACAAAAATTATAAAAACAAGATTAAATATAATAATCAGAATAAATCGCTATTAAAACAAGAAATGAAGATATTTAAATTAAATAATATATTATCTATAAATAGTACTATAAGCGTAGTAATGTCTATTATAATGATAATTGTAGTAGGAATAATTATACATATAGACTATGTTCAAAATAACATTGAAACAGCAAATCATATAAGAAATTATATAATAACAACAGAAAATGTTGGTCTGATTGCAACTGTTAGTATGATAATGACGTTATTACAATCTATATCTATAATAGCTATTTCAAAATATGGGGCTGGAGCACAAATTTTAAAAATATTTCCTATAAAGGAACATAAGAAGTTTATAATTAGTGCACTACCTGAGATAATAGCGAATATACCAATACTAATAGTATTTTTAATAACTCTTAAATTAATACTTATTTCTGTTCCGATAGTAGATATAATCTTACTATTTATATGCTTAATTTTAATAAATATATTTATTAGCCAAATTGGAGTGTTAATAGATATAAAAAATCCTAAGTTATCATGGGATACAGAATATGTATTAACAAAAATAAATAAAAATAAACTATTAAGATATTTAGTTATAATTGTAATGTGTGCAATTAATCTATATTTAACAAATGTTTTACATAGTTTTGAAATAAATAAATATATAAGTTTAGCTATATTAATAATAATTCATTTAACTTTAATTATTATATTAAATACTAAAGTATCTAAATTAATAAGACAACAAAAATTATATAATAAAATATATTAAGAAAAAACCTACTTTCTATTTTGAAAGTAGGTTTTATTTAAATATTGAAAAAAAAGAATTGACAAAAATATTATTTGAAAAGATATTTTTTATAAAAGGTATTTGTAAAATTAATAGTATAATTAATATAGAAACAATAAATGCAATAATATTTTTGATATAATAGCTAATTGGCTTTGGAGTTGATTCTATATTTCGTTTTACATTATTTTCTAAGCTTTCTGGAATAGTATTAGTATATGTAGGATTATTTCTAGATAGAGTTTGATCATAAAGATCTTTTTTCTCCATATTAGATAAAACTTGATAAGCTTCATTAATTAGCTTGAACTTTTCAGTATACTCTGATTTCTTTTCAGGTGGTTGTAAATCAGGATGATATTTTTTAGCAAGTATTTTAAATGATTTTTCAATAATTTCTGTAGATGCATTTTTATCTACTTCTAATATTTCATAATAATTTTTATTCATATTATTTTTCCTCTCCTTATATGTATATCATAAAAAAATATATATTACAACAATAAAAAAATGTAAATAACAAGAATGCTATTTACATTTTATCTGTAATTAAACTGTTTCTTCAATTTTTTCAGAGTTGTCTAAATCGTGAGTATTTACTTTAACGTTAGATTGTTGTTTCTGCTTTAAATTATCTTTAGCAACAGTCATAAGTAATTTAATTCTATTGGCTTGATTTGCTTCACTAGCACCAGGGTCATAATCTATTGGAGCTATATTTGCATCTGGAAATTTCTCTCTTATAGTTTTAATAACACCCTTACCTACTACATGATTTGGTAAACAAGCAAATGGTTGAACACATACAATGTTAGGAATATCATGTTCCATATATTCAATCATTTCAGCTGTTAAGAACCAACCTTCACCAGTTTGATTACCAATAGATAAAATATCCTTTACTTTATCTTGTAGATGCCAAATATCACAAGGAGGTAAGTAATCTTTTTTAGAATTTGAAAGAGCAATTTTCATATCTTTTTCAAGTATATCTATAATCTTAATTACAGCTTTCATTATCTTTGCAGATGTTTTATTAACATTTAATAATTTGTTAAATGTTATTTTATGTGTTGATATAAACTTAGCAAATCCTAAAAAGTCTGGAAGAATTACTTCAGCTCCTTCTTTTTCAAGAAGATCTGCAACATAATTGTTCCCAAAAGGATGATATTTAATTAATACTTCTCCTACAATTCCAACTTTAGGTTTTTTGACACTTGTATCTAATTCAATTTTTTCAAAGTCATTAACTATATCATATATACTTTGTTTAAATGCTTTATTAGAGGTATTAGTCAAAATTTCTTTACATTTAATCATCCAAGAATCATAAAGTTTTTGTGTTTCACCTTTATTTACTTCATAAACTCTATTTTTTGTTAACATTTTTTGTAGTAAATCACCATAAACAAGAGTTTTAAGCATCTTGTCAATTAGTGGAATTGTAAGTTTAAATCCAGGCATTTTTTCCATCCCTACTATATTAAAAGATATTACTGGTACTTGATCAAATCCAGCATCTTTTAATGCTTTACGAATAAAACCTATATAATTTGTAGCTCTACAACCTCCACCTGTTTGAGACATAATTAAAGCTGTTTTATTTGGGTCATATTCACCAGATTCAAGTGCCTCGATCATTTGTCCAGTTGTTAGTATAGACGGATAACATGCATCATTATTTACATATTTTAATCCAGTTTCAACAGTTTTTTGTGTACAATCTTTTAAAAGTTTCATGTTGTATCCACAAGATCTAATTGCAGATTCAAGTAATTCAAAATGAACGGGAGCCATTTGAGGTACTAAAATAGTGTAGTCATTTCTCATTTCTTTAGTAAAAACCTTTCTTTTTCTTGAATAATCAGCATCTACAACTTCTTGTTTTGATTCTAACTCTCTTTTATGCATACTTGCAAGCAAAGAGCGTATACGTATTCTGACAGCACCTAAGTTATTAACTTCATCAATTTTAATTAAGGTATACATCTTGTTAAAGCTTGATAAAATTTCTTCTACTTGATCAGTAGTAACAGCATCAACGCCACATCCAAAAGAATTTAATTGAATAAGTTCTAAATTAGGATGAGAGCCTACAAAATGTGCTGCACCATATAGTCTTGAATGATAAACCCATTGATTAACTACTCTTAAAGTTTGCATATCATTTGCTTTATCAGAGATACTATCTTCTGTTAAAACGCATAATCCTAAAGAAGTAATTAAAGTATCAATACCATGATTAATTTCTGGATCTACATGATATGGTCTACCTGCTAAAACAATACCTTTAAGATTATTTTCTTCAATATATCTTACAGTTTCAGTTCCTTTATCTTGTATATCTTTCTTATATTTTGAGTATTCAGCTTCAGCTTTTTTTGCAGCTTCTACTAATTCAGCTTTTGTAAAGTTATATTTTTTAAATTCATTTAAATCTAATACTTTTTTTACTAAATTCTTTTGATCAAAAGGTAAAAAAGGATTTAAGAAAGTAACATCTTCTCTTTTTAAATTTTCAATATTGTTTTTTAGTACTTCAGAATATGAAATAACGATAGGACAATTATATTTATTTTCTGCCTTTTCAAATTCTTTTCTTGTAAAAGGCATACAAGGGTAAAAAATAGTTTTAACGCCACTTTCTAATAAACTTTCAATATGACCATGTGCTAGTTTAGCTGGATAACAAACAGACTCAGATGGCATTGATTCCATACCTTTTTCAAATGTTTTACGTGTACTTTTTTCAGATATAACAACTCGAAAACCTAAAGAAGTGAAGAATGTATACCAAAATGGAAAGTCTTCATACATATTAAGTACACGAGGAATACCTAGAGTACCACGAATTGCAAATTGTTCATCTAAAGGCTTATATCCAAAAGTTCTTTCATATTTATACTTGAATAAATTTGGTAATTGTTTAGATTGAGTAACATTACCTGCTCCTTTTTCACATCTATTACCAGAAATATATATTTGACCATTACTAAATTTATTAACTGTTAATTTACAATGATTTTCACATAAATTACAACGTGTATGTGTAATTTTAATTTCTAATGAGTCTAATTGATCAAGTTTTAATATTTTAGAAGTATATTCCATATCTAGATTTGATTCATATTGTTCTTTAGAAAGTAGAGCCATACCATAAGCTCCCATTAATCCAGCTATATCAGGGCGAATTACACTTTTTCCTACTACTAATTCAAAAGCACGAAGTACAGCGTCATTATAGAAGGTACCACCTTGAACAACAATATGATTACCTAAAGTATTAACGTCTCTAACTTTCATAACTTTTTGTATAGCATTTTTAATAACTGAGTATGATAATCCACTAGAAATATCTCCTACACTATATCCTTCTTTTTGAGCTTGTTTTATTTTAGAGTTCATAAATACAGTACATCTAGAACCTAAATCAACAGGACGCTTTGAAGCAATAGCTTCTTTAACAAAAGATTGAATATCTATATTTAAACTTTTTGCAAATGTTTCTATAAAAGATCCACATCCTGAAGAACAAGCTTCATTTAATAGAATATTATCAATAGAATTATTCTTCATTTTGATATATTTCATATCTTGACCACCAATGTCAACAATACTAGTAACATTAGGTTCGAATTTTTTTGCTGCTGTATAATGTGCAATAGTTTCAATTTCATTTAAATCAATATGTAAAGCAGTTTGAATTAATTTTTCACCATACCCTGTAACACCACTATATCTAATTGTAACATCATTTGATATACAAGAATATAGGTCTTTTAACATATCTCTTACACTATTAAGTGGATTTCCTTTATTACTTCCATATAAAGAGTATAAAAGGTTACCTTCTGTATCAATAACAACTAATTTAGTAGTTGTTGAGCCTGCATCTATTCCTATAAAACAATCGCCTTTATATGAAGAAAGTTCTTTTCTTTTAACCTTATTTTTATCATGGCGTTCTTTAAAAAGTTCGTAATCAGCAGTATCTTTAAATAGCGGTTCTAGTGGATGAGTAGTATTATCATGTGAGACTTTTAAAACTTCAATTTTTTTAGATAATTCATCTGGAGAAATTTCTTCAGTATCTATAGAGTCTAAAGCAGCTCCTTTAGCTACTAAAAGATGTGCTTCATCAGGTACGATTATTTCTTCTTCCTTAAGATTTAAAGTTTCAATAAAGCGTTTACGAAGCTCAGAAAGATAGTTTAAAGGACCACCTAAAAATGCAATATTTCCTCTAATTGGTCTACCACAAGCAAGTCCACTAATTGTTTGATTAACAACTGCTTGAAATATAGAAGCTGCAATATCTTCTTTAGCTGCACCTTCATTAATTAAAGGTTGAATATCAGTTTTAGCAAATACTCCACATCTAGATGCAATAGGGTATATTGTTGAAAAAGATTTTGCGAGCTCATTTAAACCAGCAGTATCAGTGTGTAAAAGTGATGCCATTTGATCTAGGAAAGCACCAGTTCCACCAGCACATGTACCATTCATTCTTTGTTCAATAGATTGGTCGAAATATATAATTTTAGCGTCTTCTCCACCTAACTCTATAACAACATCTGTTTGTGGTATATATTTTTCTACAGCTCTTTTACAAGAGATAACTTCTTGAATAAAATTAAGATTTAAAAATCTAGATGCTGACATAGCTCCAGAACCAGTTAAAACTATTGTAAAAGTATTTGTAGGATATTTTAATAATAAATTTTCTAATACATTGCAAATTGTATTTTTTGTATCAGAAAAATGTCTTTGATAATCTTGATATATTGTGTTATTAGCATGGTCCATTACAACAATTTTTACAGTAGTAGAACCAACATCTAATCCAACGCGTAAAGTATTTTTCATTTTTTTCTCCTTATTTTGTAATTTTGTAACTAGCCTAATTGTATACGGAAAAAGGGCTTTTGTCAATTGTTATTTTGTACCAAGAGAACCAAATTAAGTTCTAAAAAGGACAAACAAAAAATACAATTAAAATAATAAAGAAAAGGAGGAAAATAATGAATATGAAAAAGATTATGTCAATTTTAATAATTATACTTTTTTTAATAGGGATAGGTGTATATTTGATTAATAAAGGTATTATTGTAGATTTAAATAAAGAAACAGAAATTATTCCAAGTGAAGAAATCTCAGCCCAACAAATGAGACAAACAATAGTCACACTATATTTTTTTAATGTTGAAACAGGAAATTTAGAGCCAGAAGCTAGATTAATTGATATTAAAGATTTAATAGATTTACCATATGAAACTATTTTAAAATTACTAATGGAAGATCCTAAAAATGAGAATTTAAAAAGTCTTTTTCCAGAAAATGTAGAAATAAATAAAATATATGCAGATGGAGATTTAATAGTTATAGATTTTACAGAAAAGTTTTTGGAATATGATTTAAATAATAAAGAAAATTTAGTGAATTCTATTGTTAAATCATTGACAGAGTTAGTAGAAGTAAATAGAGTTAAAATTTTAATTAATAATGAAATAAATGAAAACTTTAATGAAGAGTATACAAGATAATAAATAATTAAATAATTAATAAAAATAAATAATTAATTAAATAAATAATAAATAATTAAATAAATAATAAAAAATAAATAATAATTAATTAAATAATAATTAAATAATAAATAATTAATTAAATAATAAATAAATAATTAATAATTATATAATAAATAATAAATAATTAAATAAATAATAATAAATTAAATAATAAATAAATAATTAATAATTATATAATAAATTAAATAATAAATAAATAATTAATAATTAATTAAATAAATAATTAATAAATAAATAATTAATTAATAAATAATAATAAAATAATTAGTTACTATAACTAAAAAATAATAGTTAATCAGATGTATAAAATATATATATTATAAAAAGAAAACGGAAAGAAGAACCAAGATTAAAAAATCTAGTAGAAAATCATATGTTAATAATTGAAAATAGCCTAGGCATAAAAGGAAAAGTAAGGATAAATTAAAGTATATAAACATCTTGGAAATGGGTAACATAATACTAATATAGAGTTTGAAAACAAACAAAAGTGAAATATAAAGCAGAGCACTAAAATCAAAAATAAAGAAGTTTAAAAAGACAGTAATAATTTATACTGGGTAAAAAATATATTAAATAAGCATATAAATAATTAAATTAAAAAATAAATAATTAAATATATAATAAATAATAAATTAAAATAATAAATAAATAATTAATTAAATATATAATTAAATATAAATAAATAATAAATTAAAATAATAAATAATAATTAATTAAATATATAATAAATAATAAATTAAATAATAAATTAAATAATAAATTAAAATAATAAATAAATAATTAATTAAATAAATAATTAAATATAAATAAATAATAAATTAAAATAATAAATAATAATTAATTAAATAAATAATTAATTATAAATAAATAATAAATTAAAATAATAATTAATTAAATATATAATAAATAATAAATTAAATAATAAATTAAAATAATAAATAATTAATTAAATATAAATAAATAATAAATTTAAATAATAAATAATAATTAATTAAATATATAATAAATAATAAATAATAATTAATTAAATATATAATAAATAATAAATTAAAATAATAAATAATAATTAATTATAAATAAATAAGTAATTAAATAAATAATTAAATAAAAAAAATTAATTAAATAAATAATAATTAAATAATTAAATATAAATAAATAATTAGTTACTATAACTAAAAAATAATAGTTAATCAGATGTATAAATTATATATATTATAAAAAGAAAACGGAAAGAAGAACCAAGATTAAAAAATCTAGTA
>CAYJKK010000015.1:0-38611 GCA_964370905.1 uncultured Clostridium sp. | reverse complement strand
AGGCATAATAATGAAATTTATTGTTAGTAAATCACAAAAATATTTTGATAAACAACAAGAACATTTAGCAAGTGTAAATGGTATAGTTGAAGAATCTTATGGTGGAATAAACATAATAAAAGCATATAATGCAGAAAAAAGAACAATAGATACATTTAATAAAGATAATGAAAAACTATATAAAACAGGTTGGAAATCACAATTTCTATCAGGACTTATGTTTCCAGTAATGCAATTTGTAGGAAATATTGGATATGTTGCAGTAGCAATAGTAGGTGGATATTTTGCAGGTATAGGAACAATTACAGTAGGTAATATACAAAGTTTTATACAATACAACAGACAATTTACTCAGCCAATAACTCAAATAGCACAAATATCAGCAATGATTCAATCAATGATGGCAGCAGCAGAAAGAGTATTTGAATTCTTAGAACAAGATGAAGAAATTGAAACAGGAAAAGATGGACTTAAAACAGATAATTTAAATGGTAATGTTGAATTTAGAAATGTTAAATTTGGATATAATCCAGAAAAAACAATAATAAATAACTTTAGTGCAAAAGTTAAAGATGGTCAAAAAATAGCTATAGTAGGGCCAACTGGAGCAGGTAAAACAACAATGGTAAAACTTTTAATGAGATTTTATGATGTAAATGACGGTGCAATACTTGTAGATGGACATAATATAAATGATTTTAAAAGACAAGAACTTAGAAAGTTATTTGGAATGGTATTACAAGATACGTGGCTATTTAATGGAACAATTTTAAATAACATTAGATATGCTAAAGAAAATAGTACAGAAGAAGAAGTAATCGAAGCCGCAAAAGCAGCACATGTAGACCACTATATAAGAACACTTCCACATGGGTATAATTCAGAAATAAATGAAGAATCAAGTAATATATCAGCAGGGCAAAAACAATTACTTACAATAGCTAGAGTAATTTTAGCAGACCCTAAAATATTAATATTAGATGAAGCAACAAGTTCAATAGATACAAGAACAGAAGTACAAATACAATCAGCAATGGATAACCTAATGAAAGGAAGAACAAGCTTTATAATAGCTCATAGATTATCAACAATAAAAAATGCAGACCTTATACTAGTTATGAATAAAGGAGATATTGTAGAACAAGGTACACATGAAGAATTATTAGAAAAAGGAAACTTTTATGCAGACTTATATAATAGTCAGTTTGATGAGGAAGAGGAATAAGACTTAAGCAAACAAATAAATAGAAAAAATATAAATGTATAAAAAGAACAAAATAAAATCTTAATGATTAACAAAATAATCACCTCAAACATAAAATATGTTTGAGGTGATTAAATGTTTAATTTAAAAAAGATAGAATCTGAATTAGATAATATATATAATTCAGAATATGAAAAAGTCCCAAAACTTCCAAAACATGATAAATATTTAGAAATTGTAAATGAATATGTAGCATCTAATTTTGGACAATATAGGATAATAAACCAACTTATGTATGAAAAACAAATATTTGGAAAAAACATAGATATTAGAAACTTATTTGAAAAAGTAATTAATATACAAATAAAGCATTTAAATATATTAAATGACATAGTTATAAATTTAGGGGGAGAAAATATGTTGACTCCTGAATTAGCCGATAAAATGCATGAGGTACATAAGATTGATGAAATTAGAAACTTTTGGGATTTAGCAAAATATAATTTAGATATTTTAAACATGAAAATTAGTAAATATAAAGAATTAATAGAACTAACAAATAATGAAACATTAAATAAAATATATAATAAAATAATTGATGATGATTTAAATATAAAATCAATGTTTGAACTTATGTCATTTTAAAAAGTATAAGAATAAAGAAAGTAAAGAATATAAAGAAAACAAAAAAAAGAAAAAAGAATAAAACACTAAAAATTTAAAATATATTTAAGTTTTAGTGTTTTTTTGCTGTTTTTTACTATTGAAAATAAATAATTAAAGATATATAATATTATTTAAAGAAGGTGATAAGATGAAAAAAACAGATAAAGATTTAGGAATAATATTAGCAATTATAATAAACTTGGTATTAAATTTAGAATGGTCTATTCCAGCATGGATAGCACTTATACTATACTTTACAATACACATACCAATATATATATTTTGGGCACTACTTTTAATATGGATATTATGGATTGTGCTAACAACAATATTTTTAGGTTATATAACAAAATTAGGAAATGAAAGAGATATGGAAAAAGAAAACAAAAATCCATATTCTAACAAAAATATATAGTTAAAATCACTTGTATTTTAGCCATTAATTTAATATAATTAGAGTGTGAAATAAAAATAAAAATAAATAAGTAAAAATTGGAAGGAGAATAATTATGGGATTAATTAAAGCAGGAATGAGCGCTATAGGAGGAGTAGTAGCAGATCAATGGAAAGAGTTCTTTATATGTGAATCAATTGATAATGAAGTTTTAGTAAAAAAAGGACAAAAGAAAATAGGAAGTGGTTCATCAAACACAAAAGGATCAGATAATATAATATCTAATGGAAGTGGAATAGTAGTAGCAGATGGACAATGTATGATAATTGTAGAACAAGGAAAAGTTGTAGAAGTATGTGCAGAACCAGGTGAATTTGTATATGATAGTTCAACAGAACCAAGTATATTTGCAGGAAGCTTAGGAAAATCAATAATAGATACATTTAAAACTATAGGAAAACGTTTTACATATGGTGGAGATACTGGTAAAGACCAAAGAGTATACTATTTTAATACTAAAGAAATAGTAGATAATAAATTTGGAACACCAAACCCAGTACCATTTAGAGTTGTAGATAAAAATATAGGATTAGATGTTGATATAGCAATTAGATGTAATGGTGTATTTTCATTAAAAATAGTAGATCCGTTACTATTCTATACAAACGTAACAGGAAATGTAGAATCAGAATATACAATAGAAGAAATTATGGGACAATTAAAAACAGAATTTATAGGAGTACTTCAACCAGCACTAGCTAAAATATCAGCAGCAGGAGTAAGATACAGTGAAGTACCAGCACATGCAGTAGAATTATCAGATGCAATGAATGAATTATTAAGTAAAAAATGGTCTGAATTAAGAGGGATTAAAATAGTTTCAATAGGAATGAATCCTATGACAATTTCAGATGAAGATGCAGACATGATAAAAGAATTACAACGTACAGCTGTTATGCGTAATCCAGGAATGGCTGCAGCAACATTAACAACAGCTCAAGCAGATGCAATGAGAACAGCAGCAGGAAATGAAGCAGGAGCTATGATGGGATTTATGGGATTGAATATGGCAGCTCAAGCAGGAGGACTTAATGCACAAGGGTTATTTAATATGGCAAATGAGGGGCAAAATGGGCAAAATAGTGCACAAGCAACTTTAAATACATGGAAATGTGAATGTGGAAATGTAAATGATGGAAAATTCTGTGAAAACTGTGGTAAACAAAAAGCGCAAAACTGGAAATGTGAATGTGGAACAGAAAATGATGGGAATTTTTGCACAAACTGTGGTAAAGCAAAAAAAGAAACATGGAAATGTGAATGTGGAACAGATAATGATGGAAAATTTTGTACAAACTGTGGGAAACAAAAATAACTGAAATTGGAGATGAAATAGATGGAAGAAGTCTTACAAGAATATAAATGTCCTGCATGTGGTGGAGCAATGGGATTTAATAGTGATATACAAAAAATGAAATGTCCATATTGTGATTCCGAATATGAAATGGAAGATTTAAAAGAACTTGATAAAGATTTAGAAAACGCTAAAGATAATATTGAGTGGAAGAATAAAAATAGTAATACTTGGAATGAAGAAGACCAAAAGAAACTAGGTGTATATGGTTGTCAATCTTGTGGAGGAGAAATTGTAGGTGATGAAAATACAGCTGCAATGTTATGTCCATATTGCGATAACCCAGTCGTAATGAAAGAAAATGTATCAGGACAATTAAAGCCAGATTATGTAATACCATTTAAGTTAGATAAAGAAACAGCTAAAACATCATTTTTTAATCACTTAAAAGGAAAAATATTACTTCCTAAGGTATTTAAAGATCAAAATCATATAGATGAAATACGTGGAATTTACGTACCATATTGGTTATTTGATAGTGAAGTAACAGCTGATTTAAGGTTTAGTGGGACAAAAATAAGAAGCTGGAGTGATAGTAACTATAGATATACAGAAACAAGTAGATATACAATTTCAAGAGGAGGAAATTTAGCATTTGAAGATATTCCAGCAGATGGATCTAGTAAATTATCAGATGATTTGATGGAATCAATAGAACCTTTTGACAGAACACAAATGATAGATTTTCAAACAGCATATTTAGCAGGATATTTAGCAGACAAATATGATGTTACTTCTGAAGATAGTCAAGAAAGAGTAAATACTAGAATTAAAAATAGTACAGTAGATGCTTTTAAAAGAACAATATTTGGGTATTCTTCAGTAAATTTACAACATGGAAATTATTCATTTGATAAAGCAGATATAAAATATGCACTTTATCCAGTATGGATATTAAATACAACATGGAAAGACCAAAAATTCATATTTGCAATGAATGGGCAAACAGGAAAATTTGTTGGAAATCTACCAATGGATAAAGCAGCATTTTGGAGATGGTTTGCTGGAATTGGAATTGGAGTAAGTGGTATAGCATTTATAGTTTTAAAATTACTAGGACTAATATAGGGGGAGATAATATGAAAAAAATATGTTTTAAATTAATATTTGTAGTAATACTTATAAGTGTATTAATAGTATCTCCAACTTATGCAAATACAAATTCAGAAGGTGTAACTAAAAGTATAACAACAAATACAAATATTACAGGTTTAGAGTCTTCTGCAAAAACAGGAGATGATCAAAACTTTGTAGATGGAGCAAAACTTTTAACTGAAAGTGAAGGAAGAAGTTTAAATACAAGATTAGAAGCTTTAAGTGATAAATATAAAGTAGATGTTGTAATTGTAACAATAGATTCTTTAGATGGAGAAAATGTAAATACATATGCTCAAGACTTTTTTGACTATAATGCATATGGATATGGAGTAAACTATGATGGTATCCTATTCTTACTTGCTATGGATGAAAGAGAATGGGCAATAACAACTACTGGTTCAGGAATACAAATTTTTACTGATAGAGGTCAAGAATATATAACTGATGACATAATTCCATTTTTAAGTAATGGAGACTATATAATGGCATTTGATAAATTTGCAGACCATGCAGAAAACTTTATTATTCAAGATATAAATGGAGAACCCTATGATGTAGGGAATATGCCAGAAGAAAAATTAGATTTTTTAATTGCAGCAGCAATAGCTTTAGGCAGTGGACTTGTATTAGCATTAATTATAACAGGAATAATGAAAGCACAATTAAAAAGTGTAAGCCCTCAACATGGAGCAGAAAATTATACGGTAGACAATAGCTTTAAAGTAACTAATAGTAGAGATATTTTTGTAGGGAAATCTGTTGTTAAAACAGCAATACCAAAAAGTACATCAGGTGGAGGAAGTTCTACTAGTTTTGGATCTTCTGGAAGATCACATGGTGGTTCTAGTGGAAGATTTTAATAAATTAAATAAGAAATAAAAAGTAAAAATATAAGATGAAAACTAAGTAAAGTAATTTAGTTTTTATCTTTTTTTGTATTGAAAAACATACACATATATAATAGAATATATACATAAAAGAAAAGGAGTAAATTATGGGAGTAAAATGGACTAAAGAACAACAAAGTGCAATAATTGAAAAAGGACAAAACATACTAGTTGCAGCAGCAGCTGGTAGTGGTAAAACAGCAGTATTAGTAGAAAGAATAATATGTAAAATAATAAATGATGGAGTAGATATAGATAAACTATTAGTTGTAACATTTACAAATGCAGCAGCATCAGAAATGAGAGAAAGAGTATTAGAGGCAATATATAAAAAATTAGAAGATAACCCTGATGATGATAATTTACAAAAACAAATAACATTATTAAATAAATCAAGTATATGTACAATAGATTCTTTTTGTCTAGAAATAGTACGTAATAACTTTTTTGAATTAGATGGAGTAGCACCTAATTTTAGAATAGGTGATAAAGTAGAAATAGATTTGTTAAAACAAGAAATCATAGAAGAAATATTTGAAAAAAAATATGAAGAAAAAAATGAAGAGTTTCAGAAATTAATAAAAACATATACAACATATAGTGATGATACTCCATTAAAAGATTTAGTGCTTAAAATATATGGATACATACAAAGTGATCCTTTTCCAGAAAAATGGTTAAAAGATAAAATAAAAATGTATGATTTAGAAAATACATTTGAAGAAGATTTTTCAGAAACAGTATGGGGAAAATATATATTAGAAGATGTAGAGGAACAGTTAATAGATATAATAAAAACACTAAAAAAAATAGAAAGAGAATTAGTACTTGATCCGGAATTAGATAAATACCAAAAAATAGTAGAAAACGATATAGAAAGACTTATAGATGTGAAAAATACTATTGATAATTGGGATATAACATGCACTAAAATGGATCCGAAACTATTTTTAGATTGGCGTGGACCAAAAGTAGAATCAGATCTAAAGGTGTATGCACAAACAGTAAGAACTACAGTAAAAGAAAAATATAAAGAGAAAATTATGCCAATATTTATATCAAACTCTAAAGAAATAAGAACAGATATATATGAAATGTATGATGTACTAATTAATTTAGAAAAACTTGTTTTAGAGTTTAAAAAAGAATTCACAAAAAGAAAAAGAGAAAAAAATGTAGTAGATTTTAATGATGTAGAACATTTAGCTTTAAGCCTTTTAATAAAGAAAAACAAAGAAACAGGAGAAATAGAAAAAACAGAAATAGCAAAAAGGTATAAAGAAAAATTTGAAGAAATAGCAATAGATGAATACCAAGATAGTAATCTTTTACAAGAATATATACTTACATCAGTATCAAGAGATAATAATATATTTATGGTAGGTGATGTAAAACAAAGTATATATAAATTTAGACAAGCAATGCCAGAGCTATTTTTAAATAAATATGAGGTATATAACAAAAAAGAAGAGGGAAATATAGAAGAAGGTTTAAAAATTCAATTATTTAAAAACTTCAGAAGTAAGAAAAATGTACTAGACTTTACTAATGTAATATTCCAAAATATAATGTCAAAAGAAGCAGGGGATATTGATTATGTTGAAGAAGAGTATTTGAATTTAGGAGCAAGCTATGAACCTATTTCTCAAGATGAAAAGATAGAAATAAATGTTATAGATTTTTCAGGAAATTTAGAAGAAGAAATAATAGAAGAACCAGAAAATGAAGAAGATGACGAAGAAAATAAAAATGATGAAATAGATAATACTGAAGAAAAAGTAGAAGCAATTGAAGTAGAAGCTAAATATGTAGCAACAAGAATAAAAGAAATGATAGATAATAAGTATCAAGTATGGGACAGAAAGAAAGATTCATATAGAGATATAATGTATAAAGATATAGTAATACTTTTAAGAGCAACTAAGGTGCCAGCACCAGTATTTGAACAAGAATTAATAGACATGGGAATACCAGTATTTTCTGATGGATCACAAGAATATTTAGCATCAAGAGAAATAGAGCTAATTATGAATCTATTAAGAATAATAGACAACCCTATGCAAGATATACCACTTGTAACTGTTTTAAGATCAAATATAGGTAATTTTACAGATGATGAATTAGTAGAAATTAGATTAACAGATAAATATACTAATTTTTATACATGTTTAGAAAATTCTAAATCAAATGTAAATAAAGAACTAAAAGAAAAGATAGATAAGTTTTTAACTAAATTAGCTGTATGGAGAAAAGAACAAGAATATTATGCTTTAGATGAATTTATATGGAAATTATATAGCCAAACAGGATTATATAACTTTGTAGGATTAATGAATAATGGAGAACTAAGACAAGCTAATTTAAAAATGCTATTTGAAAGAGCAAGAAATTTTGAATCTGCAAGTTTTAAAGGATTATATAATTTTATAAAATTCATAGAAAAACTAAAAATATCAAGTCAAGATATGGACTCTGCTAAAATAATAGGAGAAAATGATGATGTTGTAAGAATAATGAGCATTCATAAAAGTAAAGGATTAGAATTTCCAGTAGTATTTTTATCAAATACATCAAAAAGATTTAACTTTCAAGATTTAAAAGATAATATAATATTACATCAAGAATTAGGATTAGGGATCAAATATATAGATTATGATAAACAAATAACTTTTGATACATTAACAAAAAAAGCAATAAAAAATAAAGTAAGAATAGAAACTTTATCAGAGGAAATGAGAATTCTTTATGTTGCATTAACTAGAGCAAAAGAAAAGTTAATTGTAACAGGAATTTCGCGAGATTATCAAAAAGCATTTGATAAGTTTAAAGAACAGATAGATATATATTCTAAAGAAGATGGAAAGATAAACCCAATATTTGTTAAAAAATATATTACATACTTAGATTGGATGTTATTAGTATACTATTATGATAAATTCGATATGGATAAGTATACACTACTGCAAATTCATAATAATGAAAAAGTTATTAAAAAAGCTAAAAAGTTAGTAAGTAAAGAAAATAAAAAAGAGTTTAATTTAAGAGATTTAAATAAAAATACTATTAATAAAGAAGAATTAGAAAAAATAGAAAAAATGTTAAATTATGAATATACAAATAAATTATCAATAACTATTCCAACTAAATCTTCAGTAACTAAATTAAAAGAATTAATGAATAAAGAGCAAAATATATTAAAGGATAATCAAAATACAAATAAAGAACAATCACAAACAAATACTATTGAAATAACATACAAAAAACCAGACTTTATGAAAGAGCAAACAAAAGAAGAGTTAACTGGTGCACAAAAAGGAACGCTATTACATTTATGTATGCAAAAATTAGATATTAATATAGAGTATACTAAAGAGTTATTAAAAAGTATGATTAATAGTATGGTAAATGAAAATATAATAAGTAGTGTAGAAGCGGAAGGTATAAATATAGAAAAAATATTTAAGTTTACTAATTCTTCATTATGGAAAGATATGAAAAAAGCTAAATTAATATATAAAGAAAAACCATTCTATATAACAATACCAGCAAAAGAAATATATAATCAAGAAATAGAAGAAAACATTATTGTACAAGGTATAATAGACCTATTTTATATTGACGAAAATGATAATATAATATTAGTAGATTATAAAACAGACTATATAGAACATGGAAAAGAAAAAGTATTTATATTAAAATATAAAGCACAGTTAGATCTGTACGAAAGAGCATTAAAAGATGTATATAAAAAAGAAGTATTCAAAAAGGTAATATATTCAACATATTTAGAAAAAGAGCTAGAAGTTGAATAATTATGTTAAGTGTGGTATAATTAAATATAGTTATTTTTGTAAACCTCGTGTTTAACAATAAGAAATAAGACAGTAAAGAAATAAAAATTTGGAGGTATGAATTATGTTAGATTCAGCAGAACTAGGGGCTATAAAATCACTTCTTGACGAAAAGTTAAAATGGTTTGGACAATGTCCAAAAGATATGCTTGTACCAGATACGATTGAACGGTTAGAAAAAGATATTGCAACATTTGAATACTTTTGCAAAGATTGTGAAAACAAAACAAGACTATTAGAAATAGATCTAAAATCAATCGATAATATTATAAGAAGCAAGGAATCTGGAATATTTAAACTAAAGTATTATCTAAAGAGATGGAACACAGAGACAGAGTACAAGAAGTGTAAAAAAAGTTTAAATGGAATATATTTAAACATTAAAGAACTAAAAATCTTAAAACAAAAAATGAGTAATACTCTAAAGTCCCAAAATGAGCTATAATATGGCTCATTTTTAATATTGTAAAATTATGTAAAGTATGGTATAATAAAAAATATTTATGTAGCAAACCTCGTGTTAACGAAGAAAACGGACAATTTAAGAAATTAAAATTTGGAGGTAAGAAAAATGTTGAATGCAAAAGTATTATTAGAAAACCTAATTAATGACCTACACTTTATTGTAGATAAGTGTGAAGAATTAGAAGAATCATGTGTAGTTTATGGAGCACTTCCAGAAAATCGGAAAAAAATGCTAATAGGAATAGAAAATCTATATATTTCATATAACCAAGATTATATAAATATATCAAGTTTTCTAACAAAAGGACAAAGTATTGAAACAAAACACAAAATAAGAAACTTTATAAAAGAAGCATTTGCATTTGAAAAGAAAACAATTAATATATTATGTGTTAATTGTAAAAAAGAGCTAGATCTAATAAATGAAAAGTTAGAATATATTAAAAATAAATCTAACACAAATTAAAACTTTAAAAGAAGTGGAAATATTTCACTTCTTTTTTAAATCCAAAAAGATTGAAAAAAGAGCGTAAAAGTGATATGATTAAAACAGATTATATATATAAACCTCGGGTTTGCAAAAAGAAAAAAGGCTAGAAATAAAAGGATTTTTGGAGGATGACAATATGGGGAAACTTAATAAAAACTGTAAAGGAAGACTAGAAACAATTAAAGAAGAACTAGAGAATTTATGTAAGATGATAGCGGATTTTATAACATCAGCTACAAAAAACAACTATACTCAAAAAGAAGTAGAAGAATTTCTTGAAAAGATTTATGAAAAGAGATGCAATTTTAGAAAAGAATTGCTAGAGTGCAAAGCAATTATAAAAGCTAAAAAAGAAATTCTTATGGAAGAAGCTGACATTCTTTCAAAATTTGACATCAAATTTAGACTAGAAAAAGCTTATCCAGAAGTATATCTTTTAACTAAGCTATTTGAAAAATGTGAAAAAGAGTTTAAAGAAGTAGTTAATGCAATGAAATTAATTAAATCAATGTACAAAATTAATATAATTACTTCTGAAATGATTGAAAAGTTAAATGAAGATTATCTCTACACAGAAAGACTATAGTATAAAAAGAAACAAATATAAATATATTTGTTTCTTTTTTATGAAGAAGTGAAAATTGCATTATTATGTAAAGTATGGTATAATTTTAATATACGTCTTAGATAAACCTCGTGTTTACAATATAAGAGAAACAAGATGAAAAAAACAATTTTTGGAGGAAAACAAAATGAAAACAAATCAATGTAGAAAAACACTAATTACAGATCAAAAGGAATTAAGAAATTTATGCAAGAAATCAGATGAATTAGTTAGAACAGTGGTAGAAGGAAATACTAGTAGTGAAGAGGCATTAAATATATTAAATGAACTTTATGCTACACAACTACCTTTAAGAAAAAATTTAACTGAAATGGAAAAGATCATTAAGTTGAGAAAAAAAATAATTTATCAAAATGCAGACATTTTTTCTAAATTTTTCTTAATACTAAATTTTAAAGCCAAATATCCTGAAGAAGAAGAGCTAAAAAGAAACTTAGAAATTTCAATGGAACTATCTAAGTATCTTATTGCAAACATTAAAAATCTTAAAAAAGTATATGGAATATATCTTCTTAAAGGAGAGGAAGCAGAATTTGATTTTTAAGACATATATGAGCTGTAATCAAAAAAGAGAAAACAAATTTGTTTTCTCTTTTTTGTAGCTATAATATTAAAATAATTCAATTTTGGGGTTATATTTTTCAAGCCACATATTTACTTGAATAATATATGCCATAAGTTGAGGACCTGTCATAAGCTGACCAAACCAAGGACGAACAAAAGAAGTACCATTTGTATCAATAATTTCTTGTATATATTTAGAATTTAATAAATTATGAATAGGAGAACTTGGATTATCCATAATTTTTTGTAACATATCTTTTACAGCTTTTAAATAAGTTGGGTTATGAGTTTTAGGGTATGGAGATTTTTTTCTATCAATTATTTCACTAGGTAAAAAGTCACGACAAATATATCTTAAAAGACCTTTTTCACGACCCTTTAAAGCTTTCCATTCCCATGGTATATTCCATACATATTCAGCTAATCTAAAATCACAAAAAGGAACACGAATTTCTAAACCATTACACATAGACATTCTATCAGATCTATCTAAAAGAGTTTGCATAAACCAATTCATAGTTAAATGAGATATTTTTCTTTTTTCTTTAGTTTCAATAGAATCACTTTCTAAAAGCTCCACTTCACCTAAAGATTCAATATATCTAAAATCTATATATTCTTTTAAATTTGTTTTTGTGGAAATATTAGGATTTAATAAATTTTGTCTTTCATTTAAAGCAATAGACCAAGGAAATGTATTACTATCTAAAGCATCTTTCCTAAAAAACCATGGATAACCTCCAAAAATTTCATCTGCACATTCTCCACTTAATGCTACAGTCATTTCTTTTTTCACATTTTTGCAAAAAAGTAATAAAGAAGAATCTATATCAGCCATACCTGGCATATCACGAGCTGTCATAGCATCTTCTAAATATTCAAATAGCTCTGGAGTATCTAGTACAATCTTATGATGATTAGAATGTAGATTATGTGTTACAAGATTAATATAGTAGTTATCTGAATTGGGTTGAAAATCGCTTTTAACAAAGTTTTTATCATTATCTATATAATCAACAGAGAATGTATCTAGTGGAGGTTTACCGTTAACCTTGTAACTTTCAGAGGCGAATTTTGTAATAATACTAGAATCTAAACCACCAGATAAGAAAGTACATAGTGGAACATCAGATACAAGTTGTTTGGTAATTGAATCTTGAAGCAAATTTTTTAAATTAGAACAAGTATCTTCAAAGTTATCAAGATGTTCTTTACTTTCTAATTTCCAATATTTCTGAATGTATAACCCACTTTCGTTATATACACCAAAACTAGCAGGTTTTAATTCATATATATTTTTAAATATTGTAGTACCAGGTGTATGAGCAGGTCCTAAACCAAACAATTCATTAATTCCTTGAGTATCTATTGTTTTATCAATATTTGGAAATTCAAAAATACCTTTTAGTTCAGAAGAGAAGATAAATGTATTATCAAAAATTGTATAGAAAAAAGGCTTAACTCCAAAATGGTCTCTAGCAATAAAAAGTTCTTTTTTATTATTATTCCAAATAGCAAAAGCAAAAATGCCATTTAAATGATTAACAACATCATCTCCAAAGTGTATATATGACTTTAAAAGTATTTCAGTATCTGAATGTCCTTCAAAAGAAAATCCATTATCAGATAAAATTTTTCGTAATTCATCACAATTATATATTTGCCCGTTATATATAAGTGTATATTCATTTGAGTAATAGTTAAAAGTCATGGGTTGTTTACCATTATTAGGATCTATAACAATTAAACGTTTATGTCCAAAGTTTACAAAATCATTATAGAAATATCCTTCTTCATCAGGACCTCTATTAATTAATTTGTTATTCATTTGTATAATGATATTTTTATCAATATTTGTATTTTTTTTTGTGAAATCACAAAAACCTACGAATCCACACATATGTCCTCCTTTAAATTTAAATGTATTTAAATTAAGTATATGTAGAAAAATTGAAAAAATAATAAAAAGTAAAAAAAGAAAAATGAAAAAAAGATTAAAACAATTGATTTTTAAAAATATATGTAGTAAACTTATCAAATGGAGAATAAAAGTATGTACATAAAAAATATGATAAAACATTTTAATCTAATAACAAAACATAAATGGATAGTTTTTAAATTATCTGTAAGAGCTGGAATACCTATAAGAGGTTTTTTACATGACTTTTCAAAATATTCACCAGAAGAATTTTTTGAAGGTGTAAAATACTATATAGGTATACACTCACCAATAACAGAGTGTAAAAAGAAAGAAGGATATTCTAAAGCATGGTTACATCATAGAGGAAGGAATAAGCATCATCCAGAATATTGGTATGATGAGTATTCAAAAGATTCTACTCCAATAATTCCATGTAAATACGTAATCGAGATGTTATGTGATAAAATATCAGCAAGTAAGATATATAAAGGAAAAGAATGGAGTATGAAATATCAAATAGAATATTGGGATAGGGAAAAGGAAATACTCCATATTAACGAAAATGTAAAGCAATTTATATCTGAAGTATTTGACGAAATAGATAAATTAGGCATCAAAAAAGTGTTGAAAAGACAAAATTTGAAAAAATTATATAAAAAACATTGTGAATAATTAGTATTGCTATTGACAAAAAAGTAATTTACTTGTATAATTTTATAGTATTAAAAAAGTTAAAAATTAAAATAGATATATATACATATCTTTAACGAGGAGGGATAAAAATGGCACAACCAAAAAGAAGATGGTCGAAAGCAAGAACACATACAAAAAGATCTACTTGGAAAAAAGAAAAACCAACATTTTCAAATTGTCCAAAATGTCAAGAACCAGTAATGCCACATAGAGTTTGTAAAAGCTGTGGATACTATGACGGGAAAGAAGTTATAGCTAAGAAAGAAACTGAAAACGCATAAATAGAAGTCTTTAAGTAAGAATAATCTTATTTAAAGATTTTTATCTTTTTATATACAAAAAAGTAAAATTATGATAATATATGTATAAATTAATAGAAGAGGTGATATTATGTTAGAAAATATTTTAAAGAAATCTGGAACAACAGATATTATTATGTCAGTTATTTTTACTTTATTTGGAATAATGCTAATTGCTTTCCCAAATATAGTTACTTCATTATTTTCAACTATCGTAGGTGGAGTATTAGTTGTTTTTGGAGCAATTAAACTTATGCAAGCTCTTAAAAATGGTAAAGAAAATAACATATTTTTACCTGTTGCGATACTTGCAATTGTTTCAGGAATTGTAATTATGTTTTTTACAAATATAATTTTAGAGTTTTTTAGAATTGCTGTAGCTATTTGGATAATATATGCAGGGATTATGAGTTTAATAAAAGTGTTTTCATGGAGAGAGTTTTCTTCAAGATTTTGGATTGTAACACTTATATTATCAATAGCACTTTTAGGTTTAGGTGTATATATTTTAGTTAGTCCAGCTGTTTTAATTCAAACAATAGGTATTATTATTGTTATATACGGGGTTATTGATATATGTGCTAATGTAATTTTTGCAAATAAGATTAATAAATAAAGTTAAGAGATCGAAAAGAAATATCACTATTAGGTTAGTGGTATTTTTTTAAAATTAAATAAGTTACCTTGAAGTTATTTGTCGAAATATGATATTATTGTGATAAATAATAAAAAAGGAGATTGAAATGTATAATTTACCTAAAAATGAAACAGTAGATGTATCTAGATTAGAAGCAATATTTAATGATGTAACAAACAGCTATAAGTTTTATTGGTTAAAAAGTATTGTAGAAGAAACTATATTAGGAAACAAAGAGATTGAATACAAAACATTAATTTGTAGAATGCTAGCTAATACGTGGTATCCAGTAACAGAGTTCTACTTGAATTTAGGAATTCAAGATGAACAACCTAAACATATACGAAAATTACAAGATGTGCTAAATATACTAAATACATTGTCAAAGGAAGAAATATATAGAACAATATATAATTATCAAAATATAGAAGATACAATAAAACCATTAACAAAATATGTTCCATTTAGGCTATTAACACCATTTTTTGAAAAAGAAATTAAAGGCAAAAAAGATAATGACAAAAATAGACTAATTTCAGAATTAGCAAAAAATACAGATAAAGCAATATATGTAATCGACGAAAAGAATAGGAAAATAATACTTAATGAAAATTGGCATAAGTATATATATGATAATCAAGTAATAATTTTGGGTTGGCTAGACTATAAAATAATACAATATTTGCAAAAGAAGAATCCAAATATTCCAGCAATACCTTTTAAATTGTTACCGCCATTAAAAAGAGATTTAACTAAAGCAACAAAATTATGGAAGGATATTATAAAAAATAATAATATTATTGATATATACACTAAAAAACCTTTTACAGAAAAAAACTTCGAAATATATGGTAATATCAGTATTGATCATTTTGTTCCATGGAGTTTTGTATTACATGACGAAATATGGAATTTAATACCTACTTTTAAAAATGTAAATAGTAGTAAAAGTAATAAATTACCAGACAATATGTTGTTGGAAAGATTTTGCGAGTTACAATATTTGGTATTTACATTATTGAAGAAAAATAAGAATAAGAAACATATAGAAGATTATATAAATATATATAATAAATTAGATATAAAAAAATTCTTTAATGAAGAGCAAAAAATAAGTAAAGAAGAATTTTATGCACATTTAAAAGATACCATAAATCCTTTGATCCAAATAGCATATAATCAAGGGTATGGTGTATGGGAAGGATGTAGTTAATATGAGTGAACAGATATGTAATAAATTAGTTAGAGATAATATACCTAATATAATAGAAAACTCTGGTA
Organism: uncultured Clostridium sp.; assembly: GCA_964370905.1. Lineage (GTDB taxonomy): Bacteria > Bacillota > Clostridia > TANB77 > CAG-508 > CAG-269. The sequence continues at coordinate 22,122 of CAYJKK010000015.1, read as the reverse complement.
GAGAGGCATTTATTAAAAAGTTAAATGATGAGGAATTTAAGAAATGTTTAGATAAAAAATTACAAGAAGAGGTTAAAGAATATATAGAATCTGATAATATAGAAGAGTTAGCAGATATATATGAAGTAATTAGTGCTATCTTAAAATATAAAAATATTGAATTAGAAGAACTAATAAAAGTTGCAGAAAATAAAGCAAATAAAAATGGAAAATTTGATGAAAGAATTTATTTAGAGAAGATAATAAGTAAATAGAATATGATTATAAAATAGCATTATTTTTAGTGCTATTTTAATTTTTTTCTAGTTAAATATAAGTATCATTTTACATAAAAACTTCATAAAATAAAATGAAGGAGGAATTTAAAATGAATAGAAACACTAGAAAATGTTCATGTATGAATAATGTTGAAAACAGTATAGAAACAGAACTACAATATGAAAATCCATCTAGCTATGAATACAATTCATGTGAATGTGGATTTGAAGAACAAAATACATTTCCAACTGGATTTTCATATGGTCAATCATATGTACCAGTTCAATATTTAGATAAAACATTTACACCAGAAGTTGGACTAAAAGTAGGAACAATATTTCCAGAATTAGTAAGTCCATATATGCCATGTGATGGAATGATGCAAAATAAATATTTAAGAAACTACAAAAGGGTAGGAGGGTGTAATAATGTATGATATAAATAACTGTGTACCAAAGGCAGAAAATATGAACTGTAGTAATAAGCAAGAATTATTAAGTGTTATACAAGCACATGAATTTGCGATTACAGATTTATGCCTTTACTTAGATACACACCCAGAAGATATGAAAGCACTTAATTTGCATAAAAAATACTGCAATGATTTAAATGCAGTTAAAAGTATGTATCAAAAAATGTATGGGCCACTAACAATTAACTATCCTTGTAATTCTTGGAGATGGATAGAAGAACCATGGCCATGGGAAGGGGGAATGTAATATGTGGACATATAATAAATGCTTACAATATCCAATAAATATTAAAAATTCAAATCCAATGCTTGCAAAATATATAATAACTCAATATGGGGGTCCAGATGGAGAAATAGGGGCAGCACTTAGATACTTATCACAAAGATTTGATATGCCAGATCAAAAAGCAAAAGCTATATTAAATGATATTGGTACAGAAGAATTAGCACATTTAGAAATGGTAGGAACAATAGTACATCAATTAACTAAAAACTGCTCTATAGAAGAAATAGAAAAAGCAGGATTATCTGCATACTATACAGATCATGGGTTGGATGTATATCCACAAGGTGCTAGTGGTTCGGCTTTTAATGCAACTGCTTTTGCATGCAAAGGAGATCCAATAGCAAACCTTCAAGAAAATATGGCAGCAGAATCAAAAGCAAGAGTAACATATGAAAAATTAATAGATCTTTGTAGAGATAATCCAGAAGTATTAGATCCACTTAGATATTTACGAGAAAGAGAAGTAGTACATTTTCAAAGATTTGGTGAAGCATTAAATGGAGTACAAGAAAAATTATTAGAAAAGAAATGCTATATGAATACTAATAATATGATGTTTGAATAAGTTAATTAGTAAGAAATAATGGTTATAATATAGTATCTTAATAAGAAATATAGAAAATAGTGTGATAAAAGTGTACTAAAACAATAAAAAAGTGTGATATTTTTAAAAAATATGATATGAAAATACTCTAAATATCCCGTTATATATGGTAGAATATATACACACTATTTTAAACAGTTAAAATAATTAAAGCAAGCAAAAAAGGTATCAGATGATACCTTTTTTGCTTTAAATTTCTAATTCATGTAAAAGATTTCTTACTTTTTCCTCAGTTAAAAGATTAGAACAATTAAGTTCGTAAACATCTATTCCTGAACAATAAGCTTCTTCGATAATAGGTAAAGTATTATCTTGATATTGAGAAAGTCTTGTAATAAAAGCCTTTTCAGAATCATCTTCTCTGTGAATTAATTTACCATCACATTCATCACAAATACCATTAACTTTTGGCTGTTTAATTGTAGAGAGTGTTGTATAACTAGCTCCACAATTAGAACAAACTTGCCGGTCTAAAATTCTTTTAAGTAGAATATCCTCAGGTGTTGAAATATGGATTATACCGGAAATATCTGTATTTTCCATTAATATTTCAAATTGTGAGACAGTCCGAGGAAATCCATCTAAAAAAATAATTTTAGAAGATAATTGTTTAATTTCATGCATTAAGATAGGAATAACTTTTTTGTCTGGTATTAATTCACCTTTACCAAGAACTATACCAGAGTTTTTTAATACTCCACTAGAAGATAATACTGTAGAATTAGGTGAAACTTTTTTTACGATAGAGGAAAATGATCCTTTACCACTGCCAGGAGCTCCGATAAGTGCGAAAATTTTCTTACTCATGTTAAACGTTCCTTTCTAAATTTGATAATATTAGTATATAACTTTTGGCTTATTATGTCAACAAAAAAAGAAATTAGCATAAATATATAAAATACTGTACTAAATTGTAATATTCTATTGTAATCAATATTTAATGGTGCTATAATCAAAAAGTACTAATAATTAGAACAATCCAATATTTAATTAAATAGGAGGCTATATTATGGAAAATCATAATGATTCTTTTTATGTCGAAATGTCTTTAGGCCATGATGAAGTAACAGGATCTAGCTTTAGACTAGATACTAATCTAGGAAAAGGAAAGAAGGTAGTTGGTGTAGTAGATTGTGGTATGTTTCTTGAAAAGAAATATGAAGAAAGAAATAGGGAAATGGTTTTAGATTACAATGGTGTGGACTATGCGGTAATAACACATGCGCATAATGACCACTCAGGAAACTTACCAATTTTTATCAAGCAAAATATTTCAAAATTAATACGGATATACGCCACTTATGATACAAAGGAAATTCTAAGAGTTGCTATTGAAGATAATTTTAAAATTATGGAGAAAAATGCACAAAAACAAAATATAGAACCTTTGTATAAAGTAGAAGATATTTTAAAAGTAGTAGATAAACTAACTCCTAAAAATTATAACGAAACTTTTAATGCGGCAGACAATGTAAAAGTAACATTTTACAGAAATGGTCACATTCCAGGTGCAGCGGTTGTATATATTAAAATTAAATCCAGATGTAAAAACAAAGATGATATAAATTTAATATTTACAGGAGATTATGCGCCAAGTAGTAAATTTTTTAATGTGCCAGAATTGCCAGAGTATTTACTAGAAAAGCCAGTTACAATTATATCTGAGTCAACATATGGAAACACTAAAAGAAACGAATTAGAATCAGTATTTGCTGATAATATATTAAAATGGTTAGAAAATGAACATGGTACTGTTTTTATACCAGTACTATCACTCGATAGAGGCCAAACTATTTTACATCTTATCAAACAATTACAAAAAGAAGCTAAGTTAGATACAAATATTCCTATATATGTTGATGGGAAATTATTCAAAGCATATAATGAATTATATCAAGACGGAATACTTGATATATATAAACATATGCAAGATATTTATCCAGAAAATGTAACGCAAGTTGATAAAAGAGGTAGGCAACCTATAATTGAGTGTTCGGGCAAAAAAATTATTATATCAAGTTCAGGCATGGGTAACTTTGGTCCATCAAATATGTATATTAAAAACTTAGTTACAAACCCAAATGTTTTAATTCATTTTACCTGCTATACTCCAGAAGGGACACTAGGAAGGAAGTTAAAAGAAACTGAAAAAGGCCAAGCTGTAGAAATATCTGGAAAACCCTATGTAAGACGGGCAGAAGTTTTTAGCACAAGTGAATTTACAAAACACGCAATGGCAGATGAAATGTTTGAATTTTTAAATAAATTTAAAGATATTAGATGCTTAGCAGTAAATCATGGTGAAAATGAAGCGCAGGAAAAATTTATAGCTTATCAAAAAGCAAGAGGCTTAAAAGCTAAAGATATAATACGCATTGATAGTAATCATCAATATGTATTTTCCACTTATGGATTAATTAAGGTTAAGAATAAACCTAAATTAAAAAAAGACTATAACCCAAGTAGAATTAATAAAAATTACGAGTAGTAATTAAACATATATAGATAATATCTATATTATAATAAAAACAGCTATATTTCGATATAGCTGTTTTTACATACATTAATTAATTTATCCATTAAAGTAATTCCAAGTCCTTCTTTTTTTAGACCTTCAATATATATTTTCTTGCATTTAAATTGAGATATTTGATATAAAGTGTGAAAAAGTCTTTTTGATATATCTATATAATCATCTTTTTTACCATAAGTAAGTATATTAGAAATTTCATTTTTTTGATATATTTCTTTATGTTCATCACAACAAATTACAAGACCTATATCTTTGTCCATAATGTTATTAGATATATAGTTTATCATTTTCATATTGTTATTACTATAAACTAACATAAAACTAAGTTCATCTATTAATGTATCTTTATTATTACTTTTACTGTCTACTATATAATGACTAAGCTTAGAACTAGGAGATAGGGAAGTGTTCGTAATTGTAAGTGTAGAGATTTTTTTTATATCTTCTTCTAAAACATATCCACGCCTTAATATAATAGGGATATTATTTTCTACTTTAACAACAGTAGATTCTATCCCTATATTTGATGTACCATTATCTACAATATATGAGACTTGATTATTAAAATCTTGGAATATATCTGTAACATCTGTACTACTAAGTTTTCCAGATATATTAGCACTAGTAGTAGCAAGTGGTCTATTTATCATTTTTATAATTTCTAATATTATCTTATCATTTGGTATCCTAACACCTACAAAAGGGCTATTTGATGTTAATATATTTGGAACTATTTTCTCTTTAGGAAGAATTAATGTAAAAGGTCCAGGCATAAATGTTGTTATTAATGTATATTCTAAGTCAGTTATATTTGTTGTAATTGATTTAATCATATTTAAATCAGATACAAGTAGATTTATTGGATTTTTAAAATCTCTATTTTTAATTTCAAAAACTCTTCTTATTGCATTAGGGTTTAACCCATCACAAGAAATACCATATACTGTATCAGTAGGTAATATTACAATTTCTCCATTTTGTATTAAGTTAGAAACTATTTTTAAATCTTCCTTTTTATATCCATTTTTACAATCTAGATATTTTCCCATAGCTATTCTCCTATATTTAATGTGTATATAAATTTAAATATTTAAAGTATCGTCTTCATCAATCCAAGTATGTATATCTATAATTCTAAAATCAGTTTCTGTATCTCTCATAATAACTGTTTTAATCCCAGAATTTATAATCATTCTTTTGCATAGTGTACACGGCTCATTATCTGTAACATATTCTCCAGTACGTTTATTTACTCCTACTAAATACAATGTAGCATCTATCATTTGAGATCTAGGAGCACTAATAATTGCGTTTTGTTCTGAATGAACTGATCTACAATATTCATAACCAGCACCACTAGGGGCATTATGTTTTTTTCTATTACATTCTTTTAAATCAGTACAATTTTGTCTTCCACGTGGTGCACCAGTATACCCAGTTGAAATTATTTCATCATTTTTAACTATAACACTTCCATAGTTATTTCTAAGACATGTCCCTCTTGAGCCAACTGTTTTAGCAATATTTAAATAGTAATTTATTTTATCAATTCTGTTATATATATCATTCATAAAATCCCTCCAATTGATATAAAAATACCATAAAAATCGAAAAAAGTCAAAATTACATACTAAATTAAAAAATAGATATAAAATTAATAAAATCTTAATAAAAATATTTAATAAAAAAGTAAAAAAATGTTTTATAAAAAAAAATTTTATGGTATAGTATATGTATATTAAAAAAAGGAGAAAAATGATGGAACAAAAAAATGATGAAAATAATAAAAAAATTGAAAATCAAATAGATAATAATATAAAAAATGAAACAATAGGTGAGAACAGTGAAAGATTTAAACAAGTAATAAAAGATAGAAAAACAATAAAGAAAGAAAAGGCAGAAAAGAAGAAAAAAGCAATTAAAAGAATATTTTTAGCAATAGTTATAATGATAATAACAGGAATTGCCTTATTTATAGCAAATGACTATATCATTTTAGATAAAAACGAAACAATAAATTTAGTTATTAACAATAATAACATAACATCAAATTTAAAAAATGAAATAATCATAGAAGATGATATAATATATATATCTATGGCAGATATTGGAAACTTCTTTGATAAACATATATATGAGGAAGAAGAAATAGGTAAAGTTATAACTACTTATGATAAAAAAATAGCAGAAATTGGATTTGAAGAAGATGAAATAATAATTAATGGTTCTAAAAAAGATATACATGCATCAGCAATAGAGAAAGAAGATGTAATATATTTACCAATATCTGAAATGAAAGAAGTATATAACATAGAAATTGAATATATACCGGAAACAGCAGTAATAACAATAGATTCATTACATAAAGAACAAACAAGTGCAATAGTTTCATCAAATATGGCAGTTAAATCATCAACTAACTTTATTGCTAAAACAATAGATAGGGTAGATAAGGGAGAAACAGTAGTTATAGTATCTAGTGGAGAATCGTATACTAAAATAAGAACAGATGATGGAAAAATTGGATATGTTAAATCAAATAAATTAGAAAATGAATTTTTAATAAGAGAAAATCTTGAAGAAGAAAAACAAATAGAAGGAACAATTAATCTGTTTTGGGATTATTTCTCAGAATATGGATCAGCACCAGATAGAAGTGGAACATCAATAGAAGGTGTTAATGTTGTATCACCATCATTTTTCTACTTAGGTGATGATGGAAGAATAGTCGAAAATGTTGGAACATCAGGAAAAGAGTATATAGAGTGGGCAAATGAAAATGGATATAAAGTATGGCCTATGGTGTCTAATGCAGAAGCAGGAATGAAAGTTACTTCAGAAGTTATGAATAGTTATGAAAAAAGAAATGACTTAATAGAAGATTTAATAGAAGTTGCAGTAAAATATGAATTAGATGGATTAAATATAGATTTTGAAAATATGTATGAAGAAGATAAAGACCTATATTCAAGATTTATAATTGAATTAACACCAAGATTAAAAGAAATAGGGATGGTAGTTTCAGTAGATGTAACAGCACCAGACGGTTCACCAACATGGTCATTATGTTTTGATAGATATGTTTTAGGAGATGTTGCTGATTATTTAGTATTTATGGCATATGATCAATATGGAGTATCTAGTATAACGCCAGGATCAACTGCAGGATATGATTGGGTAGAATTAAGTATAAATAAATTTTTGACAACAGAAGAAGTAGATCCAGATAAATTGATACTTGCAGTACCATTTTATACGAGATTATGGACAGTTAACCCAGAAGGAGAAATAATTAAAAATTCAACTGTTAGTATGAAAAATATAGCTAATGTAATTCCAAGTAGTGCAGAGAAAGTTTGGAAAGATGATGTTAAACAAAACTATGTTGAATACCCAGAAGGACAAAATACAAAAATAATGTGGATAGAAGATTTAGAATCACTAAAAGCGAAAGTTTCTTTAATTACTGAACATAATTTAGCAGGTGTTGCATGTTGGGTTAAAGGTATGGAATCTGAAGATGTATGGGGAATGTTTAAAGAAGAATTAGAATTAAAGTAAAAAGAGTGGTAATATTTACTAAAAGTGTTGACATTACTGAATTAGGAATATATAATTACAAAAAAACTTGAATACAGAATAATTGGAGGTACTAAGTATAATGCTAAATGATAATATAATATATACAACAAATAATTATTCAAAATTAGAAGATGAAGAAATAATTTCTAAAATTCAAAATGGTGATGAAGATGCATTATCATATTTGTTAGAAAAATATAAAAAAAATGTAGTAGGAAAAGTTAATAAATATTTTATGATAGGTGCAGAAAAAGAAGATATAATTCAAGAAGGGATGATCGGGTTATATAAAGCAATAAAATGTTTTGACTTAGATAAACAAAATCAATTTAAACCTTTTGCAAATATGTGTATAGAAAGGCAGTTAATAACAGCAATTAAAACATCTAATAGACAAAAGCACAAACCACTAAATTCATATTTATCGTTAAATATATCAGCATATGATAATAATGAAGATGATAGTGTTGAATTAATAGATACATTTGATAGTAAAATGATAGAAGATCCATTAGAAACAATAATGAAACAAGAATACTATACTGAAATGGAAAACGCAGTAAATAAATCACTTAGTAAATTTGAAAAAAATGTATTAGATAGATTTGTTAAAGGTGAGAGTTATGTTACAATTGCAGAAAAGTTAGATTCTCCAGTAAAATCTGTAGATAATGCAATACAAAGGATAAGAAAAAAAGCAACAAAAAATATTTTAGATGATAATAATATAAACAAGTAGTAGTATGGCTTAGATATAAAATTCTAAGCCAAATTGTATGTAATAAATATAGCAAATAGAAGGAGAAAAATCGATGATCAAAAAAATATTTATATGTTTACTAAAAATGATACCATATTTAGCAATAAATGCAGTTATGTTTTATGTTGTACCAATATATGCAACATATATACCACTTAGAATGTTAATACTTCTTACAGCAACTCCAACTATGGTGTTTATTGTAGCATTAATATATGGTGGAAGAAATTCTATAAACTTTATATATTGTATTTTAGCAACAGGTGTATTTTGGCCAGCTATAGATATGTACTATAAAGAAGAAGGATATATATATTTATCAATATTTGGTGCACTTAATTTAACAGGAAATATAATTGGTAGGATATTATATAAAAGAAAAAAAGAAATAAAACTAACATTTAGTGAGAAAAGACAAAAAACTAAAAATGATAAATTAAAAAGAAAAGAAGAAAAAGAAGAACGTAAATTAGAAAAAGAAGTAGATAGAGCTATAAAAAAAGAAAATAGAGAAAGTAAAAATCAAAAACTAAAACCAAAACATGATAAAAACAAAAAAGAAGTAAATAAAAGCAAACCACAAAACAAATCAAAACCAAGTACTCTGAAAAATGAAATTAAAAAAGAAAATGAGCAAAACAAACAAAATAAGAAACCAAAAAACAAAGCAAATAGATATAAAAAAAATGAGTACAAAAAAAGTGTGAAGAAAAAAAAGAAACGATAGACTAGTAATAGTCTATTATTTTTGTTTGCTAAATACTTTAGTATATGCTATAATATTAAGATAGTCTATGTAAAAATCCTAAAAAACTAACAAGAAAAAACATGAGGAAGCTAAATAGCAGGAGGAGAAAAAACGAGAGTTAATAAGACAAACCAAACTAAAACAATAAGATTAAATGAAGAATTTAAAACGAGTTTTTTGCATAATTGTAATTGCTATATTAATTATGAGAAACTTGTAAAGTATGCAGAAAAAACTGGTAAAGAAATACCAAGGAAAAAAGAAGCATATAAGTTAGTAATTGAAAAAGCATTAGAAAAGGTTTGTGAAAATAAAAAAAGAGAAGATATAAGAGCTGAATTTTCTTTTATATCAGAAAAAGGAGAATTAGCAAATTATATATATTCTTTTGTAAATAATGAAACCGAAAAAACTAAAGAATATTATTTTATTAAAATTATCAAACTAATTTCAATGGAATTTGATAAAAAAACAACTCTTAAAAATATGCCTTAAACTTTATTTTTACAAAGTTTAAGGCATATTAATTTGCAACATTATAGAAGACTCTTATGAGTATTCTGAAGAATACCTCAAAAACGCTATCTGTACAACTCTAGAAAGAAGTTTTATAGGTAAAAAGCTAGCAGATATAGAAGAGGTATTTGATGGTATCTTTACAGATAATCATTTTGCGGAGCTAGTGTACACATATTGCAACTATCCTGAGCTTGTAGTAAAAGCTCATATGGAAGGTAGTAATATGAAAGAAGAGAGACAGTTTTATTTTAAAAATATGCTACTTGTAGTAAAAAAACAATTTTCACTTAAATAAATTAATTCATTTAAGTAGATTAAAGTGGTAATTCTAAAAAAATAGTTATTGCATTGCAATAACTATTTTTTTATATATATTCATATATTTTTATTATTTAATATTTTTATATAGCATATTTAAATTTGTTCTATTTTATTCGTTAAAAGTATATTATTTTTTCTTAATATGTAATTGTTTTAATTTCATTTATAGAACCTTCAACATATGAAATATTTAAGATATCACCTATTTTAATAAAAGGAAGAATTAATTCATTTGTCTTTAAACTAACTTTGTAAGTAATTCCTTCAGATTTAATGTAATATATACTAGAGTTATCTAAAACAGCAGTTGCAATTTCTTCAACAGTAATTGTTTTTTCTAATTCTTCTCCAGTAGAAACATTAGTACCTAAATATTTTCTAGCTATTTCTTCAATTCCCATAGAACTATCTTCAACAACAACTTTTTGATAATCTTGATAATCTACAAAAGCATACATTTTTACTAATCCAGCATTATCTTTTAAACTAAGTAAATATGTTGGTCTATCATTTAAATTTATAAGTAGAGGGAAGGTAGAAGTATAATTCATTTGTTGTACTTGCCCTTCAGCAGAAGACATAGCTGAAAATTCTTCTGCACCAGCTACATTATAGAATTTAGTCTCTTTAGTTCTAAGATTAACCATTACAAAACCAATATTTGCTTCATCACTTGCAACAGAAGTAATACCTGTATATAAATAAATATCATTGTTCATTGCAATATAGTTATAACCTGCTGTTGTCATTACAACTTCTTTTTGAGTAAATACTGAGTTTAAGAATCCATTTTTATATGATCCCCAGTCATTTAATTGACTAAGTATTAAATTAGAATCATAAACATTATCAACCCAATCTGGAACATCAGATATACTATATTTTGTACTATCACCAGTTACAGGGCTAAAAACTATAATTTCTTTAACTTCTGGTAACATACCAACTGCTTTATAATCTAATACTTGAACAATCCAATAAGGATTTCCTTCATCATCTATTTCAAAATTAAATTCTCCAAAAGCGTCTAAAGGATATGAAAAACGTAATTTTCTTTCTAAATCTTGATTAAAATATGCAGATTCCATATATTTCATACCAGAATCTAATCTTATCAAATTAGATTCTCCAGTTACTGAGTTAACAGTAATATATCCTGGGATTCCTTCTGAATTATTTGTAAACCATTTTATAAAGTCAGAATATTCAAGAGGTGTTACCCTTGATATTGAATCCTTGTATGTTATTTGAGTATATAAGGATGAAACATAGAACTGGCTAACTAGATCTGTTAATTGTCCCATAACTCTATCACCAAGTTTAGTAGTAGAATCTTTATCAAGTAATGCTAATTGATTAAAATCAGCTTCTGGAATATCTTCTTCAAAAGTTCCTGTTCCAACTTCAATTCTAGAATAATATGTATTAGCTTGAAAAAATGGACTAAAGAAAAAGTTTAGAACAATTATCAATCCAAAAATTCCATATACATAATACTTTTTTGGTAATTTCATATTGTTCAAATCAGCTTGAATTGATGCTTTTGAGAATACAGCTTTTAATATTTCATTACTTATTAAAAAAGTAGTTAGGATAAAGAATATGTAGATCCAAAATTCAAATGTACTAGGGTTAATAGGTGGTAAGAATACATAAAAAGCTATTAATGCGACTAAAACAGTAATTAGACCTGTTATTATATTTTTTTTCATAAAAAAACCTTCTTTCTTTTAAATATTTATCTAGAATTATATCACTAAAAAATATTAAAGTATAGATAATAAGGAAAAAACATATAAATATATGTATTAATATTGACAAAGAGTATATAAGGCTGTAAAGTATAGGTATACAAGCTATTTTTATATTTTTTAGGAGGTAACTACCATGAAAAAAGAAATTACAATGTATCATCCAGTTTTAGGAGGTATATCACTAGACGAAAAATTCCAAAGAGTTTTAGAACTAGAACCGTTTAAAAATCTTGCATTTAAAATGCAATTAGGACTTTCAAGATTCTCCCGGACTATATTAAATGGTTCGCACACAAGGCTAACACATTCAGTAGGAGACTTAGCATACAAAAGAGAGGCAATTCGAATTTTTGATGCAAAATTCCCGTGGCTTAGAATCACAAAAGAAGAAGAGGAAGTACTTTTATTAGCATCATTAGGACATGACATAGGTCATTTACCATTTTCACATGGACTAGAACCAATATCTGAAAAATCACATGAAAGAAGAACAATTGAACTTTTTGGAAAATATAGTAAAGAGTTAAATGAAATTTTTGGATTTGATATTACTTCAAAAACAATTGAGTTATTTGAAAGAAATATCGAAATTAAGAAAAATGGCAAAAAACTAAAAATTTCAGAAGATTTAGATATTTTAGCTATATTTGAAACAATTCTAATTGGAACAATCGACTGTGATAGGATGGAATACCTTACAACAGACACACTGTTAACTAAAGGAATTAAAAGGGATTTTAGAGGAATATTTGATTCTTTAGAAGTAGTGTTATATAACGAAAAACAAATTTTAGGTTATAAAGAAAAAGCATTGCCTTTAATTGTAGAACTGTTATTAACAAGAGCAACAATGTATAAAGAAGTGTATTTCCAAGAAGAAACGGTAATCCGTGAGAAAATGATGCAAATTTTAGTATTAAGACAAAATTATGCCGAAAATGAAAAAGAAAGCTTAACAGAAGAAGGTCTAATTCAGTGGTGTAGAGAACTGTTAAAATCAGAATTTTCTCATAAAATAGAAAGACGACTTGCAAGCATTATTCTTAATCCATTAGATAAAAAGCTTCTTTATAAAAGTTTTGATAACACACAAGATTTTGAATTCTTTTTACAAAAAATGAAGTCAATAACTAAAAGAGAAGACTATATATTCCCAGTAAAGAAAAAAATCGTAGTATACAACCCAGATAAAAATGATATAAAAATAATATGTAATAATGGTGTTGTAAAAGATTTTGTCGAGACGGAATATGGTCTAGTGTGTAAACCTATTGAAATTAATTATATTATAGCAGATTTAGATAGTGCATATATGATTAATGAAAAAGAAGCAGGAATGATTGAGGAGCTATTTTCAGATAATCCAATTGAAATTGAAAGGAAATTTATAATTAATCCTGTACAAATAGACAATGAAAAGTTAGAACATTTTCTAACTTCTCAAACAGGAATTAAAGTAAAAAACAATTGGAAGGAAGTAATTAATGATGATCTATACTTTAAACCATCAGAAGATATTTCAGAATTAATTACTTTTAGATTAAGAAAAAAATATAATGGGGAACACTCCGCATATTATATTAAAATCCCAGTAAATGATGGTACGACATCTAGTAAACGCGAGGAACATAAGTTTTCTAATTGCAAGGATATGCAAGAATTTACAGGTCTTGCTAAAGAATTACTTAGAAATAAAAGTTATGATATTTCAGAAGAATTTTATTTAGAAGAATATATCAAAATAAAAACTTACAGAAATAAAATACTTCTTGAAGTACAAGAATCAAAAGTAGAACTTGCAATAGATACTTCCTTTTATGAATATAATGGACAAACTGCACAAGACTATATGATTGAATGTGAGTTAAAAGAAGGTGAGCAATTATCATTATGGTATTTATCAAAAGTAATTAATGACCTAAGTGTAGAAGAAACAAAGCAATCTAAATTAAGAAGAGCAGAAAAGGATTTTAAATTGCGCTAATTTCTAAACAATAATTATTGTTTAGAAATGTATAAAAACAAATAAGTAAAATTAAAGATAAAATAAGTAGTATTTAATTATGCTACTTATTTTTCTTCAAATATTACATAATTTGAGTATATTAATAATTAATTTGAAAAAATCATATATTAAATTTGAAATCTGAATTTTAATATTGACAAACAAAACAAATGTTTGTATAATGCATTCAAGGAAGTGATATTTTATGAATAATGTAGAAGAATATACTAATAATTTGTTTGAAAGTATAAAACATATTGATGAAAGTGGTAATGAGTTTTGGTTTGCAAGAGAGCTAAAAGAAATACTTGAATATGTAGAATGGAGAAAATTTGAAAAAGTAATTATGAAGGCGAAAGAAAGTTGTATAAATAGTGATAGTGTGGTATCAGACCATTTTGTCGACGTCGACAAAACGGTAGTAATGCCTTCAGGAGCTAAGCCTAAAATTATAAGCGAATATAAACTATCAAGATATGCATGCTATTTAATAGCACAAAATGGAGATACTAGGAAGAAAACTATTGCTTTAGCTCAAACATATTTTGCAATACAAACAAGAAAACAAGAGCTAAATGAAATAGAGTTTTTAGAACTAGATGAGATTGGAAAAAGAATGTATGTTAGAAAACAAACAAAAGATAAAAATTTAATATTATATCAAGTAGCTAAAAATGCTGGAGTAAGAAATTATGATAAATTTACAAATGCGGGATATAAAGGATTATACAATGGCGAAACAGCAGATGATATAGCTAAAAGAAAAGGTTTAAGATATAGAGAAGATATTTTAGACAATATGCGGAAGTGATGAACTTGCAGCTAATTTATTTAGAATAACACAAACCGGTCAAAAAATTACAAATCAAAATATTAAAGGTGAAAAAAATGCAAATGAAGCTCATTTTGAAGTTGGTAAAATAGTAAGAAACGCTATAGAACAATCAGGTGGGAATATGCCGGAAACATTAGGAACACCAGAAAAAAGTTTAAAACAAATAGAAAGAGAGAACAAGCAAAAATTATTAAATAAATAAAAATAAAGGTAAAATAAGTAGCATTTAAATATGTTACTTATCTTTATTGAAATATTATGTAAATAGTGATATAATATTGAAGTAAATATTAAAAGAGGCAAAAACAAAACTTAGACTAAAAATTTGGTAGAAGAAAGAGGAGAAAAAATGAATTTAGATTTAAAATCATTAGCACCACAATTAGTAAAAAACACAATTGAAGTAGAATTAAATCATAATGGAGCTCAGTTGTATCCATTAGACTTTAATTTAAAGAACTTTCCAGAAGGAGGAAGTTATCCAGAAATTATGGATAGATTTATTCATAAAGCAAAAGAAGGAAAAGAAAAAGAAACTTTAGAAACTTTAAAAAAACTCTTAAGTAAAGCTAAAGAATATGGAGGAATGTTATTAAAAACGCAATATGGTGTTATGTGTAAATCAACTAACAAGATGTTACCAAAAGTTAGATTTAATTTTGAATTTGACTCAAGTAGTGAACTTAGTAAGTTTAAAGAAGAAATAGGTTTATATTAGAAGCGGAAAGGATCTGACAATATGAAAAAAGTAAACTTAAAAAACTTAAAGCCAAGACTAGTAGAATACTATGTAGTTAATGTAGATTTAGAACATAATGAGGTGTGTATTTTTCCATCGGATTTTATGGTAGATGCATGCTATAAGTGGAATGATATATGCAATTTATCAAAAATTGAGCAAAAAGAAGTAGCAGAAATGATGGATATATTTATAGAAAGATTAACTAAAATATTAAATGCACATGAAAAGCAACTTCAAAAAGATACTCTGCAAGCATATATGGATATATTTATTTTAGCTAAAGAATGCAAAGGTTCTTTAATGAACAGCCAATATGGAATAGATAATCCAGATATAAAAGATAGTTGTATAGAACCACGTGTTAGATTTAGATTCGAGTTTTTGGAAAAAGAAGATGCGGAAAGATTTAAGAAATATTTAGAAATAGAATAAGAATAAAGCAATATATGAAAGTAGGCTAGTAAAATGGAAAAATTTGATTTAAAGCAATTAAATCCTAAAATAGCAAATTATCATACAATTGTAATAGACTTAGATTGTATTGATATTCAAATTAACACATCTATATTTGAATTAAATAATAATAAGGAAAATATATTTGAATTATCTAAATATCGACTTTCTGAATTAACAACATCTTTAGAAAAATCGATAAAAGCAATAGAAGAGTTAATAAAAAAAGCAATATCTTCTTTAGAAATCGAAACTTTAGAAAAGTATAAAGAAATCCTAATGTTAGCTAAAGAACAAAATGGATTTTTAACAAGATTTCAAAAAGGAGTATGGGATCCGCATCTAGAAAAAATCCTTCCACGTGTAAGAATAAAGTTAGAGTTTTTAACAGAAAAAGAAAAATCAAACTTTATAGCTAAACTAAAAGAAATGTAAACAGGAGGAACACATTATGGCATTAGAAGATATGCATGGTTTATCAGGAGATAACAGATTTTTTGAAGATGATAATGATTTAGTTAAATGCAAGGAATGCTGTGGAACAGGTAAAGACTTAAGCTCTTTAGACAAACCGTGTACAGAATGTAGTGGCACAGGTAGAGTTACAAGAAGAGTAAGAAAATGGCAAGATGAAAGAGGTTTTTAAAATTTAATAAAGCTTACTAGAATTTAATATTATGATAAAAGAGCTATTATTAGCTCTTTTTATTTTAGTTAAAACAAGAAATTAAAAGAAATAGAAAGAAAGTAGTAATATAATAAAGATAAGGAACAAAATATAAGGAAATAAAAATAAACTATAAAAAAACTCAAAGTATAAAATATTAAGGAAATATTAAGAAAGACATCTAAATATATTAATATCGTTAAAACATTTGAAAAAAAATATTTGTTATGCTAAAATCCTATTAAAGAAGGGGTGATTTTTTTGTTAGAATTAAAAAATGTATCAAAATTTTATTATTCTAAAAATGCAGTAGCAAGCGGTTTTAGTAAAATTAATCTAAAACTTAATATGGGAGAATTTATAGCAATTACAGGAGAAAGTGGAAGTGGTAAATCTACACTTTTAAATGTAATATCAGGCCTAGATTCTTTTGAAGAAGGTGAAATGTATCTAAATGGTGAAGAGTTATCTGGATATACTGAAAAAGATTATGAAGAATATAGGAAAAAATATATAGGAAACATATTTCAAAATTTTAATTTAGTTAATAGTTATACTGTATATCAAAATGTAGAATTAGTTTTACTTATAAATGGATATAAGAAGAGAAAAGTTAAGAAAAAGATTTTAAAAGTATTAGAACAGGTTGGATTATTAAAATTTAAAAATACTAAAGTATCAAAATTATCTGGTGGACAAAAACAAAGAGTAGCAATAGCAAGGGCATTAATAAAAGAAACACCAATAATCGTTGCAGATGAGCCAACAGGTAACTTAGATAGCCAGTCTGCTAAAAACGTCTTAGAATTGCTATATAAGGTTGCTAAAGACAAGTTAGTACTCATAGTAAGTCATAATTATGAACAAATAGAAAAATATACAACAAGAAAGATAGTTATGCATGATGGAAAGATAATAGAAGATAAAAAACTAAAAAATATAGGTGATAGAATAAATGATGAAGAAGTCGATGTTAATTTTAATTTATCAGAAATACCAAAAGCTCAAAACAAGAAAAAGAACATAAGTTTGGTAGATAAGATTCGATTAGGATTAAGAAATACCTTTAATATAAAAATTAAATTTATATTGTTATTATTTGTATTTATATTCCTTTCACTAACTGTATTTGGAGAATATACAACATATCAAAAACAACAATATGAGGAAAGTATATTTGGATATAGTCCATTTTTTTCAGATACTAGTCCAGAAAGATTAGTAATAAAAAAAGAGAATAATTCAGAAATAACAGAGGAAGATTATGCTAAACTAAATGAAATAGGTAATATAGATAAAATTATAAAAAATGATATTTTAATAGATAATAGTATAGGACTAGAACCAACTACGTCTGGAAACGTTATGTATCTTTTTGGAAATAGCAAAAATATAGAAGAATTAGAAGGCATAAAATTAGAATATGGAACATATCCAGAAGCGGAAAATGAAATTGTGTTAATAGGTTCAAAAAGTGATTATACCTTCAGAGATCCAGAATTTATGATAGGAAAAACATATAGAGTATCAGATTATTCAGAAACAGTAAACAATGCAGGAATTATGGAACTAAAAATCGTAGGAATAGCTTTTAATGAGGATATAAATAATAGAATGGAGATATATTTATCAGAAAGTATTTTAAATAGTCTTAGAACAAACTTAAATAAAGGTCTTAGTGAATTTACATATATATTTAATGGGCAAAAGTCAAAAGATGGAGAACAGTATACAATATTAGGAAGTCCGAATGTAGATCCAGGTAAAGCAATAGTACCATATGAAATGCATTATGGAACACAGTATACAAATGCCACAAATTATCCAATTAGTATGACAGTAGAAAATATGTATTACACAGAAGTATTAGATGTTACTATACAAACAGCATATACCAAAAGTAATATGCAAAGATTACTTGGATTAGATTATGAAGATTTATTAGATAATATGTCATACAATTATATGGGAGAAAAACCAGAAAAATTAACTTACATATATATTAATGAAACTGAATATAAAAATTTATTTGAAAAAGCAAATTATCAAAGTAGTATATATATTAAAGATATAGAATTGTTAGAAGAAACGAAAGAGAAGTTAGATAATTTAGGTTATACATATATATACCCATTAGATACGATTAATAATGATAGTGAATTTGCAATTATATCAAGAGCTATTATGAGTATTGTATTAGTAGTTGTAGCAATTGTAGTGTTCTTTATAGCATATTTTGTAATTAGAATAATACTAAAATCAAGAAATGTATATTTTGCAACTATAAGGATACTTGGAGCAACAAGGAAAAATGCAAAAACATTGCTTAATATTGAACTTTTAACTGTAATGCATATAGCATATGGGATAATACTTGTACTAATATCATTAATACAAAACAACATTATAAGTAATAATACTATATTAGAATATATTGAATATTTAAAATTAGGTGATTATATTTTTGTATATATTGTATTAGTATTAATGTCTTTATTAATATCTAATAGGTATTCAAATAAACTATTTAAAGATTCAGCTATAAAGACACATAGAATAGAGGAGGTGTAGTTATGATTAAATTAGTAAAAGTTAATAAGTATTTTAATAGATATAAAAGAAATAAAAATCACATTATAAATAATACGTCTTTAGAATTTGCAAACACAGGTTTGGTATCTATACTTGGTAATTCAGGATCAGGAAAAACTACACTTTTAAATGCTATAGGTGGATTAGATAGGGTAAGAAGCGGAAAAATATATATTAATGGTAAAAGAATAAATAGAAGACCTAGCTTTGTTATTGATAAAGTACGTAATATAAATATTGGATATATATTTCAAAACTATAATCTATTAAATCACTTAACTGTATTTGAAAATATATCAATAGCTCTAAAAATGTCAGGTGTAAAAAATAAAGCAGAAATAGAAAAACGAGTAAACTATGTATTAAATGTGCTTGGTATATATAAGTATAGACATAGATTAGCTAATATGTTATCTGGAGGGGAAAAACAAAGAGTAGCAATAGCACGTGCTTTAGTAAAAAATCCTAGTATAATAATTGCAGATGAACCAACAGGTAATTTAGACAGTAAAAACACTATAGAGATTATGAATATATTAAAAACAATTTCTAAAGATAAATTAGTTATACTTGTAACACATGAAAAAAATATTGCTGAGTTTTATGCTTCAAGAATAATAGAAGTAGTAGATGGTAAAGTAGTTGAAGATAAAGAAAATATACATGATAATGATTTAGATTATAGAGTTGATAGTAATATATATTTAAAAGAGTCAAAAAACTATAATAATGTAAAATTAGAAAACAACAATATATCTATATATTCAGATACAGATGAAAGGGTAGATGTAAAATTAGTTCTAAAAAATGGAAATATATATATTGAATCTAAATCACATAAAGTAGAGTTAGTAGATGATAATTCTAGTATTCAGTTAATAGATGATGTATATAAGAAAATATCTAAAGAAGAACAAGAAAAGTATAAGTTTGATTATGAAAATATAATAAACCCAAAATACAAGATGAAATATACTAGTATATATAATCCTTTTAACTTATTAATAGATGGTTTTAAAAAAGTATTTAGTTATTCTATATTAAAGAAAATAATGTTACTTGGTTTTGTTTTTTCTTCTATGTTTGTACTATATGCGGTAAGTAATATACGTGGTATAACTGATATTAAAGAGAATAATTATATTACTCAAAATCATGATAATATTAGTGTTATAGGAAAAACGACAGTGGAACAATTTTTAAATTATTCTAATTTAGAAGATGTAGATTATGTGTTACCAGGTAATTCTTTGGTACAAGTAAATATAGGGTATAATGATTTTTATCAAACAAAAGATACATTTGATATGTTGAAATTATCTCTTAATTCGATTAATGAGGTAACAAGTGATAATTTAATATATGGAAATATGCCACAAAATGCCAAAGAAATTGTATTAGATAAAATGGTTATAGATAAACTATTATCTTATTCATATGGTAATGCAAGTTCACTTGGTCTTAAAAGTGGAGAAGATTTTATAGGAAGAGAAGTTTCATTAATTGATCCATATATAAGAACTAGCGTAGATATAGATAATTATGTAATAGTTGGAATTTCAGATTTAGGTAGTCCAAGTGGTTATGTGTTTAATAGTGAATTTATACATATTATTACAAATGCAAATGAAGGAAGTGATAGTTCAGACTGGGGATATGCATATTTTACTACATCTGGATCTAAAGCAGAACAAAATAATATTATGGATGTTAATCTAATAAAGAATAAGATAGTAATTGAAAGTGGTAGAATGCCAGAATATGATTATGAAATAATTGTTCCGGAAAGTTTAAAAGATGAATTAAAACTAAATAAAACTATTGATCAGCAAGTAAATGGAAATAATTTGATTGTTGTTGGATATTATTCATCTGTTGATAATTTTAGTAGTTATTATACAACTGAAAATACAATTTTTTATGATTATATTGAAAATGCTTCTAGTATAACTGTGTATCCAAAAGATGGGAATAAAGAAGCGGTTTATACATATTTTGAAGAATTAGGATTAAATGTAGAAGATGTATTAGAAGAAAATAGAATAGAATATACAAAAGATGTAGAAAAGAAAATAACAGCAAGTGTTATTGTAGCATCTGTAATTGTTATAATATCTATAATAGAAATCTTTTTAATGTTACGCTCATCGTTTATGTCAAGAGTAAAAGAAGTTGGTATATTAAGAGCAATAGGTATGAAAAAATTAGATATTTATAAAATGTTTATAGGTGAAATTATAGCGATACTAACTTTAACAACAATACCAGGTATGTTATTTATGTCTTCAATATTAACTGCTATAACACAAATATCGATTTATGCAGATACGTTTATGCTAGATTTTAATACATATCTATTAGCAGCGACATTAGTTATAGCGGTAAATATAATATTCGGACTATTACCAGTATATAATGTACTTAGAAAGACTCCAGCGACCATTTTAAGCCAAAATAATGTAGACTAAGAAAATTATAATTAATTACTTGTAATATACATTTAAATAATATATAATTTTTCTATACATAAAATTTAGCAAATCTCTTTTACACTAAAATATATACTATTTAATTAAAAATTTAGGAGGTTTTTGAAATGAGTATATGGTATCAAAACTTTATTAAAGAATTATCTGAAGCAGGATTCGAATGTGCATACACACGGTATTTTAAATTGCCAAACGAAAAAATAGAATATGAAGCAATTTATTATTGCCCTAAAACTGGAATTATAGTGTATGGGGAGTCAACCCAAAAAGCAGGAATTAATACAATTACACTATATGCAAATGTTTCTTTAAAAACTAGAATAAGATGTGAATCGAATTTGCTCCATAAAATAATGTTAAAAGAAACTTTAGTAGAAAAGCAAGAAGGTGTTTCATCTCTTTTAATAAAACTAAGATTAGAAGAAAAATCAAAACATGAAACATTATCAAACATAATTAGAAAGTTGAAATATGAATTTAAATTCAATTATAAATGGGAGAT
>CAYJKK010000014.1:0-44269 GCA_964370905.1 uncultured Clostridium sp. | reverse complement strand
ATAACTTAAAAATGGATTTCTTTGCAAATATAAATTTAGAAAAATCCAAGTTATCCGAAAAAGAAGTTCTAGAAAAGTTAAATAACTTTTCTGAAGCTAAAATTATAGGAAAAGATGATTGCAATGTTGAAGTACATTTAAGCATAGAAAATGCACTTAAAAAAGTTAGTTTGAAAGAGATAACCGATTTTATTAGTAGTAATTTTAAAACTAATTTAACAAGAAAAAAACCCTTTATTATGAATTTCATAATGTAAAGATTAAAAGCTACAAGTAATTGTAGCTTTTAATCTTTTTTCAATTGACACAAAATGAAAGGTAATATATAATCTAGATGTAAACAATATTAAAATATATACAATTAACTAATTGTATAGGAAAGGAAAAGGTAATTTAAATAGGTAGAATTTAAGTTCGAAAAATATAATCATATCAATATTATATGTTCTATAACACATTTTTACAGAAAGAGGATAAAGATATGTCAAAAAACAGAGTAATAACAGCAATAGAAGAGATATTGGTAACTAATAAGTTTAAAAAAATTTTTACTGCAAATGGTAATACTGGAACAGCAATGATTGATAATTACAGTAGTATGTTTTATCAAAATGAATTTGGATTTTTAATTTATACAGTAATAGATTCCGGAAAAGATACTAAATTTAAAGTGGATTTTTTTGTAAATGTAAATTTAAAAGAATCAAATATCTCTGAAAAAGACTTTCAAGAAAAAATATCAAAGTTTTGTGAAGTACAAATATTAGGTAATGATAATGGCAACATTGAAATTCAATTAAATCTTGAAAAAGTTTTAAAAGAGAAAAAATGTGAGCTTAAAACATTAACTGAATATCTAACTTCAAATTATAAATTTAATTGTGAAAGAACAAAACCTTTTATATTAGATTATATAAGCAAGCAAACTTAAAACAATTAATTCAAATTTAAATGGAGGAATTTTTATGTTAGAAACAAACATCGAATTCTACAAAAAAGGTAATTTAGAAAGAGAGTTAGAAGGTGAATTATTTAAAATAAATAATGAAATAATTCATGTAACTAGATGTACATTAGAAGGTGTGTTTATTGAAAAGATGAAAACACAAACTGAAAAAGAAATTTTTAAATTAGCAAATACATGTATCTTAGCAGATTCTAACTTTTTTAACAAAGTGGAAGAACATTATAAAGTTAAAAATATAAAAAAAAAGATATATGTTAAAACTCCAGAACGAAGTTATGAAGTAACAATGATTGATAATTATTGTACAATTAGTTCAAATTAAATATTTAAAATATCTTAGCTAATCATATAATTTATGATTAGCTTTTAAAATTACTTGAATAAATATGAAAAATAGTATATACTATATTATGTAAATAAAGTTTACAACCTCATTTTTCATAATGATAAGCAACAAGTAAAAAAATTTTTGGAGGTAAATATTATGAGTGAGAAAAAAAGTTTATGGGATGATTTAATTCAAGTACTACAAAAAAAAGGATACAATTGTGGTTATGAAAGTGATATTTTCGCTCCCTGTGGTGCTAAGGAGAAAGAAGTAGTATATTACAATTCTAAAACAGGATTTGTAGTATATGCAGAAAGTCTTTCTCTAACTGCAATATATTCAATTCGGATATATGCAGAACTAGAAAAAGATAGCAAATTATTAAGTCTCAATTTATATGAGCCTAGTGATTTAAAAAGTATGCATAAACTATTAGTTTCAATAGAGACTTTTAATGAGTTTAATAGCATATGGAAAGCAGAGCATCATGAGCTTAATTTAGAAGCTTCACTTGAAAGAAAAACACCTTTTACTAATATGGACAAACTAAAAAAATGTTCAGAAGAGTTTAAGACTGTTATAAACTTTAAATATTAAATTCATAGCTAATCCACCTCTTTAGGTGGATTTTTTTTGGAATTTAGCAAAATTTGAATTGACAATTATGTAAAATTAGAATATAATTATAAAATAATATAAAAACAGTGAAAGACAAGTAAAATATGAACTTCTTTAAGAGAGAATTAGTTGTAGCTGGGAGCTAATTTAAGAAAGTATATTTGAAAACTACCTTTCCAATGTTTCTAATGAATAAGTTAGACGAATAAAACCCGTTAAAGTTTTTAAGTAAGTAAAAATTAGGATGGAACCGTGTATATAGCACTCCTATGGGTAAACAAAATATCCATAAGAGTGTTTTTGTTTGCAAATATAATTTTAAATTATAAAGGAGGATCTTATGATAAAAATAACATTAAAAGATGGAACAATATTAGAAGTAGAAAAAGGAATAACAGTTTTAGAAGTGGCAAAAAAAATAAGTGAAGGATTAGCAAGAGTTGCGACATGTGCTGAAGTAAATGGAGAAGTAGTAGATTTAAGAAAAGAAATAACTGAAGATGTAAGTTTAGTAATAAATACATTTGAATCAAGTTTAAATGGTAAAAAAGCATATTGGCATACATCTGCACATATATTAGCACAAGCTGTAAAAAGAATTTTTCCAGAAGTTAAACTTGCAATAGGGCCTTCAATAGATGATGGGTTTTATTACGATTTTGATATAGAAAAACCTTTTACAGATGAAGATAAACAAAAAATAGAAGTAGAAATGAAAAAAATAATAAAAGAAGATATAAAAATTGAAAGATTTGTACTTCTAAAAAATGAAGCATTAGATTTAGTAAAAGATGAAATGTATAAAATAGAATTAATTAATGATTTACCAGAAGGAGAAGAAATCTCATTCTATAAACAAGGAGACTTTTTAGACTTATGTGCAGGACCACATCTAGAATCTACTGGGAAAATAAAAGCAATTAAAATTTTAAGTTCTTCTGGAGCATATTGGAGAGGGGATAGTAACAGAAAAATGTTACAAAGGATATACGGTATATCTTTTCCAAAATCAAGCCAATTAGAAGAGTATGTAAATATGTTAGAAGAAGCAAGAAGTAGAGACCATAATAAATTAGGTAGAGAATTAGAATTATTTACAACTGTTAAAGAAATAGGACAAGGATTACCAGTATTACTTCCAAAAGGTACTACAATAATTCAAGTACTACAAAGATTTGTTGAAGATGAAGAAAGAAAAAGAGGATATCAATTAACAAAAACACCTTTAATGGCTAAATCTGATTTATATAAAATTTCAGGACACTGGGATCATTATAGAGAAGGAATGTTTGTTATAGGAGATGAAGAAAAAGAAGAAGAAGCTTTTGCACTAAGACCTATGACATGTCCTTTCCAATTTATGGCATATAAAAATAGACAAAGAAGTTATAGAGACTTACCACTTAGATATAATGAAACATCAACATTATTTAGAAATGAAGATTCAGGAGAAATGCATGGATTAATAAGAGTAAGACAGTTTACAATTTCAGAAGGTCATTTAGCTGTAAGATTAGATCAATTAGGCGATGAAATACGTGGATGTGTAGAACTTATAAACTATTTTATGGACATATTAGGATTATCAGAAGATATTTCATATAGATTTTCTAAATGGGATCCAAATAATCGTTCTAAATATCTAGGAACAGAAGAAGAATGGGAATATGCTCAAAAATCATTACAAACAATATTAGATGATTTAAATATAGTATATTATGAAGCAGAAGGAGAAGCAGCTTTTTATGGTCCTAAATTAGATATTCAATGTAAAAATGTATGGGGGAAAGAAGATACTATAATTACAGTACAAGTAGATTTTCAACTAGCAAATAGATTTGATATGACATATACAGATGAATCAGGAGAAAAGCAAAGACCAGTTGTTATTCATAGAACTTCTTTAGGTTGTTATGAAAGAACATTAGCTATCTTAATCGAAAAATATGCAGGAGCATTTCCAGTATGGTTAGCACCTGTGCAAGTAAAAATATTACCTATAGGAGAAAAACAAATAGCTTACTCAGATGAGTTATATAGAAAACTAATTAATTTAGGAATAAGAGTAGAGTTTGATGATACAAACGAAAAAATAGGATATAAAATAAGAAAAGCTCAATTAGAAAAAGTTCCATATATGTTAGTTATTGGTGATAAGGAAATGGAAAATGATAAAGTAGCAGTTAGATCAAGAAAAAATGGTGATGAAGGTGCTATTAGTATAGAAGACTTTATACTAAAAATTCAAAAAGAAATAGAAGAAAAAACAAGATAATAGAGGAGGAAAATAAATGAAATTAGGTATAGTAGGACTTCCAAATGTAGGGAAAAGTACATTATTTAATAGTATAACAAAAGCAGGTGCAGAATGTGCAAATTATCCATTTTGTACAATAGAACCAAATGTAGGTATAGTACCAGTACCAGATGAAAGATTAGAAGTATTAACAAAAATGAATAATGCCAAAAAAACAATTAATGCTGTAATTGAATTTGTTGATATAGCAGGGCTTGTAAGAGGTGCAAGTAAAGGAGAAGGTTTAGGAAATAAATTTTTATCACATATAAGGGAAACAGATGCAATATGTCAAGTAGTAAGATGTTTTGAAGATTCTAATGTAGTACATGTTGATGGAAGTGTTGATCCAATTAGAGATATAGAAACAATTAATTTAGAATTAATATTTGCAGATATAGAAACAGTTAATAAAAGATTAGAAAGATCTAGAAAAAACCTTAAATCAGACAAAAAAGCTCAAATAGAAATTGATATATTTGAAAAAATATTAAAAGTACTAGAAGAAGGAAAATCAGCTAGAACTATCGACTTTTCAGAAGAAGAGGAAGTAATTGTAAAAGATATGTTCTTATTAACAGTAAAACCAATATTATACATTACAAATGTTTCTGAAGAACAATTAGAAGATGCAGAAAATGATGAGAATGTAAAAAAAGTAATAGAGTATGCTGCAAAAGAAAATGCAGAAGTTGTTCCATTATGTGTCAAGATAGAAGAAGAATTATCAACTTTAGATGATGAAGATAAGTTAGAAATGTTATCAGCATTAGGACTAAAAGAATCAGGATTAGATAAAGTTATTAAAAAAAGTTATGATCTATTAGGTTTAATGTCTTTTATAACAGCTGGAGAACAAGAAGTAAGAGCTTGGACAATAGAAAAAGGAACTAAAGCACCAGCAGCAGCAGGAAAAATTCATTCAGATATAGAAAGAGGATTTATAAGAGCAGAAACAGTTTGTTATGATGATTTAATAAGAGAAGGAAGCATGGTAGCAGCAAGAGAAAAAGGATTAGTAAGACAAGAAGGTAAAGAATATATTATGAAAGATGGAGATATTGTTTTATTTAAATTTAATGTATAAATATAAAATATAAAAGTAACTGTAATATTTATGTAATATAAATGTAATAAAAAAATAATGAAAAAAATATTGACATAAACTGAAAATAAAGTTAAAATAATTGTAGAAAAAGAAAAAATTTATGCAGAAATATGTAAAATAATAAAAATAGTATATTTTACAAAAGAAATAGGTATAATAATAGTAATAATTATGCATAAAAGAAAGAGGGGAAAATGAAAAAAACAAATTTATTGAAAGTAATAATGTTAGTGATGATTATAAGTGTAGTATTTTTTGGAACTACAGTAAACGCATCAGGATTTAATGATATAACAAATGCATTAAATGGTAATGAAGCAAATACTGATACAAATACAAACAATGAAGAAGAACCAACTACAAATAATGAAGATAATACATCAGCATTAATTCCAGATAATACTGAAGAAGATGAAGCAAAAGAAAACTTACCAGAAGCTGGATTAGAAAGTTCACTTCCAGTAATTGCATTAATAGTTGTAGCTATAATATCTGCAGTTTTTGCATTCAAAAAAATAAATGAATATAAAAATATATAATAAATAAAAGTCAAGAAATTTAATTCTTGGCTTTTACTATTATCCTTTTAGAATTAATATTATTACAAGTTACTAATGTTAATTCTTTAGACTCTATATTAAACTCATAAATAGGGCTTAAATCCGAAGCTTCAACTTCATAAATAGAATAAATAAAATACGTAATAGATATATTGTTAAAGTCAGTTAAGATAATAGTATCATTTATTTCTAATTCAGAAATTCTACTGAAAAAAAGATCATTATCATAATTATGCCCAGCTATACAAATATTCGAATTACTACTTAAATCACTACCTGCAAACTTGCAAGGAGATAAAGCTAATAATTCGCTAGAAATAGAATTAAAAACAGGATAATATGCATCAATTTTAGGAATTCTAATAGTAGCAAATATGTCATTAATTAAAGTGCTGTTTAGATTAGTATCACTATTTAGACTTTCTAAATTACTATAATTATTATCTGAATATAATCTTAAAATTTCATAATTATTAAGAATTACATTTGAATATTCTTCAGATTTATTAATATTTAAAAAATACATAATGCAAATAATTAAGACTAATGTAATTACAAATAATGATATTAAAAATTGAGCTGTAAAAAACTTTTTAAGTAAGCTGTTTTTAATAAAGTTTGATTTTTTTTCTGTATTTCTACTAGTTTGTTTATCATAAGAAATATTTCTTCTAATAGTATCTAATATTTGATTCATAAATACCTCTAAAAATTAATATTTAATATTAGTTTATACAAAAAAGAATATATTATTATAAAATGTTGTATTTTGCAATTTTTTTTGATATTATAATATAATAATTAATCAATAAAGGAATAATAAAAAATGAAAAATACAAAAGAACAATTAATAAAACATAAAAAAAATAATGTAAGATTATTTCCAATATATAAATCTATATCTTGGGATCTTTTATTCTATTTTCCAATAATATTTTTATTTTTGACACAAATAAAAGGATTTTCACCTTCAGAAGTATTATTAGCAGATTCATTTTATACATTATGTAATACATTTTGGATGATTCCGGTTACAAATATAATTGATAAAATAGGGAAAAAGAACTGCTTAATAATTGGTAATATACTGTATTCAGTAAGTATATTTGGAATGATATTTATACAAGATTTTAATCATTTATTATTAACACAACTTGTATATGCATTAGGTTTTTCAATTAAGTCAATATGTGAAACAAATATATTATATGATTCACTTCCAGCTGGCCAAAGTAGGGGGAAGGTGTTTACAACAATAGATGGTAAATCATCATCATATTTCTTTATAGTAGATGCTGCTGCATCTGTAATTGCAGGTTTAACATTTGCAATAAATGGATATGTGCCTATGGTATTATGTTTCTTAGCGTGTACTGCTTGTACAATACTTTCATTTAGATTTAAAGATACTAAAATTGTAGAAGAAAAAGTAGCTCCAATTAAATTTGGAGAGTATATAGGTCAATTAAAAGATGCAGTAAAATTTATAAAACATTCAAAACGATTAAAACTTTTAATTGTTTTTAATGCTGTTTTAATAGGAATAATATATGGAATAATAAACTTAAGAAGTAGTATGTTATCAGAATTAAATGTTTCAACTGCAAATTTTGGAGTAATATTTGCACTTTTACAATTAGCAGCAGCAATTACAGCAAGAAGAGCAATAAATTTACAGCAATATTTTAGAAATAGAGTATTAATGATGTGTGGTATACCTATTGTAATATCTTGTATCTTTATAGGTATCATAGGAACCACAGTAGACCAATCGATAAGTGTAATAGTAATATTTATATTATTTTTAGTACAATTTGCTATTAAAGGACCCTATATGGCGTCAATGTCTAGATATGTATCTAATTTTACGAATTCAAAAATAAGACCTAAAATAACAGCATTTAAAAATTTATTATCCAATTTATCTGTAGCAATTGTTTCTTTTATTTGTTCAGCATTTTTAGCTATAACAACTTCTGCAAATACATTCATAATAATTGGCTGTATTTCTACAGTACTAGTTATATTATTGTTAGATTACATGAGAGATAAAGTTGGATTAAAACCAGAACAATATAAAGATGTAGATTTAAAATATGCTACAAATAAGCCAAAAAAAGAAATAGTTAATTAATTCTATTTCTTTTTTGTTGCTGCGATTTAAATATTATGATAAACTAAGTAAAAATATAGAAAGAAGGTATATAAATGGATATATTATTTGCAACAACAAATCCAGCAAAAGTAAATTTATATAAAGAAATACTAAAAGAACAAAATATTAATTTATTAAGTATAAAAGATCTAGATTTTAAATTAGAAATAGATGAAAATGGAAAAGATGCAATAGAAAATGCAAAAATTAAAGCTAAAGCATATTATAAAAAAACAGGATTAATAACTATTGGAATGGATGATAATTTATACATAGAGGAATTACCTAAAGAAAAACAACCTGGTACATATGTAAGAAGAATCAATGGAAAAGAGTTAACAGATGAAGAAATGATAGTATATTACTCTAACTTAGCTAAAGAATATGGTGGCAAATTAACAGCTAAATGGGTATATGGAATGGTGATATATACAGATAAAGAAATATATAAATATTCTTGGAGTAAAGACAGCTTTAATATTATAGATACTCCATCAGAAAAAAGAAGACCAGGCTATCCACTTGACTCTATAAGTAAACTTGTAAATGATGATAAGTATTTTGTTGATATAGTAAAAAATACAGATAAAAAGAAAACTGTAAAATCAGATGTAATAGATTTTATACTTACTTCAATATTTTATTAAAAGTAAGAGTAAGCGTAATTAGAATTTAAAAATATAATTAGAGCTTAAAATAAATTGTTTGAAAGAGGGAATTATGGATAAGAATAAAACAGAAATATTATCAAGAAAAATATTAGAATATTCGTTAAATGTTAAAGAAAAAGAAAATTTATTACTAGAGATATTTGGGGAAGATGGAATACCACTTGCATTAGAAATTATCAAGCAAGCAGAAAATAAAAATATTAATGTATTTTTCAATATAATAAATTATTCTATATTAAAAGAATTGCTGAAAAATTGTAATAAAGAACAAATTAAATTATATGCTAAACATGATTTTGATAGAATGAAAGATATGGATGCTTATATTGGAATTAGTGCTAAAAATAAGGAAAATGAATTCGAAGAAGTAGTGTCAGAAAAAATGGAATTATATAATAAAGAATATATGGCAAGAGTTCATATAAATGAACGAGTGAAGAAAAAATGGTGTATATTAAGATATCCAAATGAACTTTTTGCCACTAAAAATAATATGGATTTAAAACAAGCAGAAGAATACTATTTTAATGTATGCTTATTGGATTATGGGAAACTATCTGTTGCTATGGATAAGTTAGTAGAATTATTAAATAAAAGTGATAAAGTTAGGATCATAGGTAAAGATACAGATGTTACATTTAGTATAAAAGGAATTAAAGCTGAAAAATATATAGGAAATTTTAATTTACCAGATGGAGAAGTAGCAACAGCACCAATAAAAGATAGTGTAAATGGCTTTATAACTTATAATACAGAAACTATTTATGCTGGACAAAAATTTAAGAATATTAGATTTGAATTTAAGGATGGGAAAATAATTAATGCTATATCTGATAAAACAGAAGAATTAAATAAAATTTTAGACATAGATGATGGAGCTAGATATATTGGAGAGTTTGCCTTTGGGTTAAATCCATTTATAAAAAATGTAAGTCAAGATGTTTTGTTTGATGAAAAAGTGTATGGTAGTTTTCATTTAACACCTGGAAACAGTTTAAGTGAAAGTGATAATGGAAATAGATCTGCAATTCATTGGGACATAGTGAATATACAATCAAAAGAATTTGGTGGAGGAGAAATTTGGATTGATGATATTTTAATTAGAAAAGATGGTAAATTTATTATAAAAGATTTAGAATGTTTAAACCTAGAGAATCTAATTTAGATTCTCTTACTCTATTTTATAAAAGATAATAGTAATTAATCTAGAATCAAAACATAATTTACATAATCTCATATAATATATAAATAGAGATTAAAGGAGGGATATGTAAATTTTGAAACTAAAAGATAAAAAAGTTGGTTTTGTTTTAACAGGATCATTTTGTACATTTAATAAGGTTATTCCAATTATGAAAGAATTAATAGATTTAGGAGCTGATGTAATTCCAATTATGTCATTTAATAGCTATAATTTAGATACAAAATTTGGAAAAGCTGAAGATTTCATACAAGAAATAGAAAAAATAACAAATAAACATATAATTCATACAATTATAGATAGTGAGCCAATTGGTCCTAAAAAACTAACAGATATAATGATTATTGCTCCATGTTCTGGAAATACCATGGCAAAACTTGCAAATGATATAATTGATACACCAGCTACAATGGCTGCAAAATCGCATTTAAGAAATAATTTACCACTTATTATAGCACCATCAACGAATAATCGGATTAAGTGGAAATGCAGAAAATATTGGGAAGTTATTAAATAGAAAAAATTACTATTTTGTACCATTTAGACAAGATAATCCAATAACAAAACCTAAAAGTATAGTATTTGATTCTAGCTATATAATTAAAACTTTAGAATATGCACTTGAAAATGAACAAATAAGCCCTATATTGTTAGGAAATTGATAAATACATTTAAATATAAGATATTTCTAGTACAATTTTAAAATACAAAATGTGGAAATAAATTATTACAAAATTTAGAAATAAAACATTGCAAAAATTATATCTAAATAAAAAAAACATAAAGCCGTATACAATGTATGCGGCTGATTTTTTTTATAACTCATTTTTAGTTATTGACTTTTAATAAAAAGATATATAAAATACATATAAGATTTTAAATAAGTTAAAATGTAAATTGAAAAATAAAAGCACATAATGCTTTGACAATAGAATACAAATATGATATAATATGTATATAGTTGTCAAGAAAGAGGTGATTTTTATGAATAAGAAAAATGAATTAATAGAAATGGCTAAAAAAAATAATAATATGCTATTTGTAAGTGATTTAGAAAAAAATAATATACACAGACAATATTTAAAACAATTAGCAGATGAAGGAATTTTTGTAAGAGTAGCTAAAGGTATATATAGTTTAGAAAATAGCGAAATAAATGAATTCTACATAACAGGTAAACAATATAAATCCGGAATTTTTTCACATGCTACTGCATTATATTTTTATCAATTAACAGATAGAGCACCATTTTCATTTGACTTAACATTTGTAAATAATGTTAGGATAAATAATGACTTTATAAAAAGCCATTATGTAAAAAAAGAAAATCATTTATTAGGTCAAATAGAATTAGAAATACAAAAAGGCTTATTCATAAAAATATATAATTTAGAAAGAACAATTTGTGATATAATTAAAGATAAAAATAAATTAGATATACAAATATTTAATGATATGATGAAAGAATTACCTAAATTAAAAAATATAAATTTTAATTTATTACATGAATATAGTAAAATATTAAGAATAGAAAAAAAAGTAAGAGAATATATGGAGGTACTATTTTGATAAAAAATAAAATGAGTTTTAAAGCAATAATAAATAATTTAGCAAAAAACAATAAAGTTTCTGCACAATCAGTATTACAAACATACATGTTAGAAAGATTCTTAGAAAGAATTGCATTATCTGAATATAAAAATAATTTTGTATTAAAAGGTGGAATGTTAATTGGCGCTATACTAGGAATTGATAGTAGAACAACTATGGATATGGATACAACTATAAAAGGTCTAACATTATCTGAAGAAAACTTACATAAGACAATAGGAGAAATTATTAAAATAGAAGTAGAAGATGAAATAACTTTTAAGATAAATAAGATAGAGCAAATAAGAGAAAAAGATGATTATGCTGGATTTAGATGCACATTAGAAGCAAATTATGCAAATTCTATGCCAGTAATTATGAAAATTGATATTACAACAGGTGATATGATTACATATAAAGAAATTAATTATAAATTTGGATTAATGTTAGAAGACAGAAAAATAGATATATGGGCATATAATTTAGAAACTATTTTAGCAGAAAAGTTTGAAACAGTTATAGCAAGAGGACTTCTTACAACAAGAATAAGAGATTATTATGATATATATATGATATTAAATACACAAAATAAAAATATTAATTTTGAAATATTAAGTGATGCTATTTCATTAACTTTTGAACATAGAAATACTATAGAATTATTACCTAATTCTTCAGAGATAGTTACAAAAATTTCAGAAGATGATAATTTAAAGTCTTTATGGAAGAATTATCAAAAAGCTAATTTTTACGCACAAGATATAAGTTTTGAAGATTTAATAACTTCTTTAAAGTTTATTATAGAAAAAATAAAATTTAAAGCAATTGTATGACAAATAAATACAAAATACACAGTAAATGTATTTTAAAGTCAAAAAGAACTTTTATAGTTCTTTTTTTTTATAAAAATTAATTGACAATATAATATAAAAATAGTAAAGTATACATAGTTCTTAAAACAAATTTGAAGGAGGAAACAGATATGAAAAAAATAATTTTAGCTACATCTAACCCTCGCGAGATTGAACGGTACAAAGAGTTAAGAGTGACTCTAACCTTAATTGGTGAATTTGGTGAAATAGAAGACCTTAAAATTTTATGTAATCGGTATGGGGAAGAAGCATCTGTTGTAAAATCACTATATCTAAACGAAAAAGGAAAAGATTCTTCGGAATACGAAACAATTGTTACTTTTTCAGAAGTAGGTAAATATGATTTTCATTTTTCATTAAAAATAAATGGAGAAATGAAAACAATAAAATGCAATAGAAATGATTTAGATGGAATACTTGTTAATTCCTATGATGATTACCCTTATTGGTCTATATTAGTATTTAATCCAGGTTGCAAAATACCTGAATGGTTAAATAATAAGGTATTTTACCAAATATTTGTAGATCGATTTAAACATTCACCAAGTAGACATTTACCTAAAGTAGAAGGGCGTAATTATAGAAGTTGGAATGATATGCCTAACTGGAAAAGAAACGAATATGGTGATTTTCATAATAATGATTTTTTTGGTGGAGATTTAAATGGTATTACTGCTAAGTTACCATATTTAAAAGCTATAGGAATAGATGTACTCTACCTCTCGCCCATTAATTTTAGTTTACTAAGATATGATAGGTATGCGTCTACAAATCACTTTAAAATCGATTCTGATGCCGGAAATTTTTCGGACTTAGAAGAATTATGTACTGAAGCTCATAAAATGGATATGAAAGTAATTTTGGATATAGCTTTAAATCATTGTAATAGTGATAACACTATATTTAAAGAAGCACTTGAAGATCCTAATTCT
Organism: uncultured Clostridium sp.; assembly: GCA_964370905.1. Lineage (GTDB taxonomy): Bacteria > Bacillota > Clostridia > TANB77 > CAG-508 > CAG-269. The sequence continues at coordinate 30,971 of CAYJKK010000014.1, read as the reverse complement.
CCCTATAGAGATTGGTTTTTATTTGATAGTTTTAATAATTATCAATACTGGTTTGGTCTATTTCCAGATATGCCAATATTTAATCAAAATTCTAAAGGCCTGCAAGAATATATGTATGGAGAAAATGGTATTATAGCTGAGTTTTCTAGATATGTTGATGGTTTTAGATTAGATGTTGCCGAAGAGTTAAAAGGATTCTTCTTAGAAGGAATAAAAAAACGTGCTAATATAAACAAAACAACCGTTATATACGGTGAATACTGGCATCCACCTCACATTAGCTTACTTGGAAAATGTATTGACGGATTTACTAATTACTCTTTTTCTGATGCAATTCTAAAATATCTTGTTTTTGCAAATTGCAATAATTTTAAAAGCAAGATATTAGGGTTAATAAATACACTTCCACAAAGTTCAATTAATATGTCTTTAAATTCTTTGGATACACATGATACAATGAGAGTTCTTACTCTTTTAGCACCAAAGTATATAGATTTATTACGTTCTGGTGATAATGATTTTATCTGGGATATTGATAAAGTTATGTCTAGATGGCATACACGTCCAGATGGAAGAATTAACTTTAATACAGATGAATTTAGAAAATTTGAATATAATAATCATACATTAGACGAGTATCAGTATAAAGAAGCGAAAAAAAGGTTAAAGATTGCTGCAATAATTCAATTTTTCTTGCCTGGAAATCCTTGTATATATTATGGTACAGAAGCTGGAATGACAGGATTTAAGGATCCGTTTAATAGAACTTGTTATCCTTGGGGCTTAGAAGATGATGATTTAATTGCATTTTATTCTAGAATATCATCAGTTAGAAAAAACTTTGATATTTCAAATGCAACATTTGAATTAATACATATTGATTCGAACATATTAATTTTCAAAAGAGAAAATGCTAAAAATAAAGTTATCATAGCAGTAAATAGAACAGATGTTAATATGGATATATCCCAACATACTAAAAAAATAGCAAATGAAAAAACAGATTATATATTCTTTAACAGTTCTAATAATACTAACTTAACACCATTTGGAGCACTAATAATGAATAACAAAAAAGAACAATAAAACTTGCAAAATAGAAGACTGATAGTCTTCTATTTTATTTATAAAAAAACAAACAAATATTCGTAAAAACTATTGACAAATTATTTCTATAAAAGTATAATAACAATACAAAAGCGAACAAATATTCTTATTAATGAGGTGTTATATGAAAAAATTAAAAATAGTTAATAAATACAAATTTTATAGATCAATATCTGTCCTTATATTATTATTTATTCTTGTACTAACATTTGGAACAAATATTACATATTCAAATAATAATATAAATTATAGAGAAGAATATATTATTCATGGTGATACAATTTGGGATATATCTGTAAAAGAATTAAATACAAATCCTTATTTTAAAAATAAACATATTAGAGATGTTATAAATGAAATAAAAAAAATAAATAATATAACAGAGTGTAATTTACAAATAGGAGATAAAATTTTATTACCAGAAATTTAATTAATAGTTCAAAAAATAAAAGAAAAATGAAAATCTTTAAAATCTCTTTATTTAGCGAAAAATACCAACACCAAACTATAAAGGGCAAAAATAAAAAACGCTTAAAATCGATTCTCAGACGTCGGTTTTTGAGCGTTTTTTTACATATTTTTTATAATTAAATATTAGCAAGAGGATTACTTTCTACAGCACTTCTAACTTGTTCATTGCTAACATGTGTATATATTTCTGTTGTAGAAATACTCTCATGACCAAGCAATTCTTGTAATGCTCTAATATCTACTTGACCGTATTGATACATTAATGTAGCAGCTGTATGTCTTAGCTTATGCACAGAATATTTTCTACTATCTAAACCAGCTGCTTCTAATTGTCTATTTACAATATATTCTACAGTTCTATTACCAATCCTTGTTTTTCTTTCACTTAAAAATAATGCTTTCTCAGAATATTTACTATCATGCTTAACATTTGTAGGTCTAACATCTAAATAGTTAGAAAGAGCAGTCATACATGCTTTATTTAAATATATAGTTCTTTCTTTATTACCTTTACCAATTACATTTAATTTATATTCATTAAAATCTATATCCGCAATGTTTATTCCTACTAATTCAGATAAACGCATACCACAATTTAAGAATAGGGTAATTATAGCATAATCTCGAAGGTGATTACGATTATCTTCATTTTCAGTTGAATTTAATAGTTTTTTGCTGTCATCTAAAGATAAGTACTTAGGTAATCTTTTGTCTAATTTAGGTGTTTCTAAGTCTTGAGCAGGGTTAATATCTATTAATTTTTCTTTTTTACATAAATATTTAAAAAATACTCTAATTGTAGATACCTTACGAGCTCTTGTTGCAGCTTTACTTCTATGCTTACCAGTTAAGTAGGAGAGGAAGGCATGTATATCGTCAAGGGTTATTTTTTTAATTGTATCTAATGTAATATCACTTATATCTATATTTTTTAAATCTGCCTCAGAAGATAGATTAAAGTGTTGTTTTATAAAGCGTAAGAATACATTTAAATCATAGTTATATTCTTTAACACTACCAGGGGATCTATTTAAAATTGTAATTGAGTAGTCTAAAAATGAGTTTAAATAGTCTGGGTTTGTTTCTCTATTTATCATATATTGCTCCTTAAATTTAAATTATTTATATGAATAAATACTATCATAAAATATTAGAAAATGCAAAGAAAATTTTGTGCAATCTTAAAAATGTGATTTTTTAGTATTTGAAAAAAATCACTGGGAGAGAGGGGAGGTGTAGGTATTAGCATATTTTATTTATGATTAATTACAGCAATTTTTAACTTTTAAAATTTAGAAATTATTTAGTTTTGTAAAAATAAAAAAATTAAATAGAAAAATATAAGAACCAAAAAATTAATTTAAAATAGAAATATTTATAAACAAAAATAAATTTAATTAAAAAATTATAAATTTAAATTTTACAATTTACAAATTTAAATCATAAAAATTAATATATTTAAATATACAAGAACTTAAATATATTGAAGCTCTAAAATGGACTTTAAGAAGTTTTTATAGTTAATCTATATAGTATATGTAATAATTATATAGATAGATTTGATAAGAAATATAGTTGATATATATATGTGATAAACCAATAAAAAAGGCTAAAAAAGGACGCACGAGAATCGATTTTAAGCGTGTTTAATATATAGGCTTTATAGTTTGTTGTCTGTAATATTAGACTGAAATAAGGGTTTTAGTAAATAGTAGTAAAAAGACTAAAAATTAATATAAAAAAGATGAAATAGTAGTATCAATATTTTTTCCTCCACTCTTATTCACAAAACTTATATTTTGCGCAATGTTATATATATTATTTAAATAAAGGTTGCCCCTATTTCCTTATATATATTACATATAATTATAAATGTCAATACTTTATTTATAATTTGAAAATAATAATAATTTATCTTTAGTTGGTGTAACGTCTTTTGCTGTTATCCAAGATGTTATTTCTCTTTCTTGTATTTGATAATAATCCATTTTTGAAGAATAAGAACTATTATATTTATTATCAAAAAAATCATTGTCAACAAAATACGGTTTATCACGTTCGATATTTACAGATACAATATCATTAAGTTTTAATTTGGCGGATTGTAAATTATTATATATATGTAATATATATGGTGTTCCCCTACCTCGTCGTATATAAATACAGTATTCTTTCATAATTTCCCCTTTCTTAATTTTAAAATATTATATCAGCATTATGTAAACTTGTCAATATTTTCTAAGAATGCTATAATGAAAGAAAAAAAGGAGAAATATATGGAATTTGTATTAATTTGTTTAATGATTATAGTATTAATAACTATATTTGAAAAAAAAAGAAAGAAAAGTGATATATTTGTAGAAAAAAAAATAAGCCCCCTCACCCCTACAGAATTAAAGTTCATTAAACAACTGGAGCCTATTATTGATAAATATGATTTAAAAATAATACCACAAATTAATTTACAATCTATTTTTAAGACTAAAAAAAATGATTATGCTAGCTTTAATAAAATTAAAGCTAAAAGTGTTGATTTTGCTATAATAGATAAACAATATAAATATGTGGCTTTTATAGAATTAGACGATTACACACATTTATATAATGATAGAATGAAAAGAGATTCTTTTGTAAATAATTTGTTTTCTATAAATGGTCTTATATTAAAAAGAATTAAGGTTGTAAATAATTATAATATTGAAGAGCTAGAAAAATGGATAAAAGAGATAGTTTAAGCTATCTCTTTATTAGTAAATGGATTAAAGTAATATATACTTATTTCCTCAATTTTATATGATTGTGAAAAATCTATACCAATATCTTTTAATGATTTAATATTTCTATAATATGTAGATTTTGGTGTGATTTTTTTTACATCTGCAAGACCATTTAATTGTATTGAGGAATAAAAATTATATAACAAATTAGTTTTTGAATGATTATAATAATCTGATAATCTTCTGTAAACATCTTCCCTATTTCTAACAATATTTAAGTCATTTTCTATATATTTTAATAATTTCATAAATTCCTCACTCCAAACTTTTTTTAAATCTTCATATTTTACATTTAATACTTTAATATGTTTTTCATTATAAATACTAATTAATTTTTTTTTCTTAATTTCACATTCAAATCGTATATATCCTTTAATTTTTCTTATATAATCACTTAAATTAAATTGTGTATTATAGAATTTTTTCATATCGTGTTTTTTAAACTCGATATATTTGTTATAAATTTTTAAGGTTGTAGTTGTTCCAGAAAGATAAATACTTTCATCATGATAAAATTTCATATTTCTTCTAGGGTAATTACATCTAGATAAACTATTGATATAGCTTTTAATATTTTCTTGGGTGGTTAAATCGTAGCAAATAGCTATATCACATCTTTGTAAGTTCCATTTCTCTATAGAGGGTAAATCTATATTGTAAGTTAATGTAACTATGTTTATTAAAGAATTACATATAAAATGTAAATCTTTATAACCATTGTGTGAATTGTATCCTCTTACTATCTTATGATAGGAGCCTTCAATTTCTATATAGTATAATAAATCTGTAAATTGATATTTAATACCACTACCAACCCTTATAGATAGTTTTGAGGAATAAGAGCCTTCTAAACTATCATTTGTAATTTCGTATAAAAGTTCGTTGGTATTGTTATTAACTGAACTTTTAATGATAGATTTATTTTTAATATAATTATATGTTTCCTCATTTATTTCTGTATAAATTTTAATAGTATCAATCATTTCTATATACTCCATTTCTCATATATGGGACATTCGGCGGGTGTTACTAAGAACCCGCCCAGGGAAAAGAAAAATAAAAAATTAATATTCTTTGAATACCATAAATTTTCATACCCTTTTATTCCCTACTAAAAATTTATTTTAATTTTTTATTTTTAAAGAAATTCCTTTCAATATTTATAGTATTAATATTTGAAGTATTATCAAGATAATCTTTTGACTGAAAGCCACTAGATACTAAGTTTTCAATAACTTTATATGTATCGTATGAACTTCTTAATTCTTTGGTATGAATGTAGAAATAAAAGCCAAGATTATCATATTTTTCGACTACTCCTTCAGAGTTTAATACAGGTCTTAATCTATGTACTAAGGTAATACAGCCTAAGAATGTTTTACAACGGCGTAGTTCTGTAGTTTGTGTACGTATAGATTTAGCTAACATATGGAAGTTTTGAGCAGTTCCACATATTACACGGCGATTTTTTCTGTTCTGGGTAACAACAGAAAGCATTTCAGGGGGGAAGTCTTTTGACTGCATAGAACTAAACCAATTTTGTGTTTCGTCTATGGCTGCAATTACTCCATAAATACCGTTATTATAGCTTGTTAATTTACTCCAATGGTCTAAGTGGTCATCTTGGTGTTCGTAGTTAAAATTGGTTGTAGTCTTACATTTAGGGTATTTTTTTCGTAAGTCTGTTATAAATTGTACTAAAGAGATTGTTTTGCCATTTCCTTGTATGCCTTCAAATATTATAAGTCCACTTGCTTTAAAGAAGTCAGGGTTGAAATTTAAAAAATCTTCACACAAAATTTTAGGAAGTTGTACAAATAATTTGTTAAAAAATGAAACTTTTTTAACTTTTATTCTACGAGATTTATTAAATTCACGTTTGTTAATTAATATTTCATAAGTAATATTAATTATAAATAAGATAAATATAATAGATATGATAATTAGTATAAAGTAAAATGGATACTTTAATAAGTTCCAAATCATAAGTACTAGATTAATAAAAACATCAAACATTGTTGTTTTCTCCTTGTATTAATATTTAACCTTAAAGGAAAGCCTTAAGGCTTTGATCCTTTAAGGTTATTAAATTGATTAATTAATTCGGTAATTAATTTATCTTCTGTATATGTTTCTAAATCTTTTATTTTTTTTAAAACATATATATAAAATATGCTATTGAATAATATTATAAACATAAGTAGTATATATATAAACATATAACCTCCTAGACTAATGGGACTATGTCCCAAATTGTACGTAATAAATTAATAACAAATTTGTATGTAACAATACCTATATTAAATACTATAATAGGTAATAAATTTCCTATTGGGAAGAAAAAGCAAGCCATCTTTATAAATTCAAGTATGTTATCTATTAAGCTAAAATCCATATTAATATCTACAGTTGGAATAATATCAATAATAGTATTAAAAAAAGAAAGAATAATATTAAATATTGAATCAATTATCATGGTGAATACCTCCCGCAATTAAATTTGGTAATTTAAATATTAAATTTTTAAAAAACATTAAGTAAGAAAATCCAGTAATTAATAAATCGATAAAGGGTTTATATGGTAAGTACCAGCTAAAATCATATTCTTGTTTAATTTCATTAAAATTTGTTATGAATATACCGTTGGTATTATATGAATTAAATATACTATTCATAATATAATCAATATAAGATATGATTTTATTAAATATTGGGAATTTTTCATTAATTTTATTATATAATTCATTAAATAAATCTATTTTTGGAACAAATAAATCAATAAATAAATTAATCATATTTGTAAAAAAGTTTGTAATAAAATTAATAACATCTTTAAGTATAAATTCTTCGCTAAACGGGTTTAAATAGTTAATTATACTTAATATTAAATCTATTAAATTTAATAAGAAAAATTCTTCGCTAAATGGGTTTAACCAATTTACGATTTGTAAAATGAAGTTTTTAAAAAATTCAATAGCTTGTATAATGCTATCAAAGAAACTATTATCGGTATTATTATCACTACCAGTTTCGCCAGTTGTATTGTTATTGTTTCCACTTTCGCCCCCGCTAGAGCCGTTTTCAGAGCCGTCACTGTCGAGGGAGTTTGAAAAACCAGTGTACCACTTAAATCATAAATATTGTGATTTGGAGTATATATTGTAGTATCATTACTTCCAAAAGATATAAGATTAGATTTACTATTATAAGTTTTAGAATTATTATTTAAATTAGTAATAAATTCTGAAACATCTGTAGTATTATACACTGTTTCATTATATGAATATAAGAATGTATTTTCATTATTTTTTAATCTGTAATATAAAGCACCATATTCAGATGTATTATCATATAAGATATTACTTTGTGAAAATACAACCTGAATTTTATATCCAGTACCACTATTCCAATTATATTTAGTAGTCAATACTATTATATGACCATATTGATTATTATCTATAGTTTTTGGAAGTATATTATATTCAGTATTAAATATAGTAAATTTATGATATTGAGTTTCATAAGCATTTGAATTAGCACTAACAGTAGAAATAGTAAGAATAGTTGCTAAAATAAATGTTAATAATATTGATATTATTAAATATCTTTTTTTCATAATTGCTCCTTTCTAAAAAATAAAAGAGTGGAGGGTGCCACTCTTAAGGGTTAAGCCCCTTTTAAAATACCTTTTATAAAACCAATACCTTTTCTTAATGCTATAAATCCAATTATAACTGGTAAAGCTATTGGTAATAAGTCAACAATTTGGTCTAACACGCCACTTAGCATATCTGCTGTAATTATTGTAGATAAATCCATTTTAAAACCTCCTTTACATTAAAATAATATTGAAATAATAAAGTTATAAACGGATTTCAAAAATATATATGAAATATATAAAATTAACAAACAACCTATAAAATCTAATTGTGAACTTATCTTAATCAACATATCTAATTCCATAACTACTCCTTTATTATTAAAATAACTAATTTTCTATAGAATAAAATATTTTGTTGTCGCTTAAATTAATAGATATACCAATATTAATTTTATCCCCTATTTCTCTTGAGTTAATAACTGTGTCATATATATCTTTTGTGGTAAAAACATTTATAAGAATTTTTTTATTGTCTGCATTATTGTCATTATGAAGAGCTTGTATGATAAAAAAATCTTTAGTTTTTTCTTTGTTAGAAAAAGAATAGTTTCCAACAAATAGCATTTCTTGTATATTTTTCATTAAAAAAACCTTTCTACACTGCTCTATAACTTATATTTTGCGCAATGTTACATATTCATAAAATACTTTATATTTAATCATACACCATTCCCTCCTTTTCGTAATTTTAAAAATTTTTTTATACCCCTTCTACTTTTGTATTTAAAAATTAAAATTTAGTAACATCAAAAAAATTATTAAAGTTACTTTTTGTTTTAATCTATATATTTTATAAAATTAAAATTTATTTTTTAGATTAAAATATTTTTATTTTTATTTTAGATTTATTAAATGATAATACTTTATGGTTTTTAATAAATCTTCATCTTATTTGATTAACTTGTATATTTTAAACTAACTCCCCTACTTCTCTCTATTTTGAGATATTTATATTATTAGATATTTTTAGTATTTCTAAGGTATATATTTTATTTGCAAAAAAATATATACAAGCTCCTATATATTTTAGGATTCTTGTATATATTAATATAATATTTAATTAGATGATTATCTTAATTTTAAAAACTTTTCAGCTTCTTCTAAAAATTCTTCATTATTCTGTGTTTTACTCATATAACTTAAAAGTTGCTCAGTAACTTCTGGTGTTGGCATATTGTTTAAAGCTCTTCGTAAAGCAATTGCTACATTATGTTCTTTTTGATTTAGTAATAGGTCTTCCCTTCTTGTTCCAGACTTATAAATATCTATAGCTGGGAAAACTCTTTTTTCTGATAAACGTCTATCTAAATGAACTTCCATATTACCTGTTCCTTTGAATTCTTCGAATATTACATCATCCATTCTGCTTCCAGTATCTACTAAACCAGTTGCAAGTATTGTTAAACTTCCACCACGTTCAATATTTCTTGCAGCTCCAAAAAACTTTTTAGGTTTATGTAATGCTGCTGGATCAATACCACCAGACAATGTTCTACCAGATGAAGGAATAACTAAGTTATATGCTCTTGTTAATCTTGTAATACTATCTAATAGAATAACAACATCTCTACCGTGTTCTACTAATCTTTTAGCACGTTCTAATACCATTTCAGCTACTTTAACATGATTTTCAGGTAATTCATCAAAAGTAGAATGTATTACTTTACCTTTAATAGATCTTTTCATATCTGTAACCTCTTCAGGTCTTTCATCAATTAAAAGTACAATTAAGTCAACTTCTGGATTATTTGTAGCAATACTATTTGCTACATTTTTTAATAATGTTGTTTTACCAGCTTTAGGTGGTGCAACAATCATTCCCCTTTGCCCTTTTCCTATTGGAGATACAATATCTATTGTTCTCATTGCAATTTGATTAGAAGTTGTTTCTAATTTTAATTTTTGATTTGGAAATATTGGTGTTAATTCATCAAATCTTCTTCTTCGCATTGCTTTTTCAGGGTGTTCATCATTAACTTCACCAACAAATATTAAAGATGCATATTTTTCATCTTCTTTTGCTCTTGCAATTCCTTTAACATAATCTCCAGTATCTAATCTAAAGCGTTTTACTTGAACAGCAGATACATATACGTCTGTATCACCAGATAAGTAGTTATCACCACGTAAGAAACCATATCCATCAGGTAATATATCTAAAATACCTTCTACCATATTATCTCCATTTGTTGTTAATTTATAGTCTACTACATTATTTGGTCTATATGTTGATCTACTTCTTAAAACTCTGTGTTGTGCTTGCATTTGTTCTTGCCCTATATTTGAAGTATTTATATTTTCAGCTGATTTTACTATATTAGTTTCTTCTTTTTTTTCTTCTTTAGTACTATTAGTTATTTGTGTTAAAACCTCAACTAATTCTTCTTTTTTTAATTTCGAAATATTTTTAACATTTAAATCTTTTGCTAAGATTTTCAAATCTGCTAAACTTTTTGACATTAAATCATTCATTAATACATAACCTCCTATTATTGTATTTAAATTTTTAAGTATTTATTTTTATTATTTAATTTTTCTTCTTTTTTTGGGAATTTTATCGAATTAAATATATTTATAGTATAGCATAAAACAAATGGGAAATAAAGGAAATAAAAAGTATTTATGTTAATTTTATGTAAAACTGTCGTTTTCTTTTATGAAAATGTAAAAAAATAGCTCTTGAGCTATTTTTGTGTATCTACATATATTCTTTCATTTGGATAATACATATCAAGTTTTTCTCTAGCTGCTTCTTCTATATAGTCTAAAGAATTAATATTATCTTTTTGATTATTTAAGTCTTCATTATGTTGTTTTTCGTTAGCTATTTCAACATTTAAATTTTCAACAGATTTTGAATATGATCTTATTGTTTGTTCTTGAGAAAATAAAATATATATAACATATATTATTAGTGCAATCAAAATAGTTAATTGAATTAATTTTTTATATTTTTTCATAGGTAATCTCTCCATTTTATTCTAATTTATCATTTGCTACATATATAATTCTACATATTATTTTAAAATCCTTCTATATTATTAACTTTTTTAGCTTTTTTATCATTTTTTATGTTTGATATAATATTTTTTTGTAGATTCTTGTTTTTATTTGATAAATTTTTAAAAAAACCTTTAAGTAAGTTAAATATCTTTTTAAATGGAAAAAATATAATATATATTATTTTATCTAAGATATTTTTAATTTTAGTTAGACAAAAGCCAAAGTATTTAATAAAATATTTGCTAATTAACAATAAATAAATAATACTACCTAAAATAATGCCTAAAAGCATATATAATCTAAGTTCACCATTACTAAATGTATATACACTATATAATATGATAAAACCTGAAATAATCCAAAATATAATGTCCTGCAGATATATTATGATATCTTTTATATTAAACGTTTTTCTAAAAGCTCTAAATATATCAAATATAAAGCTCATTAAAATACCATTTAATAGAAATATTATGAATAGTTTAAATTCTTCAATATTCATATTGCCTCCTTAAATTACAAAAGTAAACTTATTTAAATATTTTACCAAAAAAACTAGAATTATTTTCTTTACTACTTTTGTCATTGTCGCTATATGATAAAAAAGAAATATCACCTTCTATTATTACTTCTGAAGTGTCTATACTTAATTTGTTAATTCGAATATTTTCTCCTTTAATTGTTAATAATCCAAGTTCTGTATCAACTAATACTATTTGATCATCAAAACTAATTACATCTCTAACACCTGAAACACTTAGTTTATTTCTACTTTCTAAAATTAAATTTTGAATAACTCCTGTACTCATAATTTTTCTCTCATCGATAGTCATAAATTTCCTCCTTAAAATATTATTTATAAAATATATTTAATTATATAATATTCAGAGTTTGTCTTTTTAGAACAAAACACCTAAGAAAACTTAGGTGTTTTGAATAATAGATGAGAAAGTATTTAAACTACTTTAATCTATTTTATTGATTAAATTTAAGTTATTACTTGTTAATAAGTAAATTTAAGTCTTCTATAAATTTATTCTCAATCGTACTTTTAAATAGGATAGAAATTTTATTTTCAGAAATATTAAATTCAAGTATTTCTAATTTTTGATTATCTATTAGTATTAATATATCTATAATATTTTTAATGTTTCTAAATATTCCATTTCCAATAATTGTAACTTTACTTAAATCTTTTTTGACAATACTTTTTATTGTATTTTCTTCTATAATATCTGATATGACTGTGCCAGATTTGTTATTAAAAGTTGATTTTGTAATAATTGGAATTTTATATTTATTAGCAATTTCAATAGATCTATTATGAAGAACTTTAGCTCCTTCATTAGATAATTCTAACATTTCATCATATGAAAGTGCAGATAATTTAGTTGCATCATCATATTTGTTTGGATCTAAGGTATATACTCCATCTACATCTGAAAAAATATAGCAATTCTTAGCATTTAAAGAAGCAGCAATAGCTACAGCACTAGTATCTGAACCACCTCGACCGATTGTTGTAATATCTAAATTTTCATTAATTCCTTGAAAGCCTGTTACAACTACAATCTTATTATGTTCTAATTCTTCTATTATCCTTTTAGTATCAATATGTTTTATTGTTGCATCTTGATTAGCGTTTGTTGTAAAAATACCTGCCTGCCAACCAGTAAGAGATATTGATTCAAACCCATATTCTTGTAATAATATACTTAATTTAGCACTTGAAATTTGTTCTCCTACACTAATTAGCGCATCTAATTCTCTTGAATTAATATTATGAGATAATTCCTTTGCTTCTGATAACAATTTATCTGTTGTTTTTCCTTGAGCCGAAACAATTACAACAATTTTATAATTTTTATTATATAAATTTATGATTTTATTTGTTACTAATTTTAATTTTTCATTATCTGCAAGAGAAGAACCTCCAAATTTTAAAACGATTATTTCCATTTAATTCACCTCAAAAAATATATAGGCAATATCAATCTATATTAATTGATATTACTCTATATATTTTATGTAATTATATGTAATTAAGTGTTTAAATTATATTTTAAATAAGCTTCTATAAATCCTGAAATTTCACCATCCATTACACTATCTATATTACCTACTTCATAATTAGTTCTATGGTCTTTTACTAATGTATAAGGGCAAAATACATATGAACGTATCTGACTTCCCCATGCTATATCTTTTTGCTCTCCTTTTAAGTCTTCTATTTTTTCTTTTTGTTCTTGTTCTTTTAAGATTAATAGTTTAGATTTTAGCATTTTCATTGCTTCTTCCCTATTTTGTATTTGAGATCTTTCAGATTGGCAAGCAGCAACTGTATTTGTAGGTAAATGAGTTATTCTAATTGCTGATGATGTTTTATTTACGTGTTGCCCACCAGCTCCAGAAGCTCTATATGTATCTATTCTTAAATCATCTGAATTTATTTCAACATCTAAATCATCAGAAATTTCAGGTAAAACTTCTATTGAAGCAAAAGATGTATGACGTCTACCACCAGAATCAAATGGTGAAATTCTAACTAACCTATGGACTCCTTTTTCACATTTCATATATCCATATCCATTTTGTCCAATTACTTCAAATGTTACACTTTTAAGACCAGCTTCATCACCTTCTAAGTAATCTACTTCCTTAACTTCAAAACCATTTTTAACAGCCCATCTTGTGTACATTCTATATAACATTTCAGCCCAGTCTTGTGACTCTGTACCACCTGCTCCTGGGTGAATAGTTATGATTGCATTATTTGAATCATATTTATCTGATAAAAGTGTTGATATCTCTAGTTTTTCAAGTAAATGTTCTATTTTTTCAGTATTTTTTAATATTTCTTTAACTAATTCTGTTTCATTTTCTAATAAAATTAATTCTGTTAATTCTTCAATATTTAGTAACTCACTTTCAATTAATCTATATTCAGTAGATTTTTGTTTTAAATCTTTTATTTTTGACAATACTTTTTTTGAATTAACTGTATCATTCCAAAAATTTTCTTCAAAAGTTTTATTTTCTAATTCTTTTAACTCTATTTCTAATTTAGAAATGTCAAAGAGATTCACCTAATTCTATTAATTTTTCTTTTAGAATTATAACTTTTCTATTGTTTTCTTCTAATTCTAGCATTTTTTCACAACCTTTCAGAGTTTAATAATATCTTTGTAACTGATTTTCAGTAAACGAATCTACAAATTGTCCATCATTTATAGATACCATATATAGAGATCCATTTATATCAATAATCCTACCAAATTGTTCTCTATATTTGACTTTAACTTTGTCTCCTATATTAAACTTTCTATGGCTTTTTTTTGATCTTCCAAATAAATTACCAAACATATCATTACTCCTTTTATTCTTCTATTTTACCATGACAATTTTTATATTTTTTACCACTTCCACAATGACAAGGATCATTTCTACCAATTTTAGGCGAAGTATTTACAACAGTTCTATCTTGAGGCTCGCTTTTAGCACTTTGAGTTCCTTCTAAACTATGAAGAGGCTCTAAAGCTGCTTTTGTTATTTTAACTGTTTCTTGCATTACTACATTTTCTCTTTTTTGAAGATGCATCACAAGTTTTGTTACATCATATTTGATATCATTTACCATTTCGTCAAACATATCAAATCCTTCTAATCTATATTGAACAACTGGATCTTTTTGACCATAAGCACGAAGGCCTATACCATTTTTTAATTCATCCATACTATCAATATGTTCCATCCATTTTTCGTCAACTACTTTAAGCATAACTATTCTTTCTAGTTTTCTTAATTCGTTTTCTCCTATTTCTTGTTCTTTATTAGAATAAATTTCTAATGCTTTTTCTGATAATATATTACTTATTTCATTACTATCATCTAAATGTTCTTTAATATCATCTGACATATTAACACCATATATATTAAATATTTCAGCATTTAATGATTCGCTATTTATTTTCCCATTATGACCTTCTATAAAAGCTCCTGGCACAGCATTTGATACTGAAGAAATCATAGTTTGGATATTTGAACTGATATTTTCACCATCTAACACTTCTCTTCTTTGTTTATATATTATTTCTCTTTGAACATTCATAACATCATCATATTTTAATACATTTTTACGTATTGTAAAGTTTCTACCTTCTACTTTACGTTGAGCATTTTCTACTGAACCTGAAATCATTCTTGCTTCAATTGGTGTATTTTCATCTGCTCCTAACGTATTAAATACTTGTGTTATCATATCTCCACCAAATATTTTCATCAAATCATCATCTAAACCAATATAGAATTTAGATTCACCAATATCACCTTGACGTCCACTACGACCTCTTAACTGATTGTCAATTCTTCTTGATTCATGTCTTTCAGTACCTATTATTTTTAACCCGCCGGCTTCAATTACTTTTTGTTTTTCTACTTTTATTTCTTCATCATATTTATCATTTAATTCTTTAAATTGTTTTCTTGCAGATAATATTTCTTCATTATCTGTTTCATAATATGTATCAGCTGCCTCTATTAATTCATGTGATAAACCTAGTTTTTTCATTTTTTCTTTAGCTAAATATTCACTATTTCCACCTAAGATAATATCTGTACCACGTCCCGCCATGTTTGTTGCAATTGTTACTGCTCCATATTTACCAGCTTGTGCGATTATTTCTGCTTCTTTTTCATGGAATTTAGCATTTAAAACTTCATGTTTTATACCTTCTTTTTTTAGTAATCTACTAATTTCTTCTGATTTTTCTATTGAAACAGTACCAACTAAAACGGGTTGTCCTTTTTGGTTACTTTCTTTAACACTTTCTACTATTGCTCTATATTTTGCACTTTTATTTTTATATATAACATCATTTTGATCTATTCTTTGCATTGGTTTGTTTGTTGGAATAGTTATAACATCTAAACTGTATATTTCTTCAAATTCAGCTTTTTCAGTCATAGCAGTACCAGTCATACCAGATAATTTATCATACATTCTAAATAGATTTTGGAATGTAATTGTTGCTAAAGTTTTTGATTCATGTGCTATTTTAACACTTTCTTTTGCTTCAATTGATTGATGTAGTCCATTATTATATCTTCTTCCATACATAATACGACCAGTAAATTCATCAACTATTAATACTTCACCATCTTTAACAATATAGTCTGTATCTTTTTTCATTATTCCATGAGCTCTAAGTGATTGATTTACATGGTGAACTAATGTAGAATTTTCCATATCATTAAAATTTTCTAGTCTAAAAGCTTTTTCTGCTTTTTCTATACCTTTTTGAGTAAGTGAAGCAGATTTTGCTTTTAAATCTATAATATAGTCATATTTTTCATTATCTTCTGCTTGTTCTTGATCTTTAACATCTTCTTCTACAATTACTTTAGGTGTTAATCTTTTTACAAATTCATTTGCTTGTTTATATAGGTCAGATGACTCATTTGCTTTCCCGGAGATTATAAGTGGTGTACGAGCTTCATCTATTAATATACTATCAATCTCATCTATTATTGCATAATTAAGTCCACGTTGAACTAATTGCTCTTTATATATAACCATATTATCTCTTAGATAATCAAATCCAAACTCGTTATTTGTTCCATAAGTTATATCAGCTGCATATGCTTTTCTTTTAGCAATAGGATCCATTCTAGATACAACTAAGCCTACTGATAGACCTAAGAATTTAAATAGTTTACCCATCCATTCACTATCTCTTTTTGCTAAATAGTCATTTACAGTTATGATATGCACACCTTTACCTGTTAATGCATTTAAATATGCAGGAAGAGTTGCAACTAAAGTTTTACCTTCTCCTGTTTTCATCTCAGATATTCTACCTTGATGTAATATTATTCCTCCTATTAACTGAACATCGAAATGTCTCATTCCTAAAACTCTTTTTGAAGCTTCTCTAGCTACAGCAAAAGCTTCTGGTAAAATATCATCTAATGTTTTTCCAGATTTTAACTCTTCTTTTAAATAATTTGTTTTTGCTTTTAGTTCAGAATCATTTAATTTTATTAATTCCTCTTCTAAATTACCAATTTTTTCTACTATTGGCATTATTCTTTTTACTTCTTTTTCACTATATGATTTAAATATTTTCTTTAATATACTCATTATTATCGTCCTTTCTTTTTTACTTTGTAAATATATCATTAAATAGTAGTTTTATCAAGCTTTTAGGGGAAAATAAAACAGAAAATATGATACTAATCATTTCCTCTGTTTTATTTAAACTAATTAAATTAAATTTACTTTCTTCTAATAATTGTAAGTATTGCTATGCCAGTAAAAAACACTATTAATCCGATGAAAGTTCCAGTAATAATATAAATATCTGTAAGCATTTTTACTCCTGGTAATTCATAGGTCAAATTCGGAACTAATCCTATAAAATGAAAAATACCATAGATGCCTATTAAAAATAGGATAAATAGGAAAGCACATATCTCTAGAATTAGTATTCCAGAAATTCCCCAAAGATCATAATCGAAGTCTTCATCTCCTCCTAGAACAAGGTCGTTTTCAGCTATAAAAGCTATAAGAAATATACCTATACTTGGAATAAACCGTACAAAAATATCTTCTAGTACTGGATTTGGGATAAGCTCATAAAACCTCATAAAACTTGCTATACCTACAATTACATAGGACATAAGCGCTACTTTGCTAAGTAGGATTTCTTTTAAATCTTCTAACATAGTAATCCCTCCATTTGTGTTAATAAATTTATATTTACACCTTTCTACCTTCATTTTATATACATATTAACATTTTTATCTTTAAAACACAATAGTGTTATTTTTATTTATTATTTTTTTATAAAAAACTAGGGCATCTAAATCAATAGATACCCTAGGCGCCTTTTTTTATAATAAAACAAGCTACTAATTTACAACAAAGTTAATAATTCTATTTGGAATAAAAATTATTTTTTTAATTTTTCGTCCATTAAGCTTTGCATCAACATACTCCATAGCCATTTCTTGAACTTTCTCTTTACTTAGATCTTTTTTAATCTTCAACACAGTAATATTCTTAGAATTAATTTGAATTGGAATACTAATACTTTCATGCATTCTAATTTTTTCGTCAACTTCTGGCCATTTTTCATTTAAAATACTATATGTATGTCCTCCTATAGTTGTCCAATAATATTCAGCTAAGTGAGGTGCTTCTGGAGCCATCAACTTTGTTATATTCTCCATTACACTAATAAGAATTTTGGAATTCCTATCTGTATCAATGTAATTTCTAACGGTATTAAAAAGCTCCATCATTCTTGCAATAGTTGTATTGAATTGAAACGTATCTAATCCTTTTGTAACTTTGCTAATTGTAGAATTCACTTCGATTAATAAATTGATTTCCTCGTCTCCATAAATGTCCGTAAATCTTTCAATATTTAAATATTTTTCAAAGGTCGCATCAACTCTGTCATAATATTTCTGAATTGCAACAATTCCTTTCTCTGACCATGGCCCTCCTTCAATATAATTGAAACCAAACATTAAGTAAGTTCTAAATACATCAGAACCGTATTTTTCGATATATTCATCTGGTGAAATAGTATTTCCTCTAGATTTACTCATCTTTTGTCCATCAGGGCCAAGTATTGTACCTTGATGAACTAATGAAGTAAACGGTTCATCGAAGTTAAGATATCCTGCATCTCTAAGAACCTTAGTTATAAATCTTGCATAAATTAAGTGCATACAACTATGCTCAGCTCCCCCAACATATTTATCTACAGGAAGCATATGATTTATAAAATCATAGTCAAATGCCTGCTTATCATTTCTTGCGTCAGGATATCTTAACATATACCAAGAAGAACACATAAAAGTATCCATAGTATCCACTTCACGTCTAGCTTCCTTACCGCAACAAGGACAAACTGTTTTAACAAATTCTTCGCTTCTTTCCAAAGGAGATTCTCCGTTAGGTCTAAAATCCACATTATATGGAAGTATCACAGGAAGTTGGTCTTCTGGGACAATAGTTTCTCCGCAAATATCACAATAAATAATTGGAATAGGTGCTCCCCAATATCTCTGACGAGAGATTAACCAATCTCTCAAACGATAAACAACTTTTTTTCCGCCAATATTATTTGCTTCCAAATATTCAGCAATTGCAATTCTTGCTTCAGCTATGCTCATCCCATCAAGAAAATCTGAATTACACAACTGTCCTTCTCCAATATATGCACAGCTATTACTTTCCGAGAAACCGTCTATAACAGACTTAATATCCAAGTTGTATTTAATAGCAAATCCATAGTCTCTTTCATCATGCGCAGGAACTGACATCACAATTCCTGTTCCTTGACTTTCCAATACATAATCGGAAATCCAAATAGGAACTTGCATTCCTGTAATCGAATTCTCTGCAAATGAGCCTGTAAACACACCTGTTTTTTCATTAGAAGTACTTTGACGCTCAATTTCAGTCATTCTTTCAGTATTCTTCACATAGTTCTCAACTTCTTCTGCCTGTTCTCTTGTAACAAGTTTCTCAAGCAACTCATGCTCAGGAGCCATAACAATGTAAGTTACACCAAAAATGGTCTCTGGCCTAGTTGTAAAGATTTCAAGATTTCCTACTATACTGTTTTTAAAAATCACTGAAAAACCTTCAGACTTTCCAATCCAGTTTTTTTGCATAGCTTTTGTTTTTGCAGGCCAATCTAACTTTTCTAATCCTATAAGAAGTTCCTCTGCATAATCAGTAATTTTAAGAAACCATTGATTCATCTTCTTAATATGGACATTCGTGCCGCACCTTTCGCATTTACCATGTTCCACTTGTTCTCTTGCAAGAACAGTTTTACAAGATGGACACCAATTTACAGGTGCCTCTTTCTTATAAGCAAGCTCTCGCTTATAAAGTTCTCCAAAAATCCATTGTGTCCATTTGTAATATTCGGGATCACAAGTAATAACCTCATTAGACCAATCAAACATTCCTCCCATTTCTTTTAATTGATTACGCATTACATCAATATTTTTCATCGTACTATCCTTTGGATGGATCCCAGTCTTTATAGCATAATTTTCAGCGGGAAGTCCAAATGCGTCGAAACCCATTGGTTGAAAAACATTGTATCCTTGCATTTTTTTGAACCGTGCATAACTATCTACCAGACCAAAATTAAACCAATGACCAAGATGTAGCTTAGCCCCTGAAGGATACGAAAACATATCCATGACATAAAATTTTTCTTCCTTCTTTGAAGAATCAAAGCTAAAAAGCTTTTCTCTCTCCCAACAGTTTTTAGCATCCCTTTCAATTTGCTTAATTTTTTTGATGTTCATAGAATACCTCACCTTTCTGTTTATACATACATATTTGTTTTTCAATGTGCTTATTAATACTTGCTTATGATTTTCAACTTTATATAAGTTTAAAAAATTTTCTTTGCGAAATTCCGCAGAGACTAAATCATAAGATTAATACTGTTCACAATTTTATCATTTTTTAGTTGTTATGTCAAGTTGTAGTGCTTAGTAGCCAGGATAAAAACATGAAATGTTTTTATGAACGTTTGAAGCTCTTGAGTATCAAAGGTTATAGGATGGAAATTTTCAAAAAACGCTACAATCTTTCTGGCAGAGGCAAGTTGCAAATAATTGTGTTATGTAAATATTAAATGTTGCTTATTCTACTATGCTTGCTGATTTCAGATATCTAAATTTAAGTATACTAAATTTAAGCGTATTTTCAAATAGTTTATTCAATATATACCTACAAACGTCTACTATACAAGATATTTTGTAAAAAATTCATATTTTTATCCTGCTTAGTAGCAGTAAAAAAGAGTAAATCTATTTTAACTGATAAAATTTGTAAATTTATAGCGTATTTTCATTTTTCGATTTTATTTGGATTTTAGCTTGATTTTCGGAATAGTTATCCACAGGTGATGGTTGGATTTTTTAAACTGTAGCATTTTTACAGTCTTATGTTCACCAAATATTCATTTATTTTATTTTTCTATTGATTTTTTCTTTAATTATATATCTACTTTATTCAATAAATCTTAATTCCATTTTTTATGACATTTTATATTGACATTTACATTTACATTTGGATTTAGAAACTATATCGTTATTGTAACATTTATAATCATTTACATATCCAACCTTTTATAAAAGGTATATAATCTAATGTGTAGGAATTTCCTCTACATTTATTATATACCTCTTTAATTTTTAACCTAATGCTATACGCAGTATTTTTCTAATTTGTACAAAACTTTCTTACTATGCTTTTTTGCTTTTTAGTTATATTTTATCATTTTTTATTTTTTTCAGATACCAATATATTATAGATCCTTCCTGGTACATATATTTCTTTTTTTACATCATATTCACTAAATATAACTGATACTTTTGGATCCGCTTTTATTGTCTTGAGTATTTCATCCGTGGAAGCATCTGCATTTACCGAAATTAATCCCCTTAATTTTCCGTTAATTTGTATTGGTATTTTTTTCATTCCACCGACCAATTCTTTTTCATTTACTATTGGCCATTCTTCTTTGTGTATAGAACTTTCTTTTCCGAGCTTTTCCCATTGTTCTTCTGAAAAATGTGGTGCTAATGGAGCCAAAAGTCTTAAATAAGTTTCAACGGTTTCCCTAACTAACTCTATATTCACTTTTTCATCATCTTTAAGGTAAGCATTTAGCGAATTTAATAATTCCATTTTTCTCGCTATTGCCGTATTAAATTGAAATTTCTCGATATCTTCACTCATTGTTTTTATAGTTTGATTCTTTGCTCTTAACAGTTCCTGCTCTCTTAATCCTATTAGATTACTGTAATTATTTGAGTCAGAAATTAACTCTTTCTCTAAAACTGTATTAACAAGCCTTTCAACTCTCGTCAAGTATTTAGCCATCGAATCTACGCCATCATCACTCCAAGGACCTCCTTTTTTATATTCAAATCCAAACATTAAATACATTCTAAAAACATCAGATCCATATTGTTCAACATATTTATCAGGAGAGACTGTATTCCCTTTACTTTTACTCATTTTGTTTCCATCTGGCCCAAGAATCATTCCTTGATGCACCAATTTTTTGAACGGTTCGTCAAAATGTAACTCCCCCATATCGCGTAACGCTTTTGTTATAAATCTAACATAAATCAAGTGCATTGCAGCATGTTCTTTGCCTCCCACATAAACATCTATGGGGGCAATTTTATCTATTATTTTTTTACTAAATGCTTCTTTATCATTTTTTGCATCTGGATATCTTAATTCATACCAAGAAGAACAAACAAAAGTATCTAACGTATCTACTTCTCTTGTAGCCACTCCCTTGCAATTTGGACAAGTACATTTCGTGAACTCCAAACTCTTTTTTAATGGAGACTCACCATTAGGTCTAAATTCAACATTACTAGGTAATAAAACCGGAAGATCTTCTTCTGGCACTGGAACAGTTCCGCATTTTTCACAATATATTATAGGAATAGGGGCTCCCCAATATCTTTGTCTTGATACTAACCAATCCTTTAGTCTATAATTTACAGTTTCTTTTCCTTTTTTATCTTCTGATAACCTTTCTATGATTTTAGATTTAGCTTCTTCAGAAGTCATTCCATTATATTCTACACTATTTATCAATATTCCATATTTAGTGATTGGCAATTTATATTTTTTTCCATCCTTTATTTCTATAACTTGTTTAACTGGCAAATTATGTTTTACGGCAAACTCATAGTCTCTCAAATCATGTGCTGGAACTGCCATAACAGCTCCTGTTCCATAATCCTCTAAAACATAATCAGCAATCCATATTGGAATTTTTTCTTGATTTATAGGATTTATAGCATACCCACCTGTACAAACGCCTGTTTTTTCTCTTTGTGTCGACAATCTATCTATTTCACTTAATTTTATTGTCTTAGCTATGTACTTTTTAACCATTTCTATATTTTCTTCTGTAGTTATTTCCTTGACAAGTTCACTTTCTGGTGCAATAACCAAATATGTTACACCATTAATTGTATCAGGTCTTGTAGTAAACACTTTAATATTTTTTTGTATATTCTCTATTTGAAATTCTATTTCTGTTCCTTTTGACTTTCCTATCCAATTATTTTGAATTTTCTTAGTTGATTCTGGCCAATCTAAATCTTTCAATCCATCTAATAATTCTTCAGCATAATTCATGATCTTAAAAAACCATTGATCCATCTTTTTTCTTTCTACTAATGTCCCACATCTTTCACATATACAGTCAACTACTTGTTCATTAGCTAAAACAGTTTTACAACTATCACACCAATTAACTGTTGCTTCTTTTTTATATGCTAGTCCATTTTTATACAATTTTGTAAATAGCCATTGAGTCCATTTATAATACTCTGGCATACATGTTTCCACTGAATAATCCCAATCATAAGTTCCTCCCATCTCTTCAAGCTGTCTTTTCATAGTCTCTATATTTTTCTTAGTTGAAATTTCAGGGTGTATACTTGTTTTTATAGCATAATTTTCTGCTGGTAATCCAAATGCATCAAATCCCATAGGATGAAATACATTGTATCCATTCATACTTTTAAATCTTGCAAAAGAATCTGCAGGTGCAAAATTAAACCAATGTCCTAAGTGTAAATTTGCTCCGGAAGGATATGAAAACATTTCCATAGTATAAAATTTTTCTTTTTCACTATTCGGATTATACTTATATAATCCCTGTTCTTTCCATTTTTTTTGCCATTTTTGATCAACTTTTTTTGAATAACTCATTCTTCCCTCCTCTTAATTTCTTATTTTCCCTTTTTCTTTAAACTCACTAACATATGAATATCCTTTTTCTCTTATATCCTGAAGCTTTTTATCTACTTTATCATAATAAAATCTATCAAGTTCCAACTTCTCATTTTTAGTTATATCATATATTTCTTCAATATTATAAACTTTTGTTTTTTCCTTCCTTATTGAATATACCAGAAAAGATTCCTTTGTTTTTTCATAATTTTGAATTAAAAGTGTTCTTACCCCTTTAGATATATAGTAATTTTTAACTGTTTTTAATTTTCTCGACCCAAGTGTTTCATCAAAAAATATTTTTTCTTTGATATCATTTTTATTTTTAAGCTTTTTTATGATATCTGTATCATATTTATATATAATACAGATATCTTTTTTATCATAAGCACTTGGTAATCTCATTCCATATTCATCCATATTGTTTTCTGCTAAATACGCGAAAAATTTTTGACTATACCCTATATCAAAAACAAAATTATTTCTTAAATTATTAGAAATATTAAAATCCTCTAATAATTCATTTGCTAGTAAACTACATTGAATTATAGTTTGTGTCTCTCCCTTTTTATTTAATGAACTTACCATAAATACTTTGTCTGAGTAACCATCTACGCCGCTATATTCTAATGTGATTTCTGGTAAATTCATTCTCTTGCAAAATTTTTTCAACTTATGTATTACATATTCTATTGCTTCATTTTGGGATTTTTCCTTAATTACTACATTAAATTGCATTAATGGTGAAATATAATAATCTCTACTCATTGGAATATGCTTTGCATTTAATAATCTTAAAACATAATAATATGTTAACATTGCATTTATTCCTTTTGTATCCATTTTTTTTAAATTATATGGTAAATTATCAGTTATAAATAGTTTGTTTTTATCATCCATATTAAATATAGGTAAAGTAACATCATATTTATCAATTCTATCCTTATATTCTAAGGTGAATTCATCAAGTTTTCGTATCTGCTTTGGATAATTTATTTCAATACTTTCAATATCTGAAAAAGTCTCTAAAAATATCTTTACAGTAACATTTTGCATTTCTATTCCTTTTTCAGACCATAGCGGAAATCCTTTTGCTACCCCATCCGGATAAACTAGATCTAAATTTGATAAAGCTTTTTTATAATCCATCTCGAACTCTCTTTCATCTTATTTCTATAACTTATTATATATCTTTGATTACTACAGCAAATTTAACCATTTTTGATTCAGTATAAACTTTATATTTATACTCATTTTTAGTTAGAAATTTACAAATCTCTGTTTTAATATTTTTATTCATATTTAAGTTTTGAATGTATATATAAGTACATTCTACATCTCTATAAGTTCCTTTTGTAGATGTAAAACAATTATCTATCTTTCTTTTAATTAGCAATTTATTTATAATATTAAAATTCACATCAAAGCTTGCCAATGTATAAATACCTTTATTGTTAAACTCTTTCTTTAACGGTAAATACATTTCTGAATATATCGGTATTATTGGTGGCACTTCTATATATTTAATTCCTATATTTTTTAAAAATTCCATTAATTTTATATTTACAGGCGAATATCTATATTCAAATATACTATTTTTAATCATTTCTTTCCTTTCTTAAATACTTATTTACAAAGTACCTATGGTAGAACCACCATCTATTTTCACTTCGCTTCCTGTCATGAAACTTGCTTTATCCCAAGCTAAAAAAGTTACAAGATTTGCAATTTCACTCGGTTCTGCAATTCTATTCATAGGTTGCCTGTCTGCTAAGATTTTTAATAATTCATCCCTATCATTATACTCATCATAGTTTTTTAATATATAGTCTATATTGTTATTATACATAGGCGTATTGACTGGTCCAGGACAGATACTATTTATTCTAATATTATATTTGGCATAATCTAATGCTACACTCTTAGTTAATCCTGAAATAGCTGATTTACTTACTCCGTATGCACAACTATCAGTTTTCGCTATATATGATTGATCTGAGCCTGGTAAAATAATCGAACCACTTAACTGCTTCTTCATTATTGGTAATACTATTTTTAAAATATTAATATTTCCCATTAAATTAACATCAATTACCTCTTTAAACTTATTTATACTTGTACTTTCTACTGTGCCTATACAATTTATCCCTACAATATTAAACACCACATCTATTTTGCCTTCCAGATTATAAATATCGTGTATAACTTTCTCTAACTTATCATAATCTCTAATATCACATATATATTTCCCTTTTGCTTTAGTATTTTCTATATTCTTTTTATCTATTGCATATACTATTGCACCTTCTAATATAAAATTTTCTAAAGTAGCTTTTCCAATACCTGAAGCCGAACCAACTACAATGCATATTTTATCCTTTAATAGACTCATTATCTTCTTCCTTCTTCTTTAATTTATTAATATACTCTAAAACATCTGTGCATAGCCAAAATATTTTAGACTGTATGTCTTCATTTTCTCTCCATTTTCTATATTCCCATATTTCTCCACTAACATTGTCCCCACCGTATAATATTTGTCCAAAGTTTATATTTCTAAACAATGATACAGCTAACATACTAGCAAATTCCATATCTACAGCTATACAACCTTCTTCTTTTTTATCTGCTATTTTTTTTCTCGTCTCTCTGTATATAGCGTCTGTTGTCCATACTTTCCCTTCAATATAGTTTATATTGTTCTGTTTTAAAACTTTTCCTATAGCTTTTAATATTTTTTTATTTACTAATATATTCTCATCATGTTCTATATAATGATATGAAGTACCTTCTTCCCTTACTGCTTCAGTCGCTACTATCACTTCTCCCATTTTTATATCTGATTTTAACACTCCTGCACCACCACAGGCTATACATTCTTTTACACCTAATGATATTAATTCTTCTAAAAAGCCAGCAGACATTGGTCCTCCTAATCCGGGATTAAAAATATTTATTGCTAAACCATTATGGTTTAGCTCATAAATATTATGCTTTCCTAACGTAGAATTTAATTCTTCTATTTTTTTTATCTTACCACTTTTCTCTAGCTTGTTAATAACATCATTAAAAAAACATAGAATACAAAACTCACTTATATTTTTAGTATCTCTATTCATATCTTTTGGATTCAAAATCGCTTCCTTACAATTATCATATTGTATCATCTCATTCTCCTTTAATAACTTAATATTTGAAATTCACTTCTGTCGCTACATTCCAACATAACCTTGGCACCTATTGGTATTGTTATCATTGGATTTGTATGTCCTAAATCAACATTGTATAAAATCGGAAATTTATAATTTACAAAAAATATATTTAAAAATTCCTCAATTTCTTCATTATTTTTTTGATTTTCAAATTTTCCTATAATTAATCCTTTAATCTTATTAAAAACTCCTCTTAACTCTAAAGATTGCATATAAGAATCAAATTCAGCTATATTAATCTCTGTATCTTCTAAAAATAATATTTTATTATTAAATATTTCTATTGGCAAAAATTCTGTCCCAATAATTGTTAATATGCTTGATAAATTGCCGCCAATTATTCTTCCTATAGCTTTTCCTTTCTTGTTTATCATCCATTTTTCAGTATTTTTTTCTTTTTTCCTTGGCTCTGGCTGTGTTTCCTGAGTTTTCCAATCTTTAAATTCCTTCACAATATATTTTGGTTCTTCATACTTTAACGACTTTAAACTTGATACTTCTTCAAAACATTTCCATGTATAATCATATGGTTCAGGATACTCACATATCTCAGGTAAAAAAGTAGGACCATGAAGAACTATTTTTTTTGTTTTAGTATGGATCGCTAATATTAAACATGTTATATCACTATATCCACAAAACAATTTATCACTTTTTAATATTTTATTATAATCTAATTTTTTAAGTATCTGATTTGAATTATACCCTCCTATACTCGCCATTATAATTCTTATATTTTCATCGTCAAGCGCCCTCTCTATATCTTTAACTCTTTCATTTACAGTAGTCGAATAATAGAATTCTTGTTTTGAAGCATTTTTTTCTATCTTTACATTAACTCCTTTGTTTTTTAGAAATTCACACCCTCGCTTAACTTTATTAGGATAATCCTGCAAAAAGCTACTCGCCGGTGAAATTATTGAAATATCATTCTTTTTCATTCATATACACCGTATTAACCTTTTATTAATGAGCTATGATATAATTCTGGATCATTAAATATATCTTCTTCCTTTTTTCTTAAAATAAATATTGTAAATCCCATATGACTATTATTTTCATTAAATAAATGCATATAATTATAATAAACTTCTTGTAACATTTTTAAACTCTCTTTTGACAGCTGTTTCAAATGTTCTCTAGCTAATATTTTTTTACAAAATTCATTCACCTCATCATCAGTGCATTTATTGAATTTATAATCAATTTCTTCAAAAATTTCATCTTCGTTTCTAACAAAAAATTTTTTCCAATCCTTTTTATACAGTGCAGATATATTTACTTGTATTGCATTTCTTACCTCATTTACTAGTTTTTCGCTAGGTGTTTGGATATAATACATTGGGACTGCCACTAAATATCCATTAGGTTTTAATACTCTCCAATACTCTTTTAATGCATTTTCTCTATCACTAACTAGTGATGTAACATTCCCCGCAAATACTACATCAAAAATTTTATCAGAAAATTTCATTTTTGTTGCATCATCTAATATAAAATTTGTTTTAGTCAATTCAAATCGCTCAACCCTTTCTTTAGCTGTTTTTAAACTCATTTCATTTATATCTATCCCTATAACTTCACAATTTAATAATCTACTAAACTCTAACGCGGAATGTCCGGTACTTGTTCCTATATCAAGTACTTTAGTATTACTGTTTAACATTAATTTTTCTGTCACTTTTCGTATTGTTGCTAATCCCCCTGGTGTTCTGTTAGTTTCTTTAACTAACCCTATAATTTCATTATAGCTCATTTCTTTTATATCTTCAGGTGTTATATCCTTTAATTCTTTCATTTTTCATCCCTTTCTTTTTTTATTACGGTACTATATTTTTACCTAGGAATCTTGGTAAAATTTGACAATCTCTAATGTCGTCTTTTTTTGTTAACCACAAAATAAACCTTTCTACTCCTAATCCAAATCCTGCTGTTTGCATTGGATATTTATCCTTCATTTCGATGTACCATTCATAAAATTCTTCTGATACTTGATGTAATTTAAGCGCTTCTCGTACTTCATTTCCATTACAATGTCTTTCTCCAGCCCCGACAGTTTCTCCAATTCCTATTAATAAATCTGCATTACTCGCATATTTTTTATTTTTGTCTATACTTTGATAAAAAGGTACTGCTTTTACATCAAAATTTGTTATCCATACACATCCATTAAAATATTCCATTAATGCTTTTTCTCCATCTTTAGTAATATTTCTAAATCCTAATTCGTTATATTCAAAGTATTTTTTATTATTTTTTAAAAGAACAACTGCTTCTTCAAATGTTATTTTAGGGATTTCTTTTAATTCTACAAATTCTCGTATATGTTTACTCGTCCCAGCTATTTCTAATATTTCTTTTTCATATTCCTTCAAAATATTTCTTGACAAATATTTTAAATAATCCTCTACTAAATTCATTACATCTTCTAGTTTACCAGGTATCTCAGCTTCACTATGATAAAATTGACTTAAATGTCTTTTATCTTCTTCTTCTCCTCGGAACGACGGCATAATATACCACACGCCATTTTTTAGGAATCTACATCCATATTCAAGTGCAAATTGCATTGAATCCGCTAAATAAGTATCACAACCTCCTAATTTAATCCTTACTGGTTTTGAATCACTACCTAATCCCATCGGACTAGATATAGATCCTGTTGTAATTGGAAAATGCATTGTTTTTATGTTCTTATCAATATAAAATAAATTTGTATATTTCGATATTAAATTTTCCAGTTCTACTAATCTTATGTACCATTCGTCATTAATTGCTTCTATAAAATGTGTTTCCGCGATTTTCCATGTTTTTTTTGGTTCTACCAAATTATTCATATAATTCCATTCCTTTCTTTAAATTTGCACAAGAGTTAAATCAAACTCTTCTTTTACTATATTACTAATTACACCTGCTTAACGTTTAACTAATCCAAAATGTATTCAAACCAGTTAAAACCTGTCTTTTTTGTATACCTAATTTTTTATCATAAAAACATATGCATGTCAATAACACTAAGTTTTTTATTTCACTCATTTTTAAGTTTTTTTGTATCGTAGCAATTGACTTTTTAGTTTTTTTTCTGGTATACTATAAAAAACCACGTAAAATTGGTATAATTTGTATATTTTTAAGAAACAAAGGAGTGTTTATGTATAAAATAAAACCATTTGGAGAAGATTTAAAAAAATATAGAAAAATTAAAAATATGAGTTTAGAAGAAGTAGGAAAAGCAATTTATAAAACAAAAGCTACCATTTCTAAATATGAAAAAAATGAAATTTCACCTGATTATACAACTGTTCTTGAATTGTGTAATCTCTTGGACATGGATATTAATTTGATTTTTAAAGATTTAACTGTTGGAAAAAAACATAGAGTTTTCCCCTATCAAACTTTACATATATATTATGTTTCAGATAATAAACTTATCTATTCAATACTAAAATTAAATGAGCATAATAATCTTTGTTCGTTTTATAATGGTTCAAAATCTAATACTAAAAAAATAGCATATTATTACGAAGGTACATATGAATATTTAGATAATATTATGTATTTAAACTTAAAAAACATAACTTCATCTGCACTTAGTATGGAAAGAGTTCAAATAACAATTTCATTTCCACTCTCAAATACTGTTAATCTATATAATGGTTTCATTGATGGTTTAACACCTAATTTTATACCTGTGGTAAAAAAAGCTATTATCTCTACGGATAAACTGAAAAATCACAAAAATTTAATTTCAAAATTAAAATTGAATAAACATGATTGTAAAGAAATGATTGCAAACAATGCTTGGCTATTAAGTGCTAAAATGTATGATGAATTTTTTTATGATAGCTTAATTTAAACCTAGAGAATCTAAATCAGATTCTCTAGGTTTAAACATTCTAAATCTTTTATAATAAATTTACCATCTTTTC
>CAYJKK010000013.1:0-45807 GCA_964370905.1 uncultured Clostridium sp. | reverse complement strand
AACCTATAAATACTTTTTTATCAATTTCTTTTCTTTTAACAATTGCAAATATAACTAATGCAACATTAATTAATCCTAAACACATTAAACCATAATAATGTGTATAACAACTTATCAAGCTAAACATTCCAAATATAGCTGCCATTTTAATATTTTTATATTTAATAAATCTATATGCATATATTGAAGCTATTGTGACAAATAGCATTTCCCAAGAATACATTCTAATTTCACTTGCATATGTTAATACTGTTGGCATAAAGAATGTGAAAAAAGTAAATAATATTCCAACTTTAGCTCCAAAATCTTTTTTAATATGAGTAATTCCAAGTATTCCCATTAAAACTATTGGTAATATAGAAAATAATCTATATAAGATTATACTTTCCCCAAAAATTAGCGATACTATTTTTATCATGAAATAATAAAATGGTGGGTGTACATCTCCAGATCCATATACCCATATATCTATAAAACTATTTCCTGTTATTCCTAAAGTATATGATTCATCAAACCAAATATTAGTGTGAAATGCTGGTATTAATATCATTATTGTTCCAGCTAGTATTGTAAATATTTGTATTAAATTTTCTTTTATAAACTTATTTATCTTTTCCATAACTTCTCCCTTAATAGTTAAAAGCTAGAATGTAAACATCCTAGCTTTATTTTTTATTCTTCTTCTTGAGCTACCATATTTGACATTGATACATCATTTATTTTAATATCTCTAACGTGATTTATTTTAATCCATGTTGTTTCTCTTTTTACTAAACATTTTAAATTAATTAGTAACCAAGATCCCATAAATAACGGGTAACATAGTATTCCTTTAATCATAGGTTTTATTTCTCTTCCATCTAGCCACATTGTAAATACTGCTGTTCCTACTGGAAAGAAAAATGTTGGTATTATATATTTTAATATATTTACTATTAATTCATATTCTGTTATACCACTTGTAGCATACATTACAAAGTTTGTTGCTAGTAATATTAATGTTACTATAAACATTGGTATACTACCTAATATATATAACACACCATCTAAATTCATCATTGTCTTATTTTTTATAGCTGCATTTGTTAATTTACCTGTATATTCTTTTATACATTGCATATGACCTACTGTCCATCTTGTTCTTTGAGACCAAGATTGAGTAAATCCTGTTGGTTGTTCATCATAAACTATTGCTTCTATAGACCAACCTAATCTTTTACCTTCTATTATTCTTTTTAAAGAGAACTCTATATCTTCTGTTAATGTTTTTGTATCAAACCCTTGTGGTTTAATTACATCAAACTTAACCATAAATCCTGTTCCATTTAATAATGGTGATAATCCAATATTGTATCTTGCTAAGTGATAAAATTTATGCATAGTCCAATAGAATAATGCATATCCTGCTGTTATCCAGTTATCTGATGGATTTTTAATATCCCTATAACCTTGAACAACTTCTTCACCTTGACATAATTTTTTATTCATACTTTTTATAAAGTTCTTATCTACTATGTTATCTGCATCAAAAACAAAGAATGCATCATAATCTGCGTTTTCTTTTATTTTTTGTTTTAAAAACCAATCTAAAGCATAACCTTTTGTTTTTTCTGTTTCATGAAATCTTTCATAAACTATTGCTCCTGCTTTTTTTGCAACTCTCGCTGTTCTATCTGTACAGTTATCTGCAATAACATATATATCATATAAATCTTTGTTATAATTTTGATTTTTTAAACTTGTTATTAAATTAGCAACAACCATCTCTTCATTGTGTGCTGGTATAATTGCCATAAATTTGTGATCTTTTTTAACCTTTAAAGGTTTATCTTTAATTTTAACAAGTGCTGCTACACTTATTACTAACTGATATAACCAAAATGCTGTTATTACCCATATAATTGCTTCTCTTAATATATATAAATAATCCATTTTCATTCCTCTCTTTTGTAGCTTAGTCTTTTAAAACTACACTATCTATTATACTATTAATACGAAAAATATGCAATGTTTTTTGCATTTTTTTGTATCTTTTTGCATCTTTTTACCTTTTTCTTCTTTTTTCATTCGAAACTTAATTATATATTCTCCAAATATATAAAAATAAGTACAATTTAAAAATAAATTTAATTCTAAAATATACACACTTTTAATATCTTACTACATAATATATTAAATAAGAGGTGATATTATGAATTCAAAATATAGAATCGCAATAATTGGTGCTAGTGGACTTGTAGGAAGGTGTGTTTTAAAAATTTTAGAAGAAAAAAATTTATATAAACATACATATACCCTATTTTCTTCTGCTAAATCTAGTGGCACAAAAATACGTTTTTTTGAAACAAACTATATTTTACAAGAATTAACAGATAATTTAATTTCCAAACATTATGATTTTGCAATTTTTTGTGCTGGAAGTGAAATTTCAAAAAAATATATTCCGATATTTAGTCAAAATGGTTGCACATGCATAGATAATAGCAGCTTATTTAGGCAAGATGAAAATGTTCCACTAGTTATTCCTGAAGTTAACCCTGAAAAACTACTAGAGAATAATGACATAATTGCAAATCCTAATTGTTCAACTATTATTAGTTTAATGGCAATAGCTCCTATTCATAAAGAATATATCATAAAACGTATTATATATTCTACATATCAAGCTGCCTCTGGAGCAGGTAGAGATGGAATAACAGATTTGGAAGAAAAGAATGAAGAAAATTTAAAAGTTTTTCCTCATTCGATATATAATAATTGTATTCCACATATAGATATATTTATGTCTGATGGATATACAAAAGAAGAACATAAAATGATAAATGAAACAAGAAAAATACTTAATAATCCAAGTCTTCTAATAACAGCAACTACAGTTAGAGTCCCTATTACTAATTGCCACTCTATATCTATTAACATAGAATTAGAAAAAGATTTTGATATATATGATATTCAAAGACTTTTAGAAAATTCTAAAGGAGTAATCTTAGTTGATAATCCAGAAAAAAATCATTATCCACTTGCTGCTTTAGCAAATAACAAAGATGAAGTTTTTGTGGGGAGAATTAGAAAAGATTTAGATAATCCAAACATTCTTAATCTTTTTGTTGTGGGTGATAATTTAAGAAAAGGTGCTGCCTTAAATGCTGTTCAAATTTTAGAAGAACTAATATCTCTAGGAGTTTAATTAGAAATATTTAAAAAATAAAAAGAATATATCATAAAAATTCAAGTAAAAAAATACAATAGACAGAAAACTACAAAAACATATAACTTACATAATTTACCTGTATTTTTTTATAGATTTACTTTTAAATTAATGATATAATATATATTAGAGTATAAAATAAATGTTACTCAAACTTTACAAAAGAGGTGTTAAAATAAAATGAATACTGAAATAAAAAAAATTATTGATAATGATAAAGAATTCCAAAATATTATTAAAGAGTTAATCGAAAATGCAACTGTTCAAGAAATGAAAAATTTTATACAACACTATAACACAACTTGTTTTGATCATTCATATGTTGTTTCATATTATTGCTATAAAATAGCTAAAAAATTAAAATTAGACTATGTCTCAAGCGCCAGAGGTGGTATGTTACACGACTTCTTCCTATATGATTGGAGAAAAAAACAAACAGATAAAAAAGGATTACATGCATTTAATCACGGTAAAATTGCAGCTAAAAATGCTACTAAACTTTTTAATCTAAATAAAAAAGAAATTAATATGATAGAAGAACATATGTGGCCTGTTACAACTAATATTCCTAATTCTCTTGAAGGTTTAATTTTAACTTTTGTTGATAAATATTGTGCAACTAGTGAAACTTTAGATATTTTTAAATCTTTTCTTTTCAAACAAAGAAGTTTTAGATTATTACATACTTATTTATCAACATATAGTTACATTTAAATAAAGATTCAAAAATAATCTACTAAATAATATAAACCAAATTAAAAAACTAAAAAATAGAATATATATAATTAAATAGAAAGAAAAAATAGAAAAAGAATATACTTAAATATTCTTTTTCTATTTTTTCACTTCTGCTGCCCATTTAAACATTTTTAAATCTTTATATTTTTTTAAAACTTCCTTATATTTTGTGTATTCATCTTCCCATAATGTATCTGGAACTTTATCAAAGGCTATGAATATTTTTTCAGCTTCTGCCATATAAATAACTTGATCTCTTGGAGTCATTTTTTCATATTGAAGTGCAAAATTATATAATTTATCTAATATTTGATTTGCCTCAATAAATGACCAAAAATCTTTTACTTTCATTCCAAATAATTTAATTTGTACTACTGCATATCCTACTAATATAAACATTGCAAAAATTAATATATATCCTATCCCTAATAATATCTCCATTTTATTCACCTTCTTATTTTTTCTCTAGTTAAACTTTAAACTATACTTATTATTATACTATATTTTATCATTTATATCAAACTCTTCTTAGACTTCTAAGAAAATTCAATCTTAAATATGAAAGTTGTTTTATCTAAACAAAATAACTTTTTTATTTAATCTAATTCTTTTATACTATTAAAATTCCAACTATTTATATTAACTTCTTTAATTACTGTTCCACAATACTCACAAGATTTATTCCCTAAACTAGTTATTGCTCCACCACAATTTGGACAGTTAATTCCAATCGCTGTTATATCAACATCTTTATCAATTTTAGCAATATCTTGTATATAGTTTAATTCAATTTCATATGCTGCTTGTTTTTTTGTATTTTTATTTCCATCAATTACATTTCCTGTTTTATCTAACTTATAGTATTCATACTCAATTGATGATTGTAAATATATTGAGCATATTCCATCATGTTTTATATATCTTGCAATTTCAGTTTTATGTATGTTTGGATTTAGAAATTTTATAATTTCTCCGCAAGTTTTTAGTTCTTCTACTATATTTGCAACTTGATTTTTCAAATTATTAGAACTATGTCTTACAGTATATATCTCTTTTTCTTCTATTGTATTTAAATATTTAAGTAATACATTTTCTGATGATATCTTAAATTCTGTATAATTAAACTCTTTAAAATCTTCTGTAATTCTTGGTAAATATATCCTAGTCATACTTGAAATGCTCTTTGGTGTATTTTCATATAAATCTTTACTTAATTTACTAAATTCTTCTATTGAAGATGTTCCAAATACACTTCTTACTTTTCTTTCAACTTCTTTTTTTATATTAATAACTGCTGTTACAACAATTATAACTATTACAATAATAATTATTCCAAATATTATAAATCCCATTTTAGCTCCTTTTCTTTTCCTAAATAATTATATCATATCATTTTTATTTTTTGTAGTAATTTTAATTTTTTATGTAATTAATATTTTTTATTTTTAAATAATATATATTTATTCTATTGCATATCTATTTATTTTTAAAGTATAATATATTTTAAGTATTTTACATATTAAAAAGGAGAAAAATATATGGATCAAAAATTTAATTTAACTAAAAAAGCAAGTATTTTAGGAATATTTGGAAATATCTTTTTATTAGTTATAAAGGCTTTTATAGGGTTTACGAGTAGAAGTCAAGCCATGATTGCAGATAGTTTTAATAGTGCTGCAGATATTTTTGCATCTCTTATGACATATATAGGAAATAAAATAGCGAGTGAGCCTAAGGATAGAAGTCATAATTTAGGACATGGAAAGGCAGAATACATATTTTCTTTATTTATTAGTCTTTCTATGATTTTTATTGCTATAAAACTTTTATATGATTCTGTATTTAAGTTTTTTACAAATGAAACTTTTACTTTTTCATATTTATTAGTTATCATTGCTATAATAACTATTGTTGTAAAATTAATATTATATTTATATACAAGGTCAATTTATAAAAAATATCCTAGCTTACTTTTAAAAGCTAATATGAAAGATCATAAAAATGATTGTTTCATAACATTATTTACATTATTATCAATTTTACTTGCTTTGTTTGAAATATATTTTGTAGATATAATTGTTGGTATCGCAATTTCACTTTGGATTTGCTATACTGGTGTTAAAATTTTTATTGAAAGCTTTAATGTTTTAATGGATATTAGTATTGACTCTAATACTTATGATAAAATCAATTCAATTATTTCTGAAAATAAGTTGGTAAAATCTGTAGAAAGTATTACTTCTACTCCTGTTGGTGATTCTCATCTTGTTGTTATTACTATTTGTGTAGATGGAAATATGACCACTTTTGAAAGTCACACTCTTGCAGATAGTTTAGAAGAAAGCATTAATATACTTGATAATGTTTATGATACTATAATTCATGTTGAGCCTTATTTAAAGAGTATCTAATTTATGCAATATATTTAATTAAATAAAAAAATACAGAAATTTATGGTTTTTTCCAAAAATTCTGTATTTTTTTATTTAATTTACTTTAACTATCTTCTTTAAAATCCTATATTAAATAGTCTCCTGCATATCTATGAAAACTATCTAAAAAGTTAGAACTGTTCTAAACGAATCATTAGCACCAGCAGTTCCTTTATTTCTGCTAAAATAGAATATCCCTCCATTTGACCCTGCCGCATAACCACCACCTCGTCCAAAGAAAGGGGATGTAGATGCTGGAAAGTATGAACTATCACTATTCCATGACATTGAACCTGAGCCTACAGTTGATGTTTCTAAAATACTGTCCCCATAACCATATATGCTACTATTCGCTGCTGCATATTGATTATAGTTTGTTTCAAAGCTATCACTACTACTATATGGATATGCTGTTACATATTTTGTACTATATGTTCTATATCCACTTGTACTTCCTACACCTGTGCTTGACGTTATCATTGGACTCCCATATGTTAATAAATTACTGTTTTCATTTGGAATATATCCAGCTACATATTCAAATGCATTTCCATTTAAATCATAAATTCCTGTTACATTTCCTGTGGTACTTTGGTTTACATTTATTTTATATGCGTTTTCTACTCCTCCTCCTGTATAATATGTTGTTCCATTATTATTTATTGTTACTTCTACTCCATTACGACCATACTCACTATGTGCTAAGTACGCCACTGCTCCCCATTCACTATTCTTTATTAGATGACTTCCTTTTGTAGTATCATAATTTAATGAATATGTATACATATTTCCTATCGTGATATTTCTCCAACTTGTTACTCCTGGTATTGATTTTGGTGTATTACTTGAATTACTTGCTTCATATTTCATTACCCATATTCCTGCAAGTTCTTTATCCCATTCTCCGTTTGTAAAGTTTGTATCACTTCCATCCTCAAATGCAGGATGTATTCTATATCCACTTGTTGACGAAGTTTGAGTTACTGGTATAAAGTTTATATCTATATTACCACCTTGTGATCTATCACTTGAGTTTGTATACGTTATTTTGTATTCATATCTTGGTATCCATACCCAGTAACTTCCATCTGATGTTTTTGCATTTGCCCATTTACTTGTATCTGCTCCTGTTTCTGATGTATCTTTATAGTCATACCATTCTTGATTTGTTGTTGGTGTGAATTCATTATTTGAATCATCCCATGCTACTGGTGTCATTTCATCACCTAATTTAGGACTATTTACATCTCCGTTCCAATTTCCACTTCCTAATGTGTCTTCTTCTGGTGGATTAGTTGTTCCTCCTGTGTTTCCAGTAGAAGTTTCATTACCTGTTACTTTTCCTGTTTTTTCTATTTCAAACTCATATCCATCAACTACTGTTTTTATTGGATATTTATCTGTTAAATCTAGTGTACCTTTTGCTATATCTATGCCATCTTTATCTGTTAAACTTGTCATACCTTGGTTTTCGAATTTATATAGCTCTTCTACTATTAGTTTATCACTCATTTTTCCTGTATTATCATAACTTCCAAGTATCGCTAATTTCACTTTTTCTTCTGCTGTTGCATAACTTGTTGCTTCTGCTGCCTCATTTGCTCTTGTTAATATTCCATTTTCTCCAAATAGCATACCTATTGATACTGCTGCTAGAATTAATAACACAATAATTGTTATTACTAAACTTATTAATGTTATACCTTTGCTTTGTTTTAATTTTCCTTTTTTCACTTTTTCTTCCTTTCTTTTGTTGAAATTTTTTATTTATTAAATTTATTATTATTTTATACTTTTTTATTAGTTTTTTCAATCAAATATGTTTTTTTAATATTAAGTTTTTATTACAATTCCATTACAAATTTATTACAATTCTAACATATATAAAAAGATGTATAATTAAATACGAAACTACTTTCATAATATTTATTATACATCTTTTTTATATTAATTTCTATTATCTTGCCCTGGTAATTTTTCTGCCTTCGCTTCTTTTCCCATATTGTTTGATACTATTTTTTTAACCCTATCTCTATCAAATGTACCATTTTTCTTTATTTCTTTTTTTATTACTTCTTCTAAATTATTCTCAATATCACGTGTATTATATATTTCTAATAATTCTTCATTTTCATTTTTAATTTCTTCTGCTAACATTCTTACATATTCTTGATCAACTGTAAAAGTACTTGATATTTCTTGATTATTATTGTCATCTATTTTTTTAATTGCGTCATCATCTATTTTTTGCTTCTGCTCTTTTTGTATTTCTTCTTTTGCTTTTATAGACTCTTCTCTTATTTCATGATTTCTATTTTCATTCATTAATTCTTGTGCTTCTCTTGTTGTTGGTCTAATGTTTTGTGTTTCAATAGGAATTCCAATATTTTCATTATTATCATATTTATGAGTTCTAATATATGATACATCTATATATCCATATTCTCCTATTCCTAGTGCAATTTGTGCTTCTTCGTTTCCTTCTAATTGGTATATAGAGTTAGCGTTTTTTTGTTCTAGTTCTTCTCCATCTTCACTTAAAACATTTAATTCTTTATTTGGATTATTTCCAAATCTTTTTTCTACTGAATCTATTTTTTCTACTGTTCCGTCAATTTTTATACCTACCATAGAAAACCTTGTTGTTTCTGGGTTATTTGGAATTGCATCTGTGTATACAATTGCAATTTTTTTATATCCTTTATCCTCTACACCTAGCATTTGTTCCATTGTCTTATTATCTGTTATTCTCTCATCTATTTCTATTTCAGATTTAACATTTACTTTTTCTAGTTCATCTTGATTTATATCTAGTTCATCATCATCTTTTTCTTTATTCTTTTCTTCTTCGTCTTCTAAATCAATTTCTGATAATTTAGCAATATCTTCTTTTTTTCTACCTAATGCTTTAGCTATTTTTTCTAGTTTTTCATCTTCTATTTTACTTAAATCTAAAATACCTTCTTTATCT
This sequence comes from uncultured Clostridium sp., assembly GCA_964370905.1. GTDB lineage: Bacteria > Bacillota > Clostridia > TANB77 > CAG-508 > CAG-269. The sequence continues at coordinate 36,458 of CAYJKK010000013.1, read as the reverse complement.
ACATTTTCTAGAAATTCTAATAATTCTTCTCTTTCTATCTCACTTTGATTTTCATCTAAGAATTTTTCGTTTAATATTATATAATCATATTCGTCTGATTTATTATTTCCTGCTAATAGTTCTAAATCTTCTGTATAATATTTTTCAATTTCAATTAGTTCACCATTTTTTTCAAACTGTTCTAGGACAAGATAAATTTCTTTTTCTTGAACATTTATATTTGTATTACCTAAATATTTTACATTTTTAACCTTATTATTAAATTCTTTTTGGTATGTTCTCATATCTAATTCATTAAATATTTTTCTTAATTTAGTTTCATTAACATTCATAATTACTCTCTTTCTAGATTATATAAATTTAGCTATACAATCATATTCGTTCACTTCTAGTATTTCAACAGTTTTAAATTCATTAAGTGGTATTTCTTTATCATTTTTAATATATACTAGCCCATCAATTTCTGGTGCATCTTTTAATGTTCTTCCTACATAGAACTTTTTATCAAATGTTAGATTTTCTATTAAACATTCATATACTTGTCCGATATTACGTTCTAAATTTTCTTTTGAAATTTGTTTTTGTAATTCCATTAATTTAGTATATCTTGCTTTTTTAGTATTCCCATGAATTTGTTCTTTCAATTTAGCAGCTGGTGTTCCTTCTTCTTTAGAATACATAAATGCACCTAATTTATCAAATTTAGCAAATGATATAAATTGTAGCAATTCTTCAAAGTTTTCATTAGTTTCACCTGGGAATCCAACTATTAAACTTGTTCTAAGTGTAACTTCTGGAATTTTATTTCTTATTTTAGTTATTAAAGAAGTAATTTGTTCTTTATTTGTTTTTCTGTTCATTTTTTTCAAAATATCATTTGAAATATGTTGAATAGGAATATCAAAATATTTAGCTACTTTTGGATTATTTGCTACTTCTTCTATTAATTCATCTGTAACATCTTCTGGGTATGAATATAGGAATCTAATCCATTTTATTTCTTCTATTTTGCTTATTTCTTTTAATATTTCTACTAATTTACTTTTCCCATAAATATCTATTCCATATTTAGTTGTATCTTGTGCTATTAATATTATTTCTTTTATTCCTTTTTTAGCTAATATTTTAGCTTCTTCTATAACGTCTTCTATTTTTCTACTTATAAATGGACCTCTTATATATGGTATAGCACAATATGTACATTTATTACTGCACCCTTCTGCTATTTTTAAGTACGCGAAATTACTTCCTGTTGTTATCTCTCTACCTAAAAATTCTTCTTGATCAAGCATAGGTAAATCTGGTATATTCATTATATTTTTATTGTTATGTACATTTTTTTTACTTTTAGTTACAATGTCTTTTTCTATTAAGTCTGATATTTTAGTCCACATATTGTCATATTCATCTAATTTTAAAAATAAGTCTACTTCTGGTATAGCCTTAATTAAATCTTCATAATATCTTTGCACTAAACACCCCATAGCAATTAAATATTTACATCTTTTTTCTTTATATTTTGTCATTTCAAGTATTGTATTTATTGCTTCTTCTTTTGCTTTTTCTATAAAACCACAAGTGTTTACAACTAATATATCTGCATCTAACTCATTGCTTACTACTTTATAGTTGTGTTTTTTAAACTCACCTATTGCCGCTTCTGTATCAATTAAATTTTTACTACACCCTAAGTGTATAAATCCTACATTCATCTATTATTACTCCTATTTTAATCTATATGACTACATATATGTTTTCTTGTTAATTCCATTAATTCTAGTTTTGTAAAACCTTCTATCTGAAGTTTTGCTCTATCTTTTTTAGTTTCATCATCTAATATTTTTTTAACTTCATCTTTATTTTTTTGATTTCTCATATCAATATAGTCTATTATTATTATTCCACCAACATCACGAAGGCGTAATTGTTTTGCTATTTCTATTGTAGCTTCTTTATTGATTTCAAATACTGTATCTTCTATATTTGTTTTTCCTGTATATTTTCCAGTATTCACATCTATTGCAGTTAGTGCTTCTGTTGAATCAATTGTTATAAATCCCCCACTTTTAAGCCAAATTCTATTATTTTTTATTTTTTCTATTTGCGAATTTAATTCGTGTTTTTCAAATAATTCTTCACATTCTTCATACTCTACTTTAACATTTATATATTCTTCTGATTCTATTAATTTTTCAAGTTCTATTTTTTCTTCTTTATTATTTGTTATAACTTTAATTTTTTTTTCTTTGTATAAGTCTATAAATATTTTTTCTATTATTTCTTCACTTGAATATATTAATTTAGGTTTGTTATCATTTACTTCTGATAATGTTTTAATTGCTTTCCATTTTTTTTCTAGTTTTAATATATCTTTTGCAATAGACTCTTCATCAATTCCTACTGCTGATGTTCTTATTACTACACCATTTGTTTTTGATATATATTTTTTTACTATGTCTTTAAGTCTTTCTTTTTCCTTAGTATCTGTTATTTTTTGTGATACAGTTATAATATCTGTTTCTGGCATTAAAGCTACAAATTTCCCTGGTAAATTGATATGCGTTGATACTCTTGCACCTTTTTTATTATTACTATCTTTTTTTACTTGTACTACTAATTTTTGACTTTCTTTTAAAACTTTTTCTATTTTTACGCTTAAATCTAGATTATTTTTTGTTTCATCTATTTTAGGCAAAACATCTTTTAAGTGTATAAAACTATTTTTATCTGTTCCTATATCTATAAAAGCCGCTTGCATTCCTTTTATAATATTTTTAACAAATCCTACATATATGTTTCCTTCTTTTCTAAATGGATTTTGTGTTTGATTATAGTATTCTACCAACTTACCATTTTCTAATAATGATAATTCTTTTGAACCATCTTTTTTTGATTGTATATATATTTTTAGCATTTTTCCCATCCTTTAATTTATTTTATTCATTGCTGTTTCTATACCATTTTTCAATATTTCTATTATACCCAAACTTGCTATTTTTACTGCGCTTTCAAGTTCTTTTTTTTCTTCTTCTGATATAGCTCCTAATACATGTTCTATTAATCTTTCTTTATTTTCCGGTTTTCCTATACCTACACGTATCCTAGTAAAGTTTTGTGTTCCTATAGATGTTATTACTGATTTCATGCCATTATGAGTTCCACTTCCTCCTGCTTTTCTTATTTTTACTTTTCCTACATCTAAATCTATATCATCATATATAACTATTAAATTTTCTATTTGTATTTTATAGAAGTTTAAAACTTCTCTTATACTTTGTCCACTTAAATTCATATATGTTTGTGGTTTTAATAATATTACTTTATTGTTTTCTATTTCTCCACTTCCTAGTATTCCCTTAAATTTCTTTTTATCTAACCCTATATTACACATTTTAGATAAAATATTTATAACATCAAATCCCATATTGTGTCTTGTGCTACCATATTCTTCTTCAGGGTTACCTAATCCAACTATTAAATACATCTCTTTCTCCTTCAACATCTATTAACACTATATATTTTACAGTTTTTTTGCACTTTTATCAATAGTTTAATGTATATTTAACTCAATTATACAGCAAATATGGAGGAATACACTCCCCCATACTTTTTATTATCTAATATATTCTTCTGTTTCTTTGTTTTCATTAGCTACTTTTTCAGAAAAAAGATCTAATATTTTATCAATAAATTCATTACCAAAATTTGTTGTTTCTTTTATCTTAATTATTTTTCCGGTTTTTGCTCTTGCATATTCTTGCATTTCAAATATCATCTCTTCTGTTTCTAAGTTGTCTATTATCCCTGCTATCATACCATCATCAACTGCTTGTTTAAACATAGAAATATCGTTATATCCATTACCTAGCACTACATATCCTATTTTTGGATTTAATAGATTAGCTATATTTTTTACTGCTTCTCCTTTATTTATGTTTTCTTTTGTTATATCTAACCTATAGTTTTTAAAACTACTTTTAGGAAATTCTGTTTTATCTAAATGCCCCCATAGCTTTTTATTTTCTATACTTTGCCTTATTTTTTCCATTTGAGTCTTACTACCTACTAATGTTACTTTTGTTATTACATCTTTTTTTTCTTCGATATCTCTTACTATATTAGTTGTATTTAATACTTTTTTGTTTCCTTCATAATATGATCTTACCTCTAGATTACTTGATACATGAATATTTTCTCCATCTGTATATCTTAAATGTTCTAAATTAATTTGTTCATTATTACAAATGTCTATAATATTTTGTAATTGGATTTGATCAATATTTTTTCTTTCTAAAAATCTCGATTCAGGTGTATAATATATACCTCCACCATTATCTCCTACAATATATTTTGATATTGGTAAATTATTTTTTTCAAACTTACCTTTTATATCACCTATAGTTCTTCCTGTAACTGGAATAAATATCCCTTTATATCTATCTATAGAGGTTAGTTTTCTTTTTAAGTTTTCATCTTTTAAATTAATAGTTCCGTCTATATCTGAGAATATTATAAAATTATATTTTAAATCTTCACATTTTTCTAACATATATAACTATCCTTTATTTTTATTCTACTCTTAATAAATTATTATTTTAAGTTTATATTTTTCTTTTGTATTACAATTCAATTTCCATTTTTATTTCACTTTATTTTTTAAACTTGCTTCTACTAAACCAACAAAAAGTTTTGAAGGATTATTTGGTCTTGATTTTAATTCTGGATGGAATTGACCTGCAATAAAATATGGGTGTGCTGGAATTTCAACAATTTCTACTAACATATTATCTGGTGAATGTCCTGATACAACCATTCCTGCATTTTCAATCATTTCTCTATATGCATTATTAAATTCATATCTATGTCTGTGTCTTTCTGATATTTCTGTTTCCCCATATAGTTTGTGTGCAAGAGAATTTTCTTTTAATACACATTTATATGCTCCTAAACGCATTGTTCCACCTTTTTTGTCAATACCTTTTTGTTCTTCCATTATATGTATAACTGGATTTAGTGTTCCATTATTCATTTCTGCTGTATGTGCATCTTCTAATCCTAGTACATTTCTAGCATATTCAACAACTGCCATTTGCATACCTAAGCAAATTCCTAAAAATGGTATATTATTCTCTCTACAATATCTAATTGTCTCAATTTTACCTTCTACACCTCTTGTTCCAAATCCACCGGGTACAACTATTCCATCTATACCCTTAAATTCTTCAGGTATATTTTCTTTATTAATTTTTTCTGAATCAATTAATTTTATTTTTACATTTGTTTTATTGCTAAATCCTGCATGATACAAACTTTCCATTACTGATATATATGCATCTTCTAATTTTATATACTTACCTACTAAGCCTATTGTCACTTTACTTTCTTCTTTTATTTCTCTTATATCGTTTAACATATTTTCCCAAGCTACATTATTTGGTACATATTTATCTAATTTCAAATGATTACATACTTCTAATGCTAATCCTTCTTCTTCTAACATAATTGGTACTGCATATAGGTTGTCTACTGTTTTATTTTGTATAACACTTGTTTTTCTTACATTACAAAATAGTGATAGTTTTTCTTTGATGTCTTCTGGTATATCTCCATCAGCTCTACATACTAATATATTTGGTTTTATTCCAAAACTTTGTAATTCTTTTACAGAATGTTGTGTTGGTTTTGACTTAATTTCATTTGATCCAAGTATATATGGTAATAGAGTTACATGTATATACATTACATCTTCTGGGTTTTTATCTAAACCTATTTGTCTTATTGCTTCTATTATTGATAACCCTTCTATATCTCCTACAGTTCCACCAATTTCAGTTATAACTATGTCTATATCTGTGTTTTCAAAACTGCAAATTCTTTCTTTTATTTCATTAGTTATATGTGGAATCACTTGTACTGTTTTTCCTAAGTAATCTCCTCTTCTTTCTTTTTCTATAACTGCTTGATATATTTGCCCCATAGATACACTTGAATTTCTATTTAAGTTTTCATCTATAAATCTTTCATAATGTCCTAAGTCTAAATCTGTTTCTGCTCCATCTTCTGTTACAAATACTTCTCCATGTTCATACGGGTTCATTGTCCCTGGGTCTACATTTATATATGGATCGAATTTTTGTATTGTTACTTTAAATCCTCTATTTTTTAATAATCTTCCTAATGATGCTGCTGTAATTCCTTTCCCAAGTCCTGATACAACTCCACCTGTTACAAAAATATATTTTGTGTTCATTTTTTCCTCCTTAAACTAAAAAAAGATTAAAAATCCTCTCCCTCAAAAAGGGGTTTTTTTTTAACCTATAAATATATTAACATAAATCTTACTTTTTTTCAAGATTATTCGACTTTATTTTTTACTTTTTTAATTATCATACATTTATCCTGTAGTTTTTTTACTTTAACCTATATATTTTTATAATATCTATGTTATACTATCTTATATAAATTTATTTAGGAGGTATTTTATGTCTACACCACATAATGAAGCAAGATTGGGTGAAATTGCAAAAACTGTAATTATGCCTGGAGATCCTTTAAGAGCAAAATATATTGCTGAAAATTTTTTAGAAAATGCTAAATTAGTAAATTCTGTAAGAGGTATGTATGCATATACTGGAACTTTTAAAGGAAAAGAAATAAGTGTTATGGCTCACGGTATGGGAATGGCAAGTGCTGGTATATATTTTTATGAATTATTTAAATTTTATGAAGTAGAAAATATTATTAGAATTGGATCTTGTGGAGCATATAAGGAAGAATTAAAACTTTTTGATATTGTACTATCTGAAAATGTTTTTAGTGAAAGTAATTTTGCACTTACACTTAATAACGAGGATTGTCATATAGTTAATTCAAGTTCTACATTAAATTCTAAATTGGAACAATCTGCAAATGATTTAGATTTACATTTATACAAAGGAAATACAGTTTGTACTGATTGTTTTGACTTATATATGACTGATGTTAATAAGTTTTTAGAACGTATTCCTGAAGGTTTCAATCCATATTCTGCTGAAATGGAAGCATTTGCTCTATTTTATACAGCTAAAATATTAAATAAACAAGCTAGCTGTATTATGAGTGTTGTTGATTCTAAATATATTAAAGAAGTTGCAACAGCAGAAGAAAGAGAGTCTGGATTAAACAATATGATTAATATTGCTCTTAATTCTATTTTATATTAATATATATCAAAAAAAGAAAACATTTTATTATATGTTTTCTTTTTTGCTTTTCTATTTTTTAATAGATAAAATTTTATATTTCATAATTCCAGCTGGTGCTTTTACTTCTACAACATTATTTTTTCTTGCTCCAAGTAAAGCTTCACCAAGTGGAGATTCATTAGATATTCTATTTTCTGCTAGATTAACTTCTGTTGAACCAACAATTGTATATTCTATTTTTTCATCAAATTCCATATCTAATACTTTTACTATGTTTCCTACTTGTACTGTTTCTGTATCTATTTCTTTTTCATCTATAATTTTAGCATATCTTAATTTATTTTCTAATTCAGCTATTTTCATTTCGTTTTCTGCTTGAGCATTTTTAGCTTCATCGTATTCAGAATTTTCAGATAAATCTCCAAAACCTAATGCTACTTTTATTCTTTCTGCTACTTCTCCTCTTTTTTCTGTTCTTAAGTAGTTTAATTCTTTTTCTAAATTGTCATACCCTTCTTGAGTAAGTATTACTTCTTTTTCTTCCACTTTATTTTTCCTCCTTATATATATGATAATATCTATATTTCTATAGATATTATATGTATATTTTTGTTAATTTTAATACCTTTAATATATTACGGTAAAAAGTTGCTTTTGTCAAGTAATATATTAATTAATGAGCTTTTTTATACCTTTTAAATAGTCTAATCCTGAAAATATAGTTGCTATTACTTGAACTATCATCATAATACTTGCTCCTATATTTAATATTAAACTAAATCCAGTAAGTTCCACATTTGTAAATGCAAAAAAGCTATTTACATCAATAAATGCTAATATTATTGCAACCATTTGAGTAACTGTTTTTACTTTTCCCCAAGTAGATGCTGCAATTACTTCTCCACCTTTTTCTGCAGCAAGTAATCTATACCCTGAAACTACAAATTCTCTAGCTAACACTATAATTGGTATCCAAGCTGGAAGTCTTCCTATTTCTACTAACATTACCATTGCAGATAAAACTAAAATTTTATCTGCAAGTGGATCTAAAAATTTCCCAAATGTTGTTATCTGATTATTCTTTCTAGCTAAATATCCATCTAATTTATCTGTAAGTGCTGCTAATATAAATATTAAAGTAACTATTATATATGTTAACTCTATTCCTAGAAATTTTCCTTGTAAATTTAATAATGGAATAATTACCATTATTGGAACTAATATTATTCTAAATATTGTTAATTTATTTGGTAAATTCATCTCATTTCTCCTTTACTTTAATAGCTCTATAGCTTTTTGTAATTGTGTATCTTGTTCTTCTTCAATTACTAATTGGTTTTGCAATTCTTCTGGTAGTTCAACTTTTTCGTCTGGCTCAATTCCTATTTCATGTATTTTAGTTTTATTTGGTGTTAAATATTCTTCTGTTGTTACTTTCATTCCACTACCATCTTGTAATGTTAATATTTGTTGTATAACACCTTTACCAAAAGTTGTTGTTCCTACTGTTTTAATTCCTTCTAAATCTCGTAATGCTCCTGCTAAAATTTCTGATGCACTTGCTGTATTTTCATTTGTAAGTAATATTATCGGAATATCAATAACTTTATCTAATTTAGATTTATTAACTATTTCTTTTCCATCTTTATCTATTTCATATAACAGCACTTCACCTTTATCAGTCATATAGTCTGCTATTTCTAATGCTTCACTAACAATTCCCCCACCATTATTACGTAAATCTATAACTAATGATTTTATTCCTTGCTTTTCTAATTCTAAATATGCATTTTTAAACTCATCTGCTGTTCCTTCATCAAAAGACATAAAAGAAATATATCCTATATCATTATCTAGTACTTTTGATTCAACTGGATTTACTCTTATTAATTCTCTTTTTAAATCTAATGTTATCGTTTCTGTCCCTCTTAAAAATTCAATTGTAACAGTTGTTCCTTCTTCACCTTTAATTTTTTTAGGTGCTACATCAATATCTGAAGAAAACATTTCTTCTCCATTTACTGAAATTATCAAGTCACCTGGTAACACTCCTGCTCTTTCTGCTGGTCCTCCTTTGATTGGTGCAACAATTTGTATTCTACCTTGCTCAACATTTTCAATCATATATATTCCAATTCCAACAAAACTACCTAAAGTATCTTCTAAGTATTCTTCCATATCTTCTTCAGATATGAATTCTGTATATGGATCTCCAAGTCCTGCTACATAGCCGGAAATTGCTCCTTCTATTAAATCACTTTCGTCTATTTCTCCTAAATAGTAATCATCTATTACCTTTCTATAACTACCTAGTATTCTATCCATATCTACACTTGAATCAGTTGCACTAATTCCCATAAAGTCAAATCCTAAAAAAGATCCTTCTACAAAATAGTTATACATTGCATATGTTGTTAATAGGAATGTTGCAACTACAGATATTATAACTGTTATTACAACTTTATATATTTTCATTGTTTTTGGTTCTTGTTCCATTTTCCCTCCGCTTTCTTAATTTATCTGAGCGGATAATCTATCCGCTCAAATAATATATATGTATTTTATTTTTTTTTATTCTTTACTTTTCTATTTCTAGTTTAAATTATTTTATTCTAAGGTAAATATGGTGCTGGATTAACTGCTTTACCATTTATTCTTACCTCAAAATGTAAATGAGGTCCTGTAGAGTTTCCTGTTGAACCTACACTCATTATTTGTTGACCTTGTGATACACTTTGCCCTACACTAACTAATCTCGAACCTGCTTGTCCATGTGCATATAAAGTCATTGTTCCATCATGATGATCTATTACTATGTACTCTCCATAACTTCTATAATTCCCATTTGAATATTTAAGAGCTGTAGATGTTACTACTGTTCCGCTTTTTACTGCTAATATTGGTTTACCATTAATTCCAGAATATCCATAATCAACACCTGTATGACCTGCGTATCCATACCACCCTGTTGTTATATACCCTCCTGCTATTGGAGAAATATATCCGCTTGCACTAGGTGTATTAGTAACATTACTCGATGATGATGATGAATTTTGTGATGCTATCCAAGCTAAATATTCTTCTATTTCTCTTTTATCTTCTTCAAATTGCTCAAGTTCTGCTTGCACTTGCTTTTCATCTTCTGTAAGCTGATTCATATAACTATCTTTTTCTGCTTTAGAAGTTTTTAATTGTGTATTTATACCTTGAATTTCTGCTTTTTTAGTTGTTACTTCATTTTTTGTTTGTTCTAATTGTCTTTTTGATTCTTCTATTTCTTCTTTTTGTCTTTGTATTTCTTCTAGTATTAATGTATCATTATTTGCAAGTTCTGAAATCATATAGTAATTTGAAATAAAGTCTAAAATATTATCTGATGATAATAAAACATCTAAATATGATGTTTCTCCTGATTCATACATTGCAACAAGTCTAGCTTCATATAGTTCTTCATTTGCTAAATATTCTGCTTCTGCCTCTGCTATAGCTATTTCTTGTGCTTGAATTTGAGCATTTAATGATTCTAATTCTCTTTCTAAACTATTAATTTCAGACTCATACTGACTTATTTGAAATATTAAATCTTCTACTTGTTTTGCAACTTCAGATTTTTCAGCTTCTATATTTTCTTTTTCATTTTGCGCATCTTCAATTTTTTGATCTAAGTCATTAATTTGTGATTGACTTGCTAAACTTATATTATTAAATTGTATTATACTTGTTATAATTATTAAAATTGCTACTATTTTATACCTTATAGTTTTCATCTGTTTCCTCCAATTTTATTTTTCCCAATTCTGTTTTCTATATTTTCTATTCTATATTTTGTGCTTCTGGTACTATACCATTAGTTATATATGGAAATGGATCTGTTGTTATACCATTTAATCTTACTTCAAAATGTGCATGTGGTCCTGTTGAGTATCCTGTGTTTCCAACTTTTAAAACTACATCACCTCTATTTACTGTTTGTCCAACACTAACTAATATTTCTGAACCATGTGCATATAGTGTTGATACACCTCCACCATGGTCTACTATTACCATATTTCCATATGCTGCGTTATATGTTGCAGTTACAACAACACCTGAGTTTACTGCTATAAAGTTTGCTCCAGTTGGTGCAGCTATATCTATTCCAGTATGAAGTTTATATATACCTGTAACTGGGTGATCTCTCATTCCATATTCTGATGTTATTCTAGTGTACCCTGGTACTGGCCAATCTAAAGTCCCACCAATATATTTTTCATCTAATGATTTTAAAGCTGTTTCTAATATTTGTGAATTTACTTCTGCAAATAGTTTTGTATATTCATCAATATCTGCTTTAATTTTTTGCTCTTCTTCTGATAATCTAGATACAAAACTTTCTCTAATTGTTATTGTATTTTCTAAAATAGTTGTTGCTCTTAATTGATTTTCTTTTAATGTTGCTAATGTTTCTTTTTGATTGTCTAATTTTTTCTTTTCTATTTCTATTTCATTTTTTACTTTTTCAAGTTCTTCTATTAATTCTGTGTCATGTTCTGCCATTTGTGTAATCATATAGTAATTACTTACAAAATCTGATATATTATTTGATTCGAATAATATATCTAAATATTCTGTTTCTCCCATTTCATATAATGCTATCATTCTCTCATCATATATTAGTTTTTTTTCATCATATTCTATTTGTACTATATTCAATTTTGATTCCACTTCTTCTACTTCTAATTGTAAGCTTTGAATTTCAATATTTACTTCTTCTATTTCTACTTTTGATGTTGCTATCCTCTCATCTAGCTCTTGTAGTTCAATTAAATTTTTTGATAATTCTTCTTGAACATATTCTAATTCTTCTTCTGCACCTGAAATTTTATCTTGTAGATTTTCTTGCTCTTCTTTTAATTCAGTATCTACACTATTTTCTTCTACTTCATTTTCTACTTCTTCATTTTCTTCTGCAAAAGAAAAAGAAAATACACTAAAAATTATAATTATACATATCAACATTATACTTATTATTTTTTGCATATTTCCCTCTTTTCTTTTATTCTTTATTTACTTTTCTATTTCTATACTTTCAAATATTTTCTCATAGAAATTATACTTCCTATAGCTCCAATTCCTAATCCAAATATCATAAATAGTGTTATAATTCCACCATTAAATATTTGTCCAAAAGTTAATAATTCCATATTTATAATTGTCATGATTTCAGAACCACCAATTTTAGGTATTAAATAATTATATGTAATGCCTAGCGCAGTAATTGAAATTATATTTGCAAAAAAACCAATTAACATACCTTCTACTATAAAAGGCCATCTGATAAAGTTATTTGTTGCTCCTACATATTTCATAATTGATATTTCTTTTCTTCTTGCATGCACTGTTAATTTTATTGTATTAGAAATTATGAATATTGAAATTACTACTAATAAAACTGATATTATACCTGTAAATATTTTAATACCATCTGCAAGTTGCATCAGCCTTTCTGTTGTTGCGTCTGCACTCATTATATTTTTAACTTCTTCATATTCTGCAATTTTTGTTTCTAATTCTGAACTTTTACTCAAATCATTAAATTTTAATATATATGAAGCTGAAAAAACGTGATTTTCTTCCGTATATCCTGCTAAAATATTAGGATTATCTTCATTTCTTTCTTTCATTCTTTTAAATGCTTCATCTTCACTTATATATGTAATTTCTGAAAATTCATTTAAATCTTCTAATTTCTGTTTTAAAGAATTAATCTCTTCTTCTGATGCGTCTTTATTCATAAAGACTTCTATACCTTGTTCGTCTTTTAGTTCTTCCATAAAAGAATTTATATTTTCACCTAAAATCCAAAATACTCCAAATATGATCATTGTTGCACACATAATCATAAGAGATGCTGCAGTTGATTTTTTGTTTTTTAGTACATTACCAAATCCTTCTCCAATTAAATAACCTAAAATATTATATCTCACTATCATACCCACCTTTTTTATCATCTCTTATTATGTCACCTTTTTGTATATGGATAACTCTTTTTTTCATTTTGTCTACAATATCTTTAGCATGTGTTGCAACTACAATTGTTGTACCACGTGCATTAATATCATTTAATAAATTCATTATATCCCATGCTGTTTCTGGATCTAAATTTCCTGTAGGTTCATCTGCAATTAACATTGTTGGATTGTTTACTAATGCTCTTGCTAGTGCTACTCTTTGTTGTTCTCCTCCTGATAATTCATTTGGGTACATCTTAGCTTTAGCACTTAACCCTACTAATGATAATATCATTGGAACTTGTCTTCTTATGTGTCTAGGTGTTGCTCTTACTATATACATTGCATAAGCTACATTATCATATACTGTTTTATCTGGTAAAAGTCTAAAGTCTTGAAAAACAACCCCCATACTTCTTCTTAAAAATGGTACTCTATTAGGTTTTAAATATGTTATATCTTTTCCATTAATTATTAATCTTCCTGATGTTGGTTCTTCTTCTTTTAATATCATTTTAATTAATGTTGATTTACCACTTCCAGATGTACCAACTAAAAATGCGAATTCACCTTTTTCTATTGTAAAATTAGCATTTTTAACAGCTTTTGTACCTGTTTCATATGTTTTTGTAATATTTTTAAATTCAATCATTATTTTCTCCTTGGCAACCTATTTTTTAAATATTTATTGCTTTATATTTTTCTTAAGTATCATATCAATAAATCCATTTTTTTTCAATAGTATTCACAAATAAAAAGCGATAATTTTCTAACTTTTACTCTTGATTATTCCAAATAACTCTTTAATTCTATATTTTTCAAAATTTTTATATATTTAATCTATATTTTTTACAAATTTAATAAATATTATTCAAATTTTTTAACAATATCATTTGCTGTAATTTTAAAATATTTCATAAGCTCTTCTGCTTTTCCAGATTTTCCAAATTCATCATTAATCCCCATTTTTAGAAGCCCTGTTAAATTATTTTCAACTAATACTTCTGATATTGCAGTTCCAAGACCTCCAATTACATTATGATCTTCGATTGAAATTAATTTTTTAGTTTCTTTTGCACTTTTAATTATTATGTCTTTATCAATTGGTTTTATTGTATGCATATCTATAACTCTAATATTAATTCCTTTTTCCTTTAGAATTTCCATTGCCTCTACTGCTTCTACTACAGTTACTCCAGTTGCAAAAACAGTTCCGTCACGACCTTCTCCAATTTGGATTCCTTTTCCTATTTCAAATTTTTGAGCTTCTTTATATATTTGTTTCGTACCTAATCTACATAATCTAACATAAGCTGGCCCTTCTTTTTTACTTATTTCTTTTATCACAAATTTAGTTAAAATATCATCTGATGGAGATATGACAGTCATATTGGGTAAACCTCTCATCATTCCTAAATCTTCTAACATTTGATGTGTTGCACCATCTTCTCCAACTGTTATTCCAGCGTGTGTTGCACAAATTTTAACATTTAAATTTGGATAACACACACTATTTCTAATCTGATCATATGCTCTTCCTGCTGCAAAAACTGCAAATGTACTTGCATATGGTATTTTTCCACATGTCGAAAGACCTGCTGCTGTTCCTATCATATCTGCTTCTGCTATTCCAATATTTAAAAATTTATTTGGAAATTCTTTTGCAAATAAATCTGTTTTTGTTGCTCCTGATAAGTCAGCATCCAACACAATAATATTTTCATTTTCTTTTCCAAGTTCTAATAAAGCTTCTCCATAACTTTGTCTTGTTGCTTTTTTATTTTCTGATAATTTAATATCTTTTATAATCTCCATTATACAAGTTCCTCCTTAGCTAAATTAAACTGTTCTTCATTTGGCGCTTTACCGTGCCAAGCAGCCAAGTTTTCCATAAATGAAATTCCTTTTCCTTTTATTGTTGAAGCTATTACACAAACTGGTTTACCTTTTATATTTCTTGCTACTTCAAATGCTTTTAATATTTCATCTATATTATGTCCATCTATTTTTATAACTTCAAAACCAAAACTTTTAAATTTCAAATCTATTGGATATGGACTTTTTACATCTCCCACTTCTCCATCTATTTGTAAATTATTATTATCCACAATTACACATAAATTATCTAACATATATTTATTTGATGTCATTGCAGCTTCCCAAACTTGTCCTTCTTGAAGCTCACCATCACCTAATATTGCATACACTCTATATTCTTTTTTATCTAATTTACCAGCAATAGCCATACCGTTTGCAACTGATAATCCTTGCCCTAGTGACCCTGTTGTCATATCAACACCTGGTACTTTTCCTCTAACTGGGTGTCCTTGTAAGAAACTGTTAATATTTCTAAAGTTTTTAATTTCTTCTATATTAAAAAATCCTTTATTTGCAAGCACAGAATAAAGTGCTGGTGAACAATGCCCTTTAGATAACACCACCCTATCTCTTTCTTCTAAATTCGGATTATTTATATCTACATTTATTTCATTAAAATACAAAACAGTTAATATATCTGCAATTGATAACGATCCTCCTGGATGTCCTGATTTCGCACTATATACTGCTTCTAGTATATTTTTTCTTACTTTTTTCGCCATTTCTTCTAATTTATTTATTTCTGTTATTTTCAAAAAAAATCACACTCCTTTTCTAAAAATAATATATCACAACTTCCCTACTTTTACTATAAGTTAGTTAAATATTCTAAATTTTTCACATAATTTTCACATTAATATTGTTCTAGGTACAAACATTATAAATATATATTAAAAAGATAAAATTTGAAAGGATGATTTTATGTTAGATGTGGTTATAGATAAATATTCAAAAGCTATAGTAGAGAAAACTCAAGAATTAATTAGAATTCCTAGTGTATTATCTGATGAAGATAATTTTAACTATCCTTTTGGTAACAACATACAAAAAAGCTTAGAATATGTTTTAAATTTAGGCAAAGAATTAGGTTTTAAAACTAAAAATATAGATAACTATTGTGGGTATATTGAGTTTGGTGAAGGTCCTGAACTATTTGGAATTATTGCTCACTTAGATGTTGTTCTAGCAAATGATGAAGATTGGATATACCCTCCTTTTTCTGCCACTATTTTTGATAATATGATTTATGGTAGAGGTGCAATTGATGATAAAGGACCAGTAATTGCATCAATTTATGCTATGAAAGCTGTTATGGATAATTATAAATTAACAAAAAGAGTTAGATTAATTTTAGGCTTAGATGAAGAAAATAGCTGGAAGTCAATCGAATACTATAAAGCTCATGAGGAACATCCAACTACTAGTTTTAGCCCTGATAGTGATTTTCCATGTATCTATTCTGAAAAAGGTGTTCTTTCTTTTAGTTTGCAAGAAAATATACGCAATCAAGTAAATAAAAAAGAAGTAAAGCATATAGAAATATTAGAAATAGATGACTTCTCAAATCCAATTAATGTAATTCCAAAAGCTTGTTCTGTTACTATTAAAACTACAAATATTCTAGAAAACATTTTTATCGATACTCTAAGAGATATTATTTTAAAATATAATTTTGAAATTAGTATTTATCAAACTAATACAAATATTTTTCAACTAACTTCTTTTGGTAAGTCTTCTCATAGCGCCCACCCTGAACTTGGTATTAATGCTATTTCCAATTTACTTTTTACTTTGAATATACTTTTTAAAGAATTTAATCAAAAAAATGAATTATTAGATTTTTATACTACTTTTTTTGAAGTTGATCCCATTAAAAATATTTTCACTAATATTTTTTCTACGAGTAACGAACAACTAACAATTGCTCCTACTAAGGTTTCTTTAGATGTAAACCATGAAAATATGAAAGAAAATATAAAAGAAAAAAAAGAAGAAAAAAATATAAAAATGAATAATAAAGCAATTAAGATTTCTTTTAATTCTAGAATCCCTATTATATTTAATAATATTGATTTTAAAACACAAATTAATTTATTGCTTAAAAATTATCCTAAAATACATTACTTAGAAATTTCATATAAAGCTCCTATTTATTTAGAAAAAAATAATCCTCTTGTTTTAACTTTATGTGATATTTATAATAAAAAAACAAACTCTACTAAAGCTCCTATTTCTATTGGTGGTGCTACATATGCTAGAGCTTTTAATAATTGTGTTTCTTTTGGACCTAACTTTCCTGGTGATGAAGATATGTGCCATAAATCTAATGAGTACATTTCTATACCTAACTTAATTTTAACTGCTAAAATTTATGCTGAGGCTATTTTAAGATTAAATTCATAACAAACTGATATAATTACATCTAAACTATATAAAGTTACTGGTTTATCTGATTTTTCAATATGCATTTTTTTGCATATTGCTTTTTACTTCTAATTCTTCTTCCTCGAAGATATTTTTAATATGTCTAGATAATACTGATTGATTTCGTCCAAATAATTCTGTCATTTGTTCTTGTGTAAGCCACACAGTTTCATCAGTTAGATTAACTTCTAACTTAATATCACTTTCTTCAAATAATATTTACCTTGAAATTTGAGAAGTTACTGTATATTATTTCTAAATAATACTAGCATATTATTGTAAATACAAAACTTATTAATGTTATTTATTCATTCTGACTTAAATTTTCTATTTTACTATTTTTCATCTTGAACAATATTCATTTTATTATCTATATATTATATTTAATTATTCACATTGTTAATTAATTTTTTTTGTTTTTTCTTTTACTTTTTCTTTTATTTTTTTCTTTTATTTCTTCGCACAAAAAAGAGGACATAACGTCCCCTATTCTTGTGTTTTTGACAGCTTACTTTATAATCTCTATAAGTATACTAGCTACGTGTATAACTGCTATAGCTAAATAGATTATCACTTTAGAGTTCATACTTAACCGCTTTGATATTACCGCTATAACAAGTGATAATACAATTATTATAGCAGATAAACTAATTGTCAGTATCTCGTTATTTAGTGTTGTTTGTAATAACACTTTTGTGCATATAATTATTAAATCAACTACAGCTAGTCTTGTTACAAACTTTTCTCCTAATTTCGATACTTTTTCTTTCTCCTCAACAATTAAATTGTTTTCTATACTTTTCATGTTGTCATCTCCCTACTAATTAGTTTAAGAAATATTACTTTAAATATTACACTTATGTAAATCACTCTACCATGTATTTATATTTTTGTCAAATTATTTATGACTTATGTTTACTGTTCCATATGTGCTAGTTACTACTAATTTCGTATCACCAGTTCCAAGTATACTATCTTCTGTTACACTTTCTCCATCTACTGAGATATCTCCATAATAGTAATCTAAATCTAATTGATATTTATCTTTTCCTCCTAATAAATTAAGGTTTAAAGTTCCAGTTGATGAATCAATATTGCCTTCACCATCTATTTCTGCATTTATATCAATATTTCCTATATTTGTATCTATTAATATATCCTTTGTTTTCAACTTTTCAATATTAATATCTCCTGAACTACCAAATATACCTGTATATTCTGATATTATATTCTCTATTTCTACATTTCCTGTACTTCCATGGATTTGAATACTTTTAGCATTTAATTCTAATATATTAGTTTCGCCATTACCTAAATCTATATGTATATTATCATACTCTTTTTCTGGAAGATATATTATGATTTCATTTTTATCATAATCACTTTTAATTCTCATTCCTAAAAAGTTAGCATATGAGTCTTCTATAACATCTAGTTCATCATTATTGTTTTCAACTTCAACTGTAGATAATTCTGATACAACTTCAACCCTTACTTTATCACTATCACTTTTTTTAATTTCAAGTTTTGCATTTATTAAATTTATATCTACACTAGATATATTATCAAATTCATATGTATTCCTTTCTATATTATCAATTCCAGTAATATCTGATATTATACTAGTTTCTTCTCCTGTTATTTGACTATATATTTTTTCAGTTACAAATATAAAATCAAAAACTCCTAAAATTAATCCTACACACATACTAATTATTCCAATTGATAATATTATACCAAATGCAATACTTGCAAATTTTAATATTTTTTGTGTTACTGACATATCTTAACACCTCCAAATAAAGCATTAGCTCTTATACATATAGTTTTGTTATTTTCATTTACTTCTCCTAATGTTTTATCTGTAACTCCGCCAAATATTCCTGTTTGAACTATTGTTACATTTACATTTTGAGGCACTTTTATTAATATTCCTCCAAATACTGCTGTTGCATCAATTGATTGATTTTCTAATATTTGAGCTTTATCTATTATTAAGTCAACAGATCCAAATATTGCATCTATTTTAGCTCCTTTAAATTCTCTTTCCTTGTATTCTACACTTTGCCCTGAAAATGTTGATGCATATGTTTCTGCACCTACTTTATTTACTTTTAGTTTTCTCATTTTAGAACTTACAATAAGTCCTTTAAACATTAAGTTTAATCCTACCATTATTAATATTATTGGAAGAATTAATTGTCCTATTAAGCTAAGTGTTAATATATCTCTTGCTACTAATAGTAATAGTATTCCTATTACTAACCATATACTACTTCCTAATTTTCCTTTTGGTTTAAATAACCCTATAAAACTTGGTATTATTATAAATAGTGTCCACCATCCTGTAAAAAATATATTAATATCTGTTATTTCTAGTGTATTTAATATAAATATTGTACCAACTACAACAAGTATTAACCCCCATAAAACAGTTCCTATTCTTTTCATTTTTTTCCTCCTATAAAATTGTTTATTATTTAGAATTTAAAAAGTTTCTTAAATTCTTTTACAGTATATCAACTTTTTTAAAATTTGTCCAACTTTAAATTTTTTATGAACATATGGTCATACATACTAAATTACTTAAAATCTCAGACTTAAAAACTTTAGATTCAATTTGACACCATTTGACATATATGTTAAAGTTAGTTTGATAAATATAGATAGTAAAACAATATAAGTATATGTTTTAAAGGAGTGATATTAATGGAAGCCATTAAAGTATGTAATATTTCTATTATTTTCAAAAACAATTCTATATTAATGTTTATCCGGGATCGTGAGCCTTTTAAAGGTTTATACAATTGTCCTGGTGGCAAATTGGAAAAGTATGATTTAAGTAATTTAACTGGAGCTTATCGTGAGTTATTTGAAGAGACTAATATAACCACTTCTGATATTACATTAGAGCTATATGGAACTTTTAAAGTAGACCAAAATACATTGCTTGATGTATATGTTGGTGACTTACTGAATTCTAATGTAAAATTAATATCTGAAGGAGCTATTTTAGAATGGATTGATATTCCATATATCCTAGACCCAGAAAACTCCAACAAATTTGCTTCACATCTTGTTTCATACATACAAGATATTCTAAATTTCAGAACCATAACCTCCTAATTGGAGGTTATTTTTATTTTACTAATTTTTTGTTATATCTTTTCTTCATTTTTTTGTTCTATCTATTAACTGTATTTTTATTCATTCTTCTTACTTCTTTTATAAAAATATATACACTTTAAATATATATATGATATAATTTGAAAAATGAATTTTGAAAGGAAAACATATGAAAAATTTTTTAATAATACTTATAATGAAAATATTAAATATAGGACTTAAAATAACAGGAAAAAAAGGTGGTAACTTACTTGGTAAAATAGCATTTGATTGGAATCCCAAAATATTTAAATACTTTAAAATCACCTGCCCTATTATCGCTGTTACAGCTACAAATGGTAAAACAATGACAAATAATGCAATTGGCTCTGTATTTAAAGAACAAGGGAAAAAAGTAATTAGTAATATAGAAGGTAATAATATGGAAACTGGTATACTTTCTACATTAATTAAAAATTGTTCAATTACTGGAAAAGTTAAAGCAGATTATTTGGTGTTTGAAGTTGATGAAGGATATATACCTGTTCTTTTTAAAGATTTACCACTTGATACTTTAGTTGTATTAAACTTCTTTAGAGACCAATTAGATAGAAATGGTGAAGTTGAATCTTTAATACTAAAAATTAATGAATTTTTAAAAACATATACTGGTAATTTAATATTAAATGCTGATGACCCTAATGTTGCAAGACTTGGAAAAGCAAACCCAGATAATTCTAATGTAAAATATTTTAGCTCCGATAAATACAGCCATGCTACAAATGATATGAAAGAAGCTGGAGAAGGAAAATTTTGTCCATTTTGTAATACTAGATTAGAATATACATATTATCAATACTCTCATATTGGTAATTTTAAATGCCCTAATTGTAACTTTGGAGATAATTATATAGATACTTTAGGTACTAATATAGATTTAAAAAATAGGAGTTTTAAAGTAAAAGATGATTTATTCACTATAAAATCTAATAGCATCTATACTGTATATAACTTTATTGCTGTAATTGCATGTACAAAAATATATGATGTTCCTACTCAAATTGTTAAAAATGCTATTTCTAAATTTGAACTTAATAATGGAAGATTAGAAGTTTTAAAAATAAATAATACTGATACAATAATTAATTTAGCCAAAAATCCAACTGGTTCAAATGTTAGCTTACGTTTATTAAATGAAGACGATTGTGAAAAAGAACTACTTTTTGTTTTAAATGATAATTTAGCAGATGGAAAAGATGTTTCTTGGATTTGGGATATTAATTTTAATGAATTGAATAATGTTTCTAGAATAGTAACGTCTGGAACTAGAGCTTATGATATAGCTATTAGAATTAAAAGTTCTAACTTTGATGAGAGCAAAATTTATCCACATTTAAGTTTAGAAGAAGCTGTAAAAGACTTCTATTCTACTGATATAAAAAAATATGTAATTGCTAATTACACATCCCTGCAACCTACAAGACATGAAATATTAAAATTAAAATAAGGAGCTTGAAATGAAAGAATTAAAAATATTATACCTATACCCTGATATTTTAGAACTATATGGAGATTATGGAAATATTCAAGTTTTAGAATACAGATTAAAAAAACGTAATATATTAGCTAATATTACTCCATATTCTATTGGAGATCCTACACCTGACTTTTCTTCTTTTGATATAGTTTTTGCAGGTGGTGGAGCTGATCAAGAACAAGGAATACTTGCAGATGATTTATTAAAACACAAAAATAATATTAAAAAAGCTATGGAAAGCGGTACTTTTTTCCTTTTAATTTGTGGCGCTTATCAATTATTTGGTAAATACTATAAAGATGTAAATGGAAATATTATACCAGGTTTAGAAATTTTTGATTATTATACAGAAGCTATTAATGACAGAAAAAAAAGATGTATTGGAAATATTATAATCGAAGTAAATTTACCTAATTTATCAACTAAAGTTATTGGATTTGAAAATCATGGAGGACAAACATTTAATGTTGATTCACCATTTGGAAAAGTTCTTTTTGGCAATGGAAATAAGTTTGAAGATTCTAATGAAGGATTTTTTAAAGAAAATATTATTGCAACATATCTTCATGGCCCTCTTCTTTCTAAGAATCCTGAACTTACAGACTATATTTTAAAATATTGTTTAAATAGAAAATATAATGAAAATATATCTTTAGAACCTTTAAATGATGAGTTTGAAAATTTATGCAGAAATCAATTATTTGATAGATTTTTACAATAACATTTTATATAAAATATTTAATTAGAAAATATACAATAATATATAAATAATAGAAAAAATAAGCTATGGAATTTACCACAGCTTATTTTTTAATTCTTAATTCTTAATTCTTAATTTTCATATTTAATTATCTTAATATATAACTCCATCTTCTTCTTTATATTTCTCAAATGTTTTAATACATTCGCCTCTATCTAATTGCTTTAATTCAATTAGTTCTTTATTTTTACCTGCTAAATATTCATATATCATATCATCTCTAAATCCAATATCTGCTGCATCTTTTTTTGTATTACCATAATATACAGTTTTAATATTTGCCCATATTATTGCAGATAAACACATAGGGCATGGCTCACAAGAAGTATACAGTGTGCAATCTGATAAATCATAAGTTCCTAGTTTTTCTGCGGCTCTTCTTATTGCTACAATTTCTGCATGTGCAGTTGGATCATTATTTTTAATTACCATGTTGTTCCCATCTGAAACTATATTTCCATTACCATCTACAATAACTGCTCCAAATGGCCCACCATCACCTCTTTTTATTCCATTATCAGCGTTTTCTTTTGCTCTTTTCATACATATATCCATAACTTCCATCCTTTCATAAAAATATGGAGAAGAACTTCTTGTTTTAGCCTTCCCCATTTTTCATTTCAAATTTTCAACTTTTATTTTAGCTCTTAAACTTTTAGTTTAATTTTTCTTTTTTCTATAAATGTAACACACGTTGTTTAATTTCTTTTGTTTTACCAACATTCCAGAAATTTTCTCCTAAATATCCACAAGTTCTTCTTGTTACATTCATTTTATTTTTATCTTTGTTATGACAATTTGGGCATTCCCATTCTAAATCATCATTTATTATAATTTCACCTTCATAACCACATTCATGACAAAAATCTGATTTTGTATTAAATTCTGCATATTGAATATTATCATATATGAATTTAACAACTGCTTCCATAGCTGGTAAATTATGTTGCATATTTGGTATTTCTACATATGATATAGCTCCACCAATAGAAACTGTTTGGAAATCACTTTCAAATTTTAGTTTTTCAAATGCATCTATTTTTTCTCTAACATCAACATGATATGAATTTGTATAATACCCTTTATCAGTTATATCTTTAATATTCCCAAATTTTTCTTTATCAATTCTTGCAAATCTATAACATAAACTTTCTGCTGGTGTACCATAAAGAGCAAAACCAATATTTGTTTCTTTTTTCCATCTTGCTACAACTTCTTTTAAATATTTCATTAATTTTATAGCAAATTCTTTACCTTCATTACTTGTGTGTGAAGTACCCATCATTAATTTTGTAACTTCATATATACCTATATATCCTAAAGATATAGTTGAATATCCACCTTTTAAAAGTTTATCTATTTTTTCACCTTTACCAAGTCTTGCAATAGCACCATATCTCCAATGAACTGGACTTATTTCTGCTGAAGTTCCAATTAATGCATAATGTCTACACATTAAAGCTTCAAAACATAATTCTAATCTTTCATCTAGAACTTTCCAAAATTTTTCTGTATTTCCTTCAGCTGCTAATGCAACTTGTGGTAAATTTAAACTTACAACACCTTGATTAAATCTTCCTTCAAATTTATAGTTTCCATTTTCATCTTTCCAAGGTGATAAGAAACTTCTACATCCCATAGGACTAAGTACATTACCTTCATAATTTTCACGCATTTTTTTAGCTGAAATATAATCTGGATATAGTCTTTTTGAAGAACATTTAACTGCTAATTTTGTTAAATAATCATATTTACCACCTTTTAAACAGTTATGTTCATCTAATACATATACTAATTTAGGAAATGCTGGAGTTACATATACTCCTTTTTCATTTTTTATCCCTTTATGTCTTTGTTCTAATATTTCTTTTATTATTAATGCATTTTCTTCTATATATTCATCTTTTTCTTCTAAATTTAAGAATATTGTTACAAATGGTGATTGTCCATTTGTTGTCATTAATGTATTTATTTGGTATTGAATTGTTTGAACACCTGCTGATAATTCTTTTTTAACTCTTTCATCTACAATTTCAGCAATAAGCTCATCACTCATTTTACCTTTATATTTTTCTGTCAATTCTTTTTCAAATTTTTCTCTACTAATTCTTAAATATTTTCCTAAATGCTTTATTTCTACTGACTGTCCACCATACTGACTACTTGCAACAGCTGCAATTATTTGTGTCATAACAGTACATGCTACTTGAAAACTTTTAGGACTTTCTATTAATTTCCCATTCATTACTGTTCCATTATCTAACATATCTTTAATATCTATTAAACAACAATTAAATATTGGTTGTAAAAAATAGTCCATATCGTGGAAATGTAAAATACCATCTTCATGTGCTTTAGTTATTTTTTCTGGTAATAACATTCTTTTTGTTAAATCTTTTGATACTTCACCTGCAATTAGATCTCTTTGAGTAGATGCTATTACTGCATTTTTATTTGAATTTTCTTCCATTACATCTTTATTAGTTGTTTTAATTAATCCTAATATTGATTCATCAGTAGTATTTTGTTTTCTTACTAACGCTCTAGTATATCTATATACAATATATTTTTTTGCAAGTTCATATTTGTGAATTTCCATTAATTTTTCTTCTATCAAATCTTGAATATCTTCTACTAACATTCTTTTTTTACCTAAGTCTTCAATATACAAAATTATATTTTCAATTTCTTCTTTACTCGCTTTTTCTCTGGCTCTAACTTCTTTATTTGCTTTTTCAATAGCTACAAAAATCTTATCTCTATTGTAATCTACAGCTCTTCCGTCTCTTTTGATGATTTTCATTTTTTCATTTCCCCCTTCGTATTTTATGTTTCTATTATATACATCTAAAAATATTTAACTGTTGCAAAAGCAACACATTATTAAATTTAAATTTCATTCCATATGGCTGTAAGTTTTTGTCGATTATTACATTTTTATTACAATAATTTTACAAATTATGTTTATTAATTATTTGAACTTAATACGTTAAATATTTTAGGATTATACACTCAACAGCTTATCTTTCCTGTTGCATTTACAACTCTTTTAGTATATAATACAAAAAAATTATTAACTATTTAAGGAGACACCTATGAATACAAATTTTGATATTAAACAATTTATATTTAATTTTAATACTAGTTGCCATAAGTCTAATTTAAAAACTTTTTCTAAAGGTGAAACTATAACTACATATATACAAAAAAGAAATCAATTTTGTATTTTAGTTGATGGTACAGCAGATTTAGTTAGATATGATTTTAATGGTGATAGGATAATTATAGAACATTTTTCTAAATATGATACTTTTGGAGAGGTTTTTTACAATATTACTGTAAATAACGAACTTTTAGTTGAAGCTAAAAAAAAATGTACAGTCATCTTCTATAACTATGATGACTTAGAGTATAAATGTACCTCTAATTGTAAATTTCACTCTACTTTAACTAAAGATTTGCCTGAATTAATTTTAAATAAAGTAAAAGTCTTAAATATGAGAATTGAATTACTTAGTAAGCGTTCTACACGTGATAAGTTACTTAGCTTTTTTTCATTACTTTCATCTCAAACTCATTCAAAAAAAATAACACTTCCTTTTTCTTTAACAGATTTAGCAGATTATTTAAGTGTTGATAGAAGTGCTATGATGAGAGAGCTTAAACTTTTAAAAGATGATGAATTAATTGAAAAAATTGGAAATACTATTGTATTATTGTATAAATAAAATATTACTTGAAATTTAAATTTAATGAGAATCTAATTATGAAAACTTATGAAGAAAATATAAAGGATAAAGAGATGAAAAATAAAAATCAAACAAAACAAAAAAATACACTAAGTAAAAAAAGCAAAATACTAAAAATAGTTCTTATTTCTATACTATCTTTACTTACTATATCAATTATTAGCTTTTTTATTTATGTATCTGACTATTATGAAGCAGATGAAGTAGCTAAAAATATTTTAACTAATAATACAGATCTTATAGTTAATGATAACTTCATACATTTAAAATCTGATAGTAATGTAGGTATAATATTTTATCCAGGTGGAAAAGTAGAATTTACTAGCTATTTACCTTTAATGGAAAAATATCAAAAAGAAAATATTAATGCTTTTTTAGTAGAAATGCCTTTTAACTTAGCAATGTTTAATACTAATGCAGCAAATAACATAATTAGTAGTAATTCTAATATTGATTCTTGGTATATTATTGGACATTCTCTAGGTGGTACTTTTGCAAGTGTTTATGCGGAAAATAACAGTGCTAAAATAGATGGACTTATCCTTCTTGGTTCTTATTCATATAGCAATTATCCTATCGAAAAAACATTAACTATAGCTGGTAGTTTAGACTATATGTATGAAGATATTACTTATACAACTAACCTTATTACTATAGATGGTGGAAATCATGCTCAAGTACGGAAATTATGGAAAACAAGATGGAGATAATGATGCGACTATTTCTCATGATACTCAACAAGATTTAATTGTCCTACACTCACTCGACTTTATGTATTCAAACTAATATATATATTGCTTTTTAGCCAATATTCTGCTATAATACCTCTTGTGTAACAATTATTTACTCCGTTACAACATGAAAATATATTACTTTAAGATGTGCAATTGCACGAGGAGGAAACATTATGAAAAAAATCAGAGGTCAATCAGAAAAAAATACTTTTACAGAAAAAGATGCTGCTAAAGCTTTTTCTAAACATTTAAATTCTAAAATTGAAGTAAATCAAGTTAGAGTTTTAAGTCATAATATTCATGACAAAAAAGTATTTGCAATTCAAATTGGTGACCACTCATATTTATGCTCATCATCAGATAAATATGACTGCAAAATCATTCCTGTTTCTTGGGAAGATTAAAAATTAAAAAACTAAAAAAAGCAACAAATATCACTTAAAAGTGGTGTTTGTTGCTTTTAAAACAAATTAAAAATAATAAAATATTAAATAAAACAATAACATATATACAATAATAAAGTAAATAAAATAATAACATAAATAAAAAATAAATTTATTTGATATTATTATATAAATATTTTTTCTAATAATATCTGCTCTATTAATTTAGAAACAGCTATCTTATTTTTAAATTTACTATTTGCTTTACAAATATGATTAAAATTCAAATACTTATTTGTATTTTTTAAATATATGCTTATATATACATTTTCGCCTTTATTTTGAACCTGTCCTGTTACTCCTATTCCATAATCTGCACTAGAATAATCTGATATACATTTTGCCATTTCTTTAGCAACCTCAAAACTATATACTGTATATGCATCTATAGTTTCTTTACTAACTCCCATTTTGATTTT
This sequence comes from uncultured Clostridium sp., assembly GCA_964370905.1. Taxonomy (GTDB): domain Bacteria; phylum Bacillota; class Clostridia; order TANB77; family CAG-508; genus CAG-269. Next base: position 8,235 of record CAYJKK010000013.1, on the reverse strand, counting down.
TGCTTCATACGAATATGTTACACTTGCCATTTCAAATATTTTACTTGAATTTGGCTCATTTGTTATCTGACTACTTATATAACCTCCTGTACATGATTCCATAGTTGCTATTTTTTCATTCCTTTTTATCAACTCTTTTACAACTTTAGACATAATTCTCATAATTCATATACTCTCCTTAAAGTTTATTATATATACTATATTTGATACATATTTCAATAATTCAGCTCATAAAAAGACAAGAAGAACTAGTAAAATAGCTAGTTCATTAACTTTTCTTCCATCTTTTCAATTACAATATCATCTACATATTTAGAAATATCTTTATTAAATGTAAATATTTCTTTTACCATTGAAGATGATATACAATCTTCCTCACTATCTGCAAAAAAGCAAATTGTTTCAATCTCATTATTTGATAAGTCTCTATTTACTTTAGCTAATTCTAATTCATAATTATAGTCACTTAAATTTCGTAATCCTCGTATTATGATATTACAATTATTTTCTAACGCTACATCTACAGAAGCAAGTGATGACTCAATTACTTTTACAGATGAATTATTTTCATACATTTTTTTAATTAATTCTACTCTTTCTTCTACACTAAAAAAACTATTTTTCTTATTTATATTTTTAGAAACTACAACTATAACTTCATCAAATATTTTTAAAGCCTTTTTAATTATATTAGCATGACCTTTTGTTATTGGATCAAAACTACCTGGATATATTGCTCTTTTTATTCCCATATTCTATCTATAACCCCTTTTACATCATCTATTAATATATTATCTATTATAACATCAAAATCGTCCTTATTATATGAATATGACGCTTTTTCTCTTTCTAATATTTTTTCTTCTACTATTTTATCTCTTGCTTCTATCCTTTTTTTCCTTATATCAAACGGAATATCTAACAATATTTTTTTATCTGATAGTTTAAAAAACTTGGTTTTTGGAAGTAATTGCCAATCTAAAATAATTACTTTATCTGAATTTTTCAAAATAATATCATCTACTATTTCATTCATACAGGGCCACGTTATATCTGTTAAAACTTGCATTTGCATACTATCTGAAAATACAATTTTTCCTAGTTTTTTTCTATCTATATTCCCAGATATTAATATATCTTCTCCAAAGCTTTTTACTAATTGTTCTTTAACTTCTTCAAATGTTAATACCTGATGACCTATTTTATCAATATCTATTACAATTCCATCTATATTTTTTGCTATTTCTTTTGCTAAATATGATTTACCACTACCTGATTTACCACATATACTTATTATCATATTTCTCTTCCCCTACTTAAAAGTTTTTTCTATTGCTTCAAATATTAATTCATATTTTATATCTAAATTATATTTTATATTTACACAACCAACATTTGCAGTTATTTCTTTCCAATTTTCCTTTATATGTTTTACTGCATCATAATTACTAAAATGTATTGATATATATTTCTTCATTAAACCTATTGTAACATAATTATGGCTTATTCTAAATGTTGGCATTTTAGTATTTTGAGCATAATTATCTGAAAATTGTACAAATTTATATTTTTTAATTATATACTCAAAAATAGGCTCTATCTTTTCTTTATTTTCTAAAGAAATACTATTTAAATATTCATATATCTCCATATTATCTTCTTTCATAAATTAAATCTATCATACCATTATATGTTGAAGTTTCTACTAATTTTAAATTAATGTTTTTATCTATTTTATCAAATAATCTAATTCCATCTCCTAGTATTGTAGGAACTACTGTTAAATAGTATTTATCTATTAAATCTAACTCAACTAATTGATTTATTATATTTGCTCCACCGCAAATCCAAATATCTTTTTTTCCTTCTTCAGATTTTAATTCTTCTATGAATTTTTTTATATCTGTATTTACAAAAAATATTCTTTCTTCTTGATTATTTTGATACTCTCTATGTGTTAATACATATGAATCTAATCCTTTATATGGCCACACATCTGGTGACAACTCTGTTATAATTTGTTCATATGTTCTGCGACCTAGCACAACTGTGTCTATTGTTTTTATGAACTTATTATAATTCCCCATATCATTGTTTTCTGCATCTTCTCCTTGAATCCAATTTACACTACCTTTAAAATCTGCTATATAACCGTCTAAACTTGTTGCTATAAATAAAACTACTTTTCTCATAAAATTTCTCCTTCATATATTATTTAAAAACCACTTTATTATATAAATATTTTAGGAACAAATATTATTATTCCAATAAATACCGCTATTATTGATGTTACTAAAACTGCACCTGCTGCTATATCTTTTGTTATTTTAGCTTTTTCATTTTTCTCTGGCATTACTACATCTGTTAGAACTTCTATTGCTGTATTAAATAGCTCTGCAGATATAACTAGTCCGATTACAAGTGCTAATATCATAACTTCTATACTAGAAATTTGAAGTATAACTCCAAGTATTGTTACAACAATTATAGCTGACAAATGTATCTTCATATTTCTTTCTTCTTTTAATGCTAAAACTATACCTGATATTGCATACTTAAAGCTATTTACTACTTTTTTTGTTTCCCTTATTCTTTTCTTTTCCATTTTTGTTAATTTTGAAACTGTATTAATTATTAAAATTAAATAAATAATAGAAATAAAGAAACCTGCTACTACATCTGAGAAATAGTGTACTCCTAAATATATTCTACTAAATCCTATTAAAATTAACATTACAAAAACTATAACACATAAGAGATTTTTAAGCCATTTTTTCTCTATCCTATTATATACAAAATATATTAGTAATCCGTAAAATGCTGTACTTACCATTGAATGACCTGATGGAAAGCTATACCCACCTTGTTCTATTAGTTCAAAACCTTCTGGTCTTCCTCTTTGTACAATATTTTTTAGTAATACATTTAATACACTTATACCTATTAAATTTATACTGACTAATAATCCTTTTTTCTTGTTTGTTGCAAATATAATTGCAAGTGCACATGCACCTAATAAGACTATCGGACTTCCTAAATCTGTTATAAATATAATAAATGGGGTTAACCACTCAAATCTCAAGTTATTTACAACATATTCATAAACTGCATTATCAAATGCTTTTATTTCTTCTAAATACATTGCTTCTACATACCCAATACCTATTATACCAACTATTAATATTACTATCCAAATAATATTCCTAAAAAACCATTTTTTTACATTATTCATACGAATTTTCTCCTTTGTTTTAACTATCTAAATATTATTACATATTACTTTTTATGTCAATATTAAAAAATACAAAAATAAAAAGAATAGGAAAAAAATAGGAAAAGAAAATATAAAAAAATCAATAGCTAAATACAAAATTTAAACTATCAACTTTTTACTTATATTATCTCTTTTTAATTAACTTTATTATATTTTTCACTGAATCTATCCCTACTGCTATTTCCTCTTCACTATAGTTATCTAACAACTCTCTAACTTTCCCAATATTATGATCATCAAATCCGAACAAAATATAATCTGTTGAATATCCTGATACATCTCTTAAATATTTCAAACTTCTATACGATAAATTTCCTTTTCCACTTTCAACTAAACCTAAAAATTGTGGAGATATTCCTAATTTTTCTGCCAATTGCCTTTTATTGATTTTAAGTGCTTCTTCTCTAATTTCTTTAATTCTTTTTCCTCTTTCTAGTAGTTCTTGTTTTTCTAGTTCTAATTCTAATTCTTCCATTATTTAATTTACTCCTTTAATCAATTTATAGTCTTCTTACAAATACCTCTTAAAAATCTACTTCTTTCGACTACTTTCTTATTAAAATATAACTTAGAACTAAATCTTTAATTTTGATATATGGAATATACTAGTATTTTATAGTATATATTAATAGATTTTTAACAGATTGATTAACATATAAAAAAATAAATTAAGAAAAAAATCAAAAAATCTTAGGGGGAAATATTATGAGACCAATCAAATTATTAATATTAGAAGATGATCCAATTGATTGTAGTAACTTTTTAGATGCTTTAAAAGATAGAAAAGATTTTGAGTTAATTGCAGTAACTGATTCAGATATAGAGGCTATGCAACTTGTGAAATCTAAAAGACCAGAAGCTTTAGTTGTTGATATTGAATTAAATAATAATACAAATGGTAATGCAGATTCTTTTGCATTTTTAAGTGAGCTTAAAAGTTTAGATTACAGACCAATTATAATTATCACTACATATATAAATTCTAATAGAACTTATCAAATATTACATAGAAATGGTGTTGACCTAATTTTATATAAAAATCACCCTAAATATTCTGCAAGTCATGTTTTAAATAAATTTATAGCTTTAAGAGAGCCTCAATTACCTGATAATACTTTAGATAATTTAAAAGTTTCTCTTGCTTCTAGAGATGATAAGATTTCTAAACTAATAAATCACGAACTAGATTTAATTGGTATTTCTCAAAAGTTAATTGGTAGAAAATATATTTATGATGGACTATATCAAGTTCTTACTACTAATAACTTCACTCTTAATATTACTGCATATATTTGTAATCTTCATAAAAAGTCGAGTACTACGGTTAATAACGGTATTAGTACTGCTATTAATTGTGCTTGGAGACTTTCTGCTGTTGAGGATTTACTTATTCATTATACTGCTAAAGTTAATTATGAGACTGGTATTCCTACTCCTATGGAGTTTATGTATTATTATATCGAAAAGATTAGAAAGTTAATTTAGTACAAATATCAGATTTTACTATTTTTAACTATCTCAATCTTTTTTTCATTTCTAGTACTATTTTTTTCTATTTTTAAATTTTTTTCAACTTTTTTTAACTTTTTTCATTCTTTTTTTAATAAAAGAATATCATTTTTCACATTTTCCTAATTTAATAGATTTATACAAAAACAGTAAAACTAATTTACTGTTTTTTTTTACGCAAAATAAAAGAACACCACACTAAACTCTTACTCTCACAAGCTCTCCAACTTATACAATTACCTAGACAATATCAAACAAACTGTTGTCAGAAGGTGGTGATCTCATGAGTTGGTATGATGAATTTTTAGAGTGGTTAAGAAGATTTGGTGATTTATTATAATATTTTTCAACAAAAGTAAAATTCAACTAATACTTTTGTTGTTTATTTTTTAATCCCACTTTATTATATTTACTATATAATAAAGGAGGGGGTTTTTTTGAATTTAAATGAATTAAATACTACTGCCTACATCAGCTTCGCTATCTTTAAAGCTTTACTTCTAACTTATTCGATAATCAAAGTTTTAAATTTGCGACACAATCCTATTCATTACATTGTATCCACTATTATATACTTTAGTGTTTTATACTTCATAACGCCAATATCATCTACAACTATACGTACTTTAATTTTTATAGTACTCTTATCCTTACAGTATGCAGTTATCTGTAAATTACAATTAAGTACTTCCTTGATTACATGTATTATATGTATTGGAATTAGTAATATATTTAATATATTAGCTGTTGCAATTTCATATTTCCCAAATAAATTTTTCTATTCATTCTCTGACATATTTAATATTCTGTTTATAAGTATTATACATTTTATTATGTTATATTATTTATTGCACAACAAAAGACTACGTAATATGTTTAATATCATTCTTAAACATACTGAAAATGAATATTTTAATATATTGAGTTTAAATATTTCTGTTGGTATTATATTTTCTTTTATTTTATTTATGAATTTAAATACTTCTTTCTATAAAGAGTTTTTCCCACCACTAGTAATCTTCGCAATACTAATGGTAGTAACCATATATTACTCAGTAAAACAATACTATAAACAAAAACTATTTAATACAGAACTAGTAGAAAGTAAACAAACAATAGAAACGATGAAAAACGAAATAACAAGACTCGAAACAGAAAACTTAGCATACTCAAAAATAAACCATACACTAAAACATAAACAAAGAACACTAGAATATAAAGCAGCAACATTAGCATTTAACAGTGAGATAGCAAATGAACTAACACCAGTAATTGTACCTGCATTATTTAAAAGTACAGAAATAAAAGAACTAGACGACCTATTTTCATATATGCAAGCAGAATGTAATAAACATGAAATAGATCTTGAACTACAAATAAGATGTGATTTATATGAACTAATTAATAACTTTATATCATTAGAAGATTTAGAAACCTTATTATCAGACCATATTAGAAATAGTATAATTGCACTAAATAATAGTAAAAATGTTAATAAAAGCTTGTTAGTAAAAATAGGACAATATAATAGTTGTTATGTAATATCTATATATGACTCAGGAATAGAATTTGAACAATCAACACTAGAGAAACTAGGTAATGTCCCTATTACTACACATTCTAATACTGGAGGTTCAGGACTTGGATTTATGAATACATTTGATACATTAAGAAAATATGAAATAACAATGGAAATAAATGAAATTGGAGCAGAATCAGTTGATAATTATACAAAATCAATAACATTTATATTTAATAAGACTTTTGATTTTAACATTAATTCATATAGAAAAAACTCATAGAAATATGAGTTTTTTATTTTGTTTTTTTTATTTTGTTTCTTTTATTTTTTCTTTTTTTAGTTTTTCATTTTTCTTTGTCTATTTATAAAATATTAAAACCTTTTTGTATATTACTTAAACTAATTGTTTGCCATACTAAAGAATCCTCTTTCTTTATATTTAACTCTAAATTTTTAATATCATACATAGCAATATATTGTGTATAATCATCACCACCACCATATAAAATATTTCCATTTACACTGTGCTCAATATTATTAATATCTTCTAAAAGGTAGTTATAATAAAAATATCCTTTTGTTTTAGGAACAATAACAGAATTCATAAGTTTTTCTCCATATAAAAGCATATCCTTATCTAAATAATCTCTACCATCATTATTTAAATATTTTAATATAGATAACCTAATAAATCTATCATAAGAAACATATGATCCTGGAAATACATTTGATCTTAAATATGTTTTAATATCGTGTTTAGGTAATATTTCTATATCATCTATCTTCATGTTTTCTATTGATAACAAATTACTATCTGATCTTCCATTTTTTAATTCTATTGAATTTGCTAAAAACCACTCTAGATTATTTATATGTTCTATATATGTTGGTGAATTTGTCATAACACCTATTGTATTATCATATATTGTAAATTTGCCATCTAGTATAGGCTCTAATATTATGTTTTTTCCGCTTCTATCTGTAAAAGTATAATGCATTGTTGCTTTTGTTTCTACACCATTATATTTTGTATTTAATATTTGCATTTTTTCTGCTAGCTTAATAACTTCATTACAATCTTTACATATTGATAACACATATGAAACAAACTCCATACCATCTATTTTACTATTATCTTCTTTTTCTTTTTTTATAGATGTACCTTCTAAGAGAAATTGTAGTCCGCCTACTAAACCTTCTTCATTGATTCCATCTAACATATTATTATATTTTTTCCCATAGGAAATTCCTAGAAAACTATATTTAGCTTCTACTATTCCATTTGAATATTTTATTTTGCTTCCTTTACTAAATGATATTATTTCTGACTTTATTTTCCACACATTTAATTCATCATTCATATCACAAGTTCTAAACCAATAATAGTTATTTTCTTTTGAAGTTAATTTCATACTTGAACATCCTATATTAATCAAATTATTTCCTCCTATATATTTAGATTATTCTTTACTTTTACTTATTCTTTACTCTTTATTTATTATCTATTCAAAAAAGACGGGAATCCCCGTCTTTTTTTTACATCATTTATTACATTTCTTGTATTACACTTCTTGTTCTTCTAATTCAATGATTAAATCATCTAATACAAGTTGTAATTTTAAGACTAGCTTCACAAATTCATAACCTTTTCTATTTTCCAATTTACTAAATTCTTTATAGTATTTAATATATTTGGTATAAATTTTTTTAAAGTTTTCTGTATTTAAAGTTTTTGCTTCTTCAAATATTTGTGCTAGTAACATAGATACTTTATCTATGTAATCATCTGTTGGTTTAGACATAGTATCATAATTTTCATGTTCAAATTTTGTTACCTCTTCTTCTAATTGTCTTACTACATCTTTTAGTTTTTGCATGATGTTTCCTCCTAAAGTTTTATAGCACAATTTTATCACATTATGTTAATTAA